>DPJL01000474.1:12875-27235 GCA_003543035.1 Micromonosporaceae bacterium | reverse complement strand
CGACTTCGTCACCGGTCTCGCCGACGGCTGGCCCGGCTCAGCAAACCGTCGCGGTGTATTACGCCCTCACCGCGGAAGGGCGGGGCCCACGCCTTGTCCGCGAGTTCCACAAGATTTCGGCTCAGGACGGCTCGGTGCCGGCCCAGGTGCGGGCCGCGGTCACCGAGATGCTCTCCCGTAACGCCATCGATCCCGACTATCGCAACCTTTGGCCGCCGGCTGCCCGCGTCGCCAACGTGTCGATCAGCGGCCAGACCGCCACGGTCGATCTGACCGGCGCCACGGTCAACAGCCTGGGCGCCGAGGCCGCGCATATTGCGGTGCAGCAACTGGTCTGGACGGTCACCGCGGTGCCGAATCTGGTGGATGTGAGCCTGCGCCTCGACGGCCGCCCGGCGAACGATCTCTGGGGACATGTCGATGTGAGCAAGCCGTTGCGCCGGGGCAGCGCTGTCGATGTGCTGGCACTGGTCTGGCTCATCAGCCCGCAGCACGGCGACAAGGTCGGCCGGGAGGTGACCCTGCATATCGCCGGGATAGCGTTCGAAGCGACCGTCCACTACGAGGTCCGTCAGGGGACGGCCGTAGTGAAGCAGGGCTTTGTCACCCTCAACAACGGCGCTCCGCAGCAGGGAGAAGCCAAGCAGGTGGTCACCCTCGAGCCGGGCGAATATGTGATCTCGGCCTTCCTGATCTCCCCGAAGGACTCGGCCAAGGAGTTCGCGGACGACCACGCGGTGGTCGTGAGCTGAGACTCGGGCACAATGGCCGGGTGAAGACGTTCGAAGGGCTGTTCGAGGAGCTGCGCGCCAAGGTCGTCGCGGGAGATCCGAGCTCCGGCACTGTGGCGGCGGTTCGCCAGGGTGTCCATGCGGTGGGCAAGAAGGTCGTCGAAGAGGCGGCCGAGTCCTGGATGGCCGCGGAGCATGAGGGCCGCGACCGTGCCGCCGAAGAGATCTCCCAGCTGCTCTACCAGGCTCAGGTGCTCATGCTTGCGGCCGGGCTCGAGCTAGAAGACGTCTACCGCCACCTGTAAGGGGAGCCCACGTTGCTTCGCATCGCCATACCCAACAAGGGGACGCTTTCCCGCCCCGCCTCGGACATGCTCCGTGAGGCCGGCTATCGGCAGCGCACCGATGACCGTGATCTGACCTGTTTGGACAGTGACAACGATGTCGAATTCTTCTACCTACGCCCCCGCGACATCGCGACCTATGTCGACTCCGGGGACCTCGACCTTGGTGTCACCGGCCAGGATCTGCTAATCGACTCCGGCTCGCCGGTCCGCCAGCTGCTGAGCCTCGGTTTCGCGGGCGCGACCTTCCGCTTCGCCGCGCCGGATCCCTCGATTTCCCTTGCGGGACAACGCATTGCCACCTCCTACCCGCGCGTGGTCGAGCGTTATCTGGCCGAGCACGAAATCAAGGCTCAGGTCGTGAAGTTGGACGGCGCGGTGGAAAACGCCATCCGGCTCGGGGTCGCCGACGTCATCGCCGACGTGGTGGCGACCGGTTCGACCCTGCGCCAGGCCGGGCTTGTCCCGATGGGGGAGCCGATCCTGGTCTCCGAGGCCGTTCTCATCGGCCGGCAGGAGGCCACCAACGGCCCGGTGGCGCAGCTCTTGCGCCGTCTGCAAGGCGTGCTGGTGGCCCGGCGCTACGTGATGCTTGCCTACGACGTGCGTGCCGATCAGCTCGACGACGCCTGTGCCATCACCCCAGGGATCGAGGGGCCGACCATCTCGCCGCTACACCGCGAGGGATGGGTCGCGGTCCAGGCCATGGTGAAGCGGGCCGAGGTACACCGAATCATGGACGAGCTCTATGAGCTGGGTGCACGCGCCATCCTGGTTACCGACATCCACGCCTGCAGGCTGTGATGGAGACGCTGGATTACCGGCCGCGTCGCGTCCGAGTGGTATGCGCGATCGCGGCGGTGGCCATCTTCGTGCTCTTCTCGGTGATCGGCGTGGCGTTGACCAATGCCAGCTTCCAGCCCGGAGACAAGTACGCCATGATCGGCCTGGGTGCCCTCTTCGCCGCGGGAGTCATGCTGATCGCTCGCCCGAGAGTGCAGGCCGATGCCGAGGGGATCAAAGTCCGGAACATCATCGGCGGGTACCAGCTCCCGTGGCAGGTCGTCCGCAAGGTCAGCTTCGATCGGGGCCAGCCGTGGCTCTACCTGGAGCTGGAAGATGACGACACGGTGTCCGTTTTAGCAGTTCAGGCGGTGGACAAGGAACACGCGGTGGAAGCCGTGCGGTGTCTGCGGTCACTGCATGCGCAGGCACGCTAGCCAATGTGTTAGTCTCGACGACGTCGACCTTGCCATGCCCTTGTGTATGGCGAACCAAGCGGAGCGCCCGCTCCCACCCGTTCGATTTCATCGGATCGGGTCCGGTCACCCGGCACCTGTGCTGGGGTGCGCTGACGTGCACAGATGACCGGTCGAGTGGGCCTGAGGTGACTGCCTCGGGCCTTCTGCTTTTCGGTCGCACGTCATAAGCACTATCGAGGAGGCCTCATCAGCGTCGAGCCACGCGTAAACGAACAGATCCGGGCACGAGAGGTCCGTCTGGTCGGCCCTGAGGGCGAGCAGGTGGGCATTGTCCCACTTGAGCGAGCCCTGCAGCTGGCCGCGGATGTGGATTTGGATCTGGTCGAGGTTGCGCCTATGGCACGCCCGCCCGTCTGCAAGCTCATGGACTTCGGCAAGTTCAAGTACGAGAGCGCGCTCAAGGCTAGGGAAGCACGGCGTAACCAGCAGCAGACGGTCATCAAGGAGATGAAGCTCCGGCCAAAGATCGACCCGCACGACTACGAGACCAAAAAGGGTCACGTCCTGCGGTTCCTCAAGGCCGGGGACAAGGTCAAGGTGACGATCATGTTCCGCGGTCGCGAGCAGCACCGCCCGGAGCTGGGTTTCCGGCTTCTGCGCAAGCTCGAGGAAGAAGTCACGGAAATGGGCTTCGTCGAGTCGCAGGCCAAGCAGGATGGCCGCAACATGATCATGGTGCTTGCGCCGCACCGGACCACCAAGGTCGCCGCCCGCAAGGAAGGCGACGCGACTGCGGAGATTCCGGTCGACGAGACCATTGCCGAAGCCTCTGCGCAGGGCTAACGCTCGATCCACGCTTGATCAAGGCACCACAGCACACATAGTCAGGGGAGAACTTCAAAATGCCGAAGATGAAGAGCCACACCGGCATGGGCAAGCGGGTGAAGATCACCGGCTCCGGCAAGATCCTTGCCGAGCAGGCCGGTAAGCGTCACCTGCTGGAGGGCAAGTCCTCCCGCCGTACCCGTCGGCTGACCGGGACCGTTGAGGTCGCCAAGGTCGACGCGCCGCGGATCAAGAAGATGCTCGGGCGCTGACGCGCGCCACCCCGGATAGACCCATAAAGGAGACGACGAGATGGCACGCGTCAAGAGGGCAGTGAATGCCCAGAAGAAGCGCCGCACCCTGCTCGAGGGCGCCAAGGGGTACCGCGGGCAGCGCTCGCGGCTTTACCGCAAGGCCAAGGAGCAGATGCTCCACTCGATGCAATACGCCTACCGCGACCGCAAGGACCGCAAGGGCGACTTCCGCCAGCTGTGGATCACCCGGATCAACGCGGGTGCCCGGGCCAACGGGATCACCTACAACCGGTTGATCCAGGGCCTGAAGCTGGCCGGTATCGAGGTGGACCGCAAGATCCTCGCTGAGCTGGCCGTCAACGACGAGGCCACGTTCGCGGGCATCGTCGAGGTCGCCAAGAAGGCCGTCGCGGAAGCACAGGCCGCATAGTTTGAGCAACGCACGCAAACCCGGGGAAGCTCCGTACACGACGCGGACGCCCCGGGTTTCTGCTGCTCTGAAGCTTCATCGCCGCAAGGAGCGGGATGAGACCGGCCTGTTCCTCGCCGAAGGTCCCCAAGCCGTCGGGGAGGCTTTGGCTGCCGGGATCGTCCGTGAGCTCTTCGTCACCGAGGCCTTGCTCCCCGCCGATCTTGGACTTGTGGTGGGGGACTCGCGGGATTTGCGTGTGTCGTCCCCACCTGAACTCCAAGATCGGCGCGTGTCGGTGGTGAACGACGAGGCGATGGCGGCGCTGAGCGACACGGTGAACCCGCAGGGCGTCGTTGCGGTGTGCGAGCAGCTGGATATCCCGCTTGAGGACGCTGTGGCGCGCAAGCCGCGTCTGGTGGCCGTGGCGGTGGACATTCGCGACCCTGGCAACGCCGGCACCATCCTGCGAACCGCTGACGCGGCGGGGGCCAACGTAGTGATCTTCGCGGGTGACGCTGTTGATCCGTACAACGGTAAGTGCGTGCGAGCGAGCGCAGGAAGCATCTTCCATGTGGACATCGTGCGAGAGCGCGACATCGACAAGGTGCTGGGCGGGTTGACCGGTTTGCAAGTCCTGGCAACGACGGGCCGGGGAGCGGTCGATCTGTTCGAGATCGAGCCCAGGCTCACCCAGCCCACTGCATGGCTGTTCGGCAGCGAAGCCCACGGGCTGCCCGAGAATGTGCTGGATAGGGCCGAGCGGGTCCGGGTACCCATCTATGGCGGGGCAGAGAGCCTTAACCTCGCAGCAGCCGCGGCAGTGTGCCTGTATGCTTCGGCTCGTGCGCAGCATTCGCCCCATGAGCTTTAGTCAGCCCGCCGGTCGCGGGCTGGAGGGCTGAACGCGCAAACCTCCTCCTTGCTGCTCCCGGTGGGCTGTGGCCCAGCCATGTGCTCATAGACTGACCCGGTCGCCGCATCTGGAGTTCTCATGACATATCGCAACGATCCGTACGACCCGAAGGCGCCTGCGCTGCTCAGCGCCGACGCGCTCAAAGACGCTGTGCAAAAGGCGAGCGAGGCCTTTGCCGTGGGGTCCAATTTGAAGGCTCTGGCCGAGCTCAAGTCCGAACACCTCGGCGACCGCTCGGCGGTTTCGCTAGCGCGCCGGGAGATCGGTTCGCTGCAACCTGCGGCCAAAGCCGAGGCAGGTAAGCGGGTCAACGAGGCGCGCGGCGAGATTCAGGCCGCCTATGACGCCCGGCTCGCCGAGCTCGAGGCCGAGGAGCAGGAGCGGGTCCTGCGCGAGGAGCAGGTCGACGTCACGCTGCCCTGGGATCGCCGGCCCCGTGGCGCCCGCCATCCACTCACGACACTCATGGAACGGATCAGCGATCTGTTCGTGGGCATGGGTTACGAGGTGGCCGAAGGCCCCGAGCTCGAGCTCGAATGGGCCAACTTCGACGCGCTCAACATCGCGCCCGACCATCCGGCCCGTGGCCTGATGGACACCTTCTGGGCTGGTGAGGGCCTTGTGCTGCGGACGCATACGAGTCCGGTACAGGCGCGGACGATGCTGACGCGCAAGCCGCCGATCTACATCATCGTGCCCGGCCGGGTGTACCGGACCGACGAGCTCGACGCCACTCACTCGCCCGTCTTCCACCAGGTCGAGGGCCTGGTCGTGGACAAGGACATCACCATGGCCCACCTCAAGGGGACGCTGGATCACTTCGCGCGGGCCATGTTCGGCCCGGAGGCTAAGACACGCTGGCGTCCGCACTACTTCCCGTTCACCGAGCCGTCGGCCGAGTTCGATGTCTGGTTCGAGGCGCATCGCGACGGACCGCAATGGGTCGAGTGGGGCGGCTGCGGCATGGTGAACCCGAATGTGTTGCGCGCCTGCGGAATCGACCCGGAGGAGTATTCCGGGTTCGCGTTCGGCATGGGCATCGAGCGGACTCTGATGTTCCGCAACGGCCTGTCGGACATGCGGGAAATGATCGAAGGCGATGTGCGGTTCACCCGCGCGTTCGGCATGGAGGTGCACTGACCATGAAAGTTGGACTTTCCTGGTTGCGGGAACATGTTCAGCTGCCGGCCGATGTCACGGCCGAGCAGCTGGACCTGGCGCTCACCAATCTCGGCATCGAGGTCGAGCACATCGTCGATCAGCGGGAGACGGTCAAGGGTGAGCTCGTGGTCGGCCGGGTGCTGACCGTCGAGGAGCTCAAAGAGTTCAAGAAGCCCATCCGGTTCGTGACCCTCGACATTGGACGGTCGGCCCCGCAGGAGGTCATCTGCGGCGCGGCCAACTTCAATGAGGGCGATCTGGTCGTGGTGATCCTGCCGGGTGGCGTGCTGCCCGGCGGCTTCGATGTGGGCTCCCGCAAGACTTACGGCCGCGTCTCCAACGGCATGATCTGCTCTGCCCGCGAGCTGGGGCTCGGTGACGACCACAGCGGCATCATCGTGCTGCCTTCGTCCATAGAAGCGAAGCCAGGGGATGACGCCAGGCCCGTCGTCGGCTTGGATGACATCGGCCTTGCGCTTGAAATCACTCCTGACCGTGGGTACCAGATGAGCGTCCGCGGCCTCGCAAGAGAGCTCGCGCATAGCTATCACGTGCCGTTCAACGATCCCGGTTTCGGCCCGCGCACCGAGGCGACCAAGAAGCCCGCGTGGCCGCTGACCATCGAGGACACCGCGGGCTGCGACCGGTTCGCGGCCAGGCTGGTGCGTGGCGTGGACGCGCACGCCCCGACGCCGGACTTCATGAAGCGCAGGCTGACCACGGCCGGCATCCGCACCCTCGGGCTGCCCATCGACATCACCAACTACGTGATGCTCGAGTTGGGTCAGCCGATGCATGCCTTCGACGCCGACCGGATCAAGGGCAGCCTCGTGGTGCGGCGGGCGCGCGCCAAGGAGGAGCTCGTCACGCTCGACGGGGTCAAGCGTCAGTTGTCCGAAGAGGACATGGTGATCTGCGACGACACAGGGGTGATCTCGCTGGCGGCCGTCATGGGCGGCGAGACCTCCGAGATCGTCCCGGGGGAGACCACAAACGTCCTTTTCGAAGCGGCGCACTGGGATCCGGCCATGGTCGGGCGCACCGCCCGGCGGCACAAGCTCTTCAGCGAAGCCGCGAAGCGGTGGGAGCGTGGCGTCGACCGCAACCTGTGCCTGGTCGCGATCGAGCGTGCGGTCGCGCTTCTGGTGGAGCACGGCGGTGGCAAGCCGGGCGCCGAGGTCCTCGACCTCAACTACCCGGCCGACCCGGTCACCATCTCGATGGCGGCGGACAAGCCCAGCAAGCTGATTGGCGTGGACTACTCCGTTGACCGCATTGCCGATCTGCTCACCGAGATCGGCTGCGATGTGGCGGCCTATGACGATCACGTCGAGGTCATCCCGCCCACCTGGCGGCCGGATCTGCGCGAGCCGGCCGACCTGGTGGAAGAGGTCGTGCGGCTGGACGGCTTCGAGAAGGTCCCCAGCGTGCTCCCGATCGCCCCGCCGGGCAACGGGCTCACCGCGTCGCAGCGCCGCAAGCGCTCGGTCGGCCGGACGTTGGCTGAGCAGGGCTACGTCGAAGTTCTCACGTATCCGTTCGCCTCACGAGCGGTGATGGACACACTCGGCCTGCCACCAGAAGCAGTGCGACTGGCGAATCCGATCTCGGAGGAAGAGCCGTACATGCGGACCGGCCTGCTGCCCGGGCTGATCAGCGCGCTCAAGCGCAATCTCGGCCGGGGCCAGCGCGATGTGGCGCTTTACGAGCAGGGGTTGGTGTTCCTGCCTTCACCCGACGCTCCAGCTCCGCCCGTGATGGGCGTGGAAGGCAAGCCGAGCGAGGAGCTGTGGCAGACGGCGAACGAGGCAGTGCCGCGTCAACCGTGGATGGTCGCGGCGATCCTGACCGGCGAGTTCGAGCGTTCCGGCTGGTGGGGCGCGGGTCGTGCGGCTTCGTGGGCCGACGCCGTACAGGCGGCTCGCGATGTGCTCTCGGCCTCGGCAGTGCCCGAGTCGCAGATCGAGGTGGGACAACTCGTCGCCGAGCCCTTCCACCCTGGCCGATGCGCCTCGATCGCGGTCAACGGCGTCGTCGTGGGCAAGGCCGGGGAGTTGCACCCGGCCGTATGTGCCGCGCTCGATCTGCCCAAGGGCACCTGCGCCATGGAGCTTGAGCTCGATGCCGTGCCGTTGCCCGGGGTGACGCCACCACCGGTGATCTCCAACTACCCACCGGCCCTGATCGACGTGGCGCTCGTGCTTCCACAGGAGGTGCCGAATGCCGCGGTGGAGGAGGCGCTCCGCGAGGGAGCCGGGCCGTTGCTGGAGTCGTTGCGGCTCTTCGATGTCTACGCGGGGAAGGGGATCGAGGAGGGTAAGCGATCGCTCGCTTACAACCTGACCTTCCGCGCCCCGGATCGAACGTTGACCGTGGAGGAGGCCGTCGCCGCGCGCGACGCGGCCGTAGCAGTCACCACGGCACGCTTCGGCGCGGTGCTTCGAGGAACCTCGAGCTCCACGGGGTCGTCGAAGAACTCATGATGACCGCAATCCTGGGCCACCGGGCGTCGCCTCGCGAAAAGTGTGAAGCTCCTCTAGGCCCGGTGCGGCCAAGGATCGGGTCTGCCCTGACGGTTTTGCTGGTGGTTATGGCTGGTTGCGGTGGGACCAGCCCCGGCCCTGGCCCTGGCGCCGGTGACAAAACCGGCGACGACAGTCAACTGATAGGGCGGACCTTCCTTTCCACTGAGGTCAAAAACAAAACACTCGTTTCTGGTACCCGGATAAGCCTGTCCTTTCCGGAAAAGGGAAAGATCGCCGCGCAGGCCGGCTGCAATCACCTCTTCGGCACCGTCTCCTTTGAGGGCGACAAGCTGGCCGCCAGCGAAATGGGCGGCACCGACATGGGATGCGACGAGGCGCGGCATCAGCAGGACGAGTGGGTGACCAAGTTCCTCACCGGCAAGCCGGTCTGGGCGTTGAGCGGCGACAATCTCGTGCTCACCGGCGCGGATAAGACGGAGATCAAGTTGACCGATCGCAAGGTGGTCGACCCGGACCGCAAACTCGTGGGTCCGAAGTGGACAGTGGATTCGCTCCTTGACGGTGAGGCGGCCAGCTCTGTTCCGGGCGGCGCGCAGGCATATCTGATCTTCGCCGACGGCGACAAGGTCTCTGGTAACACCGGCTGCAACACCTTGACCGGCACGGCGAAGGTGGGCCCGGAGAAGATCACCTTCGAGCAGATCGCGACCACCAAGAAGGCCTGTCTCGGCGACGCCGGGATGCTTGAGCAGTGGGTGCTCGAGGTGCTCAAGGGCGAGGTCACGATGCGGATAGACACCGATCGCCTGGTGCTGGGGCAAGCGAGTGGCAAAGGACTTCAACTGCGCGCCGGCTACTAGTCTGGGGATCATGCAGGGCGTCTTCCTCCCGCGGCTGCGGGATCCGGTGCGCGACATCGCCGGGCGAAGGTTCGACTTCGATCGCCAGGTCGCTGTGATGGCGGTGGTGAACCGGACACCCGACTCCTTCTACGACCAGGGCGCGACCTATGCCCTCGACAAGGCGGTGGCGGCAGTCAGCCAGGCCGTCTCCGAGGGCGCGGATTGGGTCGACATCGGGGGAGTGAAGTTCTCCCCCAATGACGGCGAAGTGCCCGCTGACGTCGAGGCGGAAAGGGTCCTGCCGGTGATTGAAGCAGCCGCCGGGCAGCACCCGAATATTGCGATCAGTGTCGATACGTTCCGGGCCGACGTTGCCGAGGCGGCGCTCGATGCCGGGGCTCACATCGTCAACGACACCACGGGTTTGCACGATCCGGCGCTCGCCGATCTGGTGGCGGCCCGGCCGCACACCCAACTGATCATCACGCACAGTCTCGCCAAGCCGCGGACTCATTTCCCGCAACCGCAGTACGGCGACATCGCGGGCGAGATCGCGAGCTTCCTGCGGGACAGGGTCGAAGTGGCGCTCAGCCACGGCGTGCGGCCCGAACAGATCATCATCGATCCGGGCCACGATCTCAACAAGAACACCTTTCACACCCTTGAGCTGACCCGACGGCTGCACGAGATCGCGGAGCTTGGTTATCCGACGCTGGCCGCGGTGTCCAACAAGGACTTTGTGGGCGAGACACTCGACCGCGCCCCGGGCGAACGGCTCTCCGGAAGCCTTGCCGCGGCAGTCTTTTCCGTACTCCAGGGAGCCCGCATCGTTCGCATGCACAACGTGCGCGAATCCGTGGACGCGGTGCGGATGACCGAGGCGATCCTGGGGTGGCGCCCGCCGGCCTATACGTTGCACAACATGTGACGGCGATGGACTTCGTCGAGGCATATGCTTCCCCCGATCGCAGCGTGCCGATGCTGCGGGTCAACATGGTCAGTTCTTTGGATGGAGCCGCCTGGCTCGACGGCAGATCCGGCCCGCTGGGTGGACCGGCCGACCAGGCGCTGATGAAGACGCTGAGGATGTTCGCCGATGTGATCCTGGTAGGTGCTGGGACCGTCCGGGTCGAGGGCTATCAGGGCGATCTCATCGATGAGCCGCAGAAGCAGTGGCGCCTCGAACACGGGTTGACCGAACAACCCCGCTTGGTGGTGGTGTCGCGCAGCGGCCCGCCCCTGCCAGAGTTGCTCGCTGAGCTCGGGGACCTACACATCCTCTGCGAAGGCGGGCCGCACTTGTTCGGCTCGCTCGCCGCGTTGGATGCGATCGACGATCTCTGCCTGACCATCGGCCCAGTGCTCGTCGGGCCCGGTGCCGGCCGGATCACGGCCGGCAACCCGCACCCGGTCCGCCGAATGAACCTCGTTCACGCCATCCCCGACGGCGACCTCCTCTTCCTCCGCTACGCAAGATCGGCGTGATCAGGGACTTCTACGGGCGTGTCGTCGGCGTGGCGAGCGGGGAACTCCCTGATCACGGCGATCAAGCGCCGCCGCTGACCCGAGAGTGGGTCTATAGGGGCGTTTGGGACCGTGAGTGAGTCGGATCTCATTTGCATGAACATACGGATGTCCGTATGCTTACTGAGCGAATGTTTATGCGGAGGTGGGTATGGGAATCCGGGTCGCCGTGGCCGGGGCAAGTGGTTACGCCGGTGGCGAGCTGCTGCGCCTGATCGCCGGGCATCCCGAGCTCGATCTGGTCTGTGCCACGGCACATTCCCAGGCCGGGCAGCTGGTTTCTCGGGTACACCCCCAGTTGGTGGGTTTGAATCTCGAGCTGAGCGTCACCAATCCGGAAGTCCTAGCCGCCGCGGACCTGGTTTTCCTGGCCCTGCCGCACGGTGAATCGGCCGCGCTCGCGGCTCAGCTGCCCGACAGCGTGAAGATCGTCGACCTCGGAGCGGATCATCGGCTCCTGGATGGCGATGCATGGGCGCGGTATTACGGCGGCGAGCACGCGGGCGCCTGGACCTATGGACTGCCCGAGCTACCCGGCCAGCGTCGCAAGATCGCCACGTCACAGCGCGTCGCGGCAACCGGATGCTACGCCGCCACGATCACGCTGGGGCTGGCGCCGCTGCTCATGAGCGGTCTGGCTAAGTCGACCGATGTCGTTGTGGTGGCCGCCTCGGGTACCTCCGGCGCGGGCAAGGCGCCCAAGACCCACCTGCTTGGCAGCGAGGTCATGGGCGACATGACGCCGTACAAGGTTGGGGCGCACCAGCACGTCCCGGAGATCAAGCAGGCGACCGGGGCGCAGTCGCTGTCGTTGACCCCTGTCCTCGCGCCGATGCCGCGGGGCATCCTGGCCACCATCACCGCGACACCAACCAGTTGTGACATCACCGCTGGCGTGGTGCGGGAGGTGCTCGCCGACGCGTATCTCGATGAGCCGTTCGTCCATCTGCTCGCAGAGGGCGACTGGCCGCGCACGGCGGCAACCCTGGGCTCCAACAGCGTTCATCTGCAAGCCACCATCGATGTCGACAGTGGACGGATCATCGTCGTCAGCGCGCTCGACAATCTCGGCAAGGGCGCGGCGGGCCAGGCGGTCCAATGCGCAAACATCATGCTAGGCCTGCCGGAGACCTCCGGCCTTTCTGTGTATGGAGTGGCACCGTGAGTGTTACAGCTCCGAAAGGTTTTAAGGCGGCCGGAGTCGCGGCCGGGCTCAAGTCGTCGGGCAATCTCGATGTGGCTCTCGTGGTCAACGAAGGTCCCGATGCCACCGCCGCCGGCGTCTTCACCGCCAACCGGGTCAAGGCCGCTCCGGTGCTGTGGAGCCAGCAGGTGCTCAAGGGCCGCGCGGTGCGAGCCGTAGTGTTGAATGCGGGCGGTGCCAACGCTTGCACGGGTCCGGCGGGTTTCCAGGACACGCACAAGACCGCCGAGCACGTCGCCGCGAAACTCGGCGGGATGGGCGCGGGTCAGGTGGTGGTCTGCTCGACCGGGCTGATCGGCGAGCGGCTGCCCATGACCAACCTGCTGTCCGGAGTGGACAGTGCGGTGAAGAGCCTCGGCAAGGCCGGAGGCGACGATGCGGCGCTTGCCATCATGACCACCGACAGCCGTCCAAAGAAGACGGTCGTTGAGGGTGACGGCTGGACGGTTGGTGGGATGGCCAAGGGAGCCGGCATGCTTGCCCCTGCCCTGGCCACCATGCTTTGCGTCATCACCACCGATGCGGTCGCCGGCACTGATGCGCTCAACGAAGCGCTGGGTGAGGCTTGCCGGGTCACCTTCGACCGGCTCGATTCCGACGGTTGCATGTCCACCAACGACACCGTGCTGTTGATGGCCTCCGGATCCTCCGGGGTGGAGCCGACCCAGGAGGAGTTGACCGCCGCGGTCACCGCCGCCTGCCACGACTTGGCGCAGCAGTTGCTGGCCGATGCCGAAGGGCACACCAAGAAGATCGCCATCGAGGTGGCGGGTGCCGCGTCGGAAACCGACGCCGTGGAGGTGGGCCGTTCGATCGCTCGCAACAACCTGGTCAAGTGCGCCCTCTTCGGCAACGACCCGAACTGGGGCCGGATCCTGGCCGCTGTGGGCACGACGAGTGCCGCGTTTGAGCCGGATCAGCTGGACGTGGCCATCAACGGGGTGTGGATCTGCCGGGCAGGTGCGGCTGCTGAGGATCGCTCGAAGGTGGACCTCTCCGGCGAGGAGATCAGCATCGTGGTCGACCTGCACGCGGGGAGCTCCACCGCCACGGTCTGGACCAACGACCTCTCCCACGCATACGTTCACGAGAACTCGGCGTACTCGTCATGATCGTCGTGAAGTATGGCGGGCATGCCATGTCGGCGGGTTCCTCCTTCGCGGCGGACGTAGCCTCGGCCGTACAACAGGGCGAGCAGGTGGTGATCGTGCACGGCGGCGGGCCACAGATCTCGGCGATGCTCGATCGGGTCGGGCTGGAGTCCGAATTCCGCAACGGGTTGCGGGTGACCACACCTGAGGTGATGCAGATCGCCCGGATGGTGTTGCTCTCGGTGGGCAAGGATCTGGTCGGTTTGCTTGCCGCGCAAGGGGTCAAGGCGGTGAGCCTGTCCGGCGAGGACGGCGGTCTAATCACGGCACAGCGGGTGCCGCAGGACATCGGACTGGTCGGCGACGTGCAATCCATTGACCCAGCGCTGATTCACACGGCGCTGGCAGCCGGATACGTTCCCGTGGTTTCGACCCTCGCGCCAGATGCCAACGGAATCCCGCACAACCTCAACGCCGACATCGCCGCGGGCGGGCTGGCAATCGCGCTTGAGGCAGGCAAACTCGTGATGATCACTGATGTGCCGGGCCTCTACGGTAACTGGCCGGACACCTCCAGCCTGATCGAGAAGATCACCGCACAGGAACTGGAAGAGCTACTACCCGGGCTGGAGAAGGGCATGGTGCCGAAAATGGAGGCGTGTCTGCGCGCGGTGCGCGGCGGAGTGCCATCCGCACAGGTGGGGATTTCCCTCACCACAGCCGGAACTACGGTGCTGCCATGACGCTCCAAGAGCGGTGGGAGCAGGCGCTCACCAACAACTACGGCACGCCATCGCTTGGCTTGATCAGCGGAGCCGGCGCCGTGGTCTTCGACGAAGCCGGAAAGTCCTATGTGGACATGCTCGCCGGGATCGCGGTCAACGCCCTTGGGCACGGCCACCCGGCCGTCATCGAGGCGGTGACCAAGCAGCTCTCCCGGCTTGGCCACGTTTCCAACTTCTACATCGCCGAGCCGACCGTCGCGTTGGCAGAACTGTTGCTGACGCTCACCGGTCGGCAGGGCCGGGTGTACTTCGGCAACTCCGGCGCGGAAGCCAATGAGGCCGCGTTCAAGCTCTCCCGGCTCACCGGCCGGACGAAGATTGTCGCTGCAGAGCTGGCTTTCCACGGCCGGACCATGGGGGCGCTCGCGCTGACCGGGCAACCGTCCAAACGCGACCCGTTCAAGCCGTTGCCTTTGGACGTGACGCACGTGCCTTACGGCGACGTGAAGGCTCTGGCCGAGGTCATCGACGGCGAAACCGCGATGGTGATCCTAGAGCCGATCATGGGGGAGGCGGGCGTGGTCCCGGCCCCGACCGGCTATCTGGCCGCGGCGAGGGCCTTGTGCGACAAGCACGGTGCGTTGCT
>DPJL01000474.1:0-12637 GCA_003543035.1 Micromonosporaceae bacterium | reverse complement strand
GCGCCCGATGTCATCACTCTCGCCAAGGGGCTGGGAGGTGGCCTTCCGATCGGGGCGATGGTCGCCTTCTCCGACGGCGCCTTTGCCACCAAGCATGAGGGTGGCGCGGCTGCGCTGTTCCAGCCGGGCCAGCATGGCACCACCTTCGGCGGCAACCCGATCGCTTGTGCCGCAGCGCTTGCGGTGCTTCGCACGATCGCGGCCGACGGCTTGCTGGATCACGTGAAGCGGATCGGCGAGCGCCTTCGGCGTGGCATCAACGGTTTGCCGCACGTGCAAGAGGTCCGCGGTGCGGGGCTGTTGCTCGGCATCGTGCTCGAAACTCCGGCCGGCGAGGTCGCCAATGCGTTGCGGGAGGCCGGGTTCCTCGTCAACGCCGCTCAGCCGGACGTGATCCGGCTGGCTCCGCCGCTCATCCTCACCAACGCGCAGGCCGACGCATTCATCGTTGCCCTCACGAACATTCTGGAAGCTATTCAATGATCAAGCACTTCCTTCGCGACGACGATCTCAGCCCGGCCGAACAGGACCAGGTGCTCAGCCTCAAGCCGGGCCGGGCTCTGGAGGGCAAGAGCGTGGCGGTCATCTTCGAAAAGCCATCGCTGCGTACACGGGTCTCCTTCGAAGTGGGCATTTCCCAATTGGGGGGTACCCCGGTAATAGTCGACGCGATCACCACGCACTTCGGCCGGGGCGAGTCGATGGCTGACGCCGCGCGGGCACTTTCCCGTTACGTAGCCGCAATTGTCATTCGCACCGGTGCCGATGCCCGGATAGTGGAGCTCGCCGAGTACGCCAGTGTGCCGGTGGTCAACGCGCTCACCGATGGCTTCCATCCGTGTCAGGTCCTCGCCGATCTGCTGACGATCCGGCAGCACTTGGGCAACACGGCCGGTCGCACCTTGGCCTATCTGGGCGACGGTGACAACAACATGGCCAACTCGTACCTGCTGGGCGGCGCCACGGCCGGCATGCACGTGCGTATAGCCGCACCTACGGAGTTCACCCCGGCAACGTCCATTGTGGAGCGAGCTGACGTAATTGCCGCCCATACCGGCGGATCGGTGACGTTGCTGACCGATCCGTTCGAAGCGGTGTCCGGAGTGGACGTTGTCGCCACCGACACCTGGACGTCGATGGGGATGGAGAACGACGGGATCGACCGGATCACGCCGTTCCTCCCGTACCAGATAAACGGTGCCCTGCTCAAGGAAACCCCCAACGCGATCGTGCTGCACTGCCTCCCAGCCCATCGGGGCGAGGAGATCACGGACGAGGTGATGGACGGCCCGCAGAGCGTGGTCTTCGACCAGACCGAGAACCGGCTGCACGCCCAGAAGTCGTTGCTGGCGTTCTTGATTGGCGCGCAGGCATGACAGCCCCGCTCACCCGCGTAGCCAGGCATGCCCGCATCGAGGATCTGATCCGGGCACAGCAGGTACGTTCGCAGACCGAGCTCGGCGAGCTGCTCGCCGCCGAGGGTGTGCAAGTCACCCAGGCCACGCTCTCGCGTGATCTCGAGGAGCTGCGGGCGATCAAGGTGGGCGGCGTCTACATGATCCCCGAGGACGGCAACCGCGCGTTGCGCCCGGTGGAGATCGGCTCCTTGAAGCTGATCAGGCTCCTTCGTGAGCTGCTGAACGGGACAGACCACAGCGGAAACCTTGCCGTGCTGCGCACTCCGCCCGGGGCGGCGCAATATCTGGCCAGTGCGATCGACCGCAGTGGGATTCCCGAGATCGTCGGCACCATTGCCGGCGACGACACGATTTTCGTCGTGGCGCGCGCGCCTGAGGGCGGAGCTGCCGTGGCTGCCAAACTCGCCGGCTGGGCCGGCATCGAAGAAACCGCAATTGAAGGGGCTGTAGGAAATGACTGAGCGGGTAGTTCTCGCATATTCCGGTGGGCTGGACACATCCGTGGCCATTCCCTACCTGGCGGAGAAGACCGGTGCCGAGGTGATCGCGGTCGCCGTCGACGTCGGCCAGGGCGGCGAGGACATGGAGGAAATTCGCAAGCGCGCCATCGCCTGCGGCGCGGTGGAGGCCGAGCTGGTCGACGCCAAGGACGAGTTCGCGGCCGAATACTGCCTGCCCGCAGTCCGTGCCAACGCGCTTTACATGGAGCGATACCCGTTGGTCAGCGCCCTTTCCCGGCCGCTCATCGTGAAGCATCTCGTCGCGGCGGCGGCCAAGCACGGCGGCACCATCGTCTCGCACGGCTGCACCGGCAAGGGCAACGACCAGGTGCGGTTCGAGGTGGGCCTTGGCTCGCTTGCCCCGCACCTGAAGGTGGTCGCACCCGCGCGTGACTACGCCTGGACCCGGGACAAGGCGATCGAATACGCTGAGGCCAAGGGTCTGCCGATCGACGTGTCGCACCGCTCGCCCTATTCGGTGGACCAGAACCTCTTCGGCCGCGCCGTCGAGACCGGGTTCCTCGAGGACATCTGGAACGGGCCGATCGAAGACATCTACTCGTACACGTCTTCGCCCGCTGTGCAGCGCGATGCGGATGAAGTGATCATCACCTTCGATCAGGGTGTACCGGTGGCCATCGATGGCGAGACGGTGACGCCGCTGCAGGCGATTGCCGAGCTTAACCGGCGCGCGGGGGCCCAAGGCGTGGGGCGGATCGACATGGTGGAAGATCGGCTGGTGGGTATCAAGAGCCGGGAGATCTACGAGGCGCCGGGCGCCATCGCCCTGATCACGGCACACCAGGAGCTGGAGAACGTGACGGTCGAACGTGACGTGGCCCGGTTCAAGAAGTCGGTCGATCAGCGCTGGGGCGAGCTGGTTTACGACGGTCTCTGGTACTCGCCGCTGAAGAAGTCTTTGGATGCCTTTATCGCCGAGACGCAGAAGCACGTTTCCGGCGAGGTGCGGATGACCCTGCACGGTGGGCGTGCGACGGTCACCGGCCGCCGGTCGGAGTCTTCGCTGTACAACTTCGACCTCGCGACCTACGACGAGGGCGACAAGTTCGACCAGTCGCTCGCCAAGGGCTTCGTCGACCTGTGGGGACTACCATCGCGCCTCGCTTCGCAACGGGACGCCAAGTGAAATTGTGGGGCGGAAGGTTTCAAGGCGGGCCCGCGGAGGCGCTGGCCCGCCTTTCGGTGAGTGTCCACTTTGACTGGAGACTCGCTCGCTATGACATCGCCGCATCGAGAGCGCACGCTCGGGTGCTCTCCGCGGCGGGCTTGCTCGACCCGGATGAGCTGGGCCAAATCCTTGCGGCGCTTGACGATCTGGACGTCGCGGTGGAGACGGGCCAGTTCCGGCCCACCATCGAGGACGAGGACGTCCACACCGCGCTCGAGCGCGGCTTGCTCGAAAGGCTTGGCGCGCTTGGCGGCAAGCTGCGCGCCGGGCGTTCGCGCAACGATCAGGTCGCCACGGATCTGCGGCTCTACCTACGGGATCACGCGCGAGGCCTCGCCGCATCGGTGACCGAGCTTGCCGACGCGTTGACCGAACAGGCCGCGCGACACGTGGACACGCCCGCACCGGGCATGACCCATGTGCAGCACGCTCAGCCGGTCACGTTCGGCCATTGGCTGCTGGCCCATGTGCATCCCCTTTTGCGCGACCTGGATCGCCTGAAGGACTGGGACCATCGGGCCGCCATCAGCCCGCTCGGCGCGGGAGCCCTCGCCGGATCGGGCCTGCCGCTCGACCCACCGGCGGTAGCCAAGGAACTCGGTTTCCGCGAATCCTTTGCCAACTCGATGGATGCGGTCTCCGATCGCGACTTCGTGGCCGAATTCCTTTTCGTGACAGCACTTCTGGGCGTTCACCTTTCTCGGCTGGGCGAGGAGATCGTGCTGTGGACCTCCCACGAGTTCGGCTGGGTCGAGCTCGACGACGCGTTCGCCACCGGATCGTCCATCATGCCGCAGAAGAAGAACGCGGACATCGCCGAGTTGGCGCGAGGCAAGGCCGGTCGCCTGATCGGCGGTCTGGTGAGCGTGCTGACGATGCTCAAGGGACTGCCGCTCACCTATGACCGGGACATGCAGGAGGACAAAGAGCCCGTCTTCGATGCCATAGACACCCTTTCCTTGGTACTGCCAGCGATGGCCGGGATGATCAGCACGATGACGGTCCGGGTGGACCGGCTCACCAAAGCCGCGCCGGTGGGGTTCTCGCTTGCCACCGAGGTCGCGGATTGGCTGGTACGTAAGGGAGTCCCGTTCCGCGATGCGCACGAGATCACGGGCCGGCTAGTCGCGCTTTGTGCGGTGCGGGAGTGCGAGCTCGATGAGGTCAGTGATGAGGATCTGGCTTCGATAAGCCCGCACCTGGATCCGGCGGTGCGCGAGGTGCTCACGGTGAAATCGGCGCTGGCGGCCCGGACAACGCCCGGCTCGACCGGACCCGGCCCGGTCTCCGACCAACTGGCGATTGTGGTGGAACAGCTCAAGAAATGGCACCAGTGGGCGAGCTCGCCGATCTCCTAAGTGGACCGGTCGAGCAAGCCGCGGTGGGCTTGCTCGGCGGCACCGTCCACGGTAACGGGGTCAGCATCCGGCTCACCGAGGTTGAGGCCTATGGCGGGCTCGGCGCGGACCCCGCTTCGCATGCTCACCGGCGTACGCGGCGCAGCGAGATCATGTTCGGCGAGCCCGGAAGGCTTTACGTGTACTTCACGTATGGCATGCACTGGTGCGCGAACGTCGTTTGTGGACAGTCGGGCGTGGCCTCTGCGGTCTTGCTGAGAGCGGGGGAAGTCGTTGGTGGCGTTGACGTTGCGAGAACGCGGCGCGGTGATCTGGTACCCCCCAGAGATTTGGCAAGAGGGCCCGCCCGGCTGGCGCAAGCGCTCGGCCTGGACGGCACTGCAAACGGATTGGATCTTCTTGATCCCTTCTCGCCGGTGAACCTGCAGATTGGTGACGAACAGGCCTTTCTGGTGGGTCCCCGCATCGGCCTGACAAAAGAGGTCGAGCGCCCGTGGCGGTTTTGGCTGCCGAACGAGCCAACTGTCAGCAGATCGCGCATATCCTAATTTCATGAGCACTCTTCATGTTGAGCACAAGGTGACCGACTTCAACGCTTGGAAGAAGGTCTTCGACGCTGATCCGGCCGAGCGGAAAAAGAATGGCGTCCGCAGCTATCGAGTCAACCGAGCCGTTGATGATCCGAACTACATCATGATGGACCTGGAATTCGACAGCACGGATACCGCGAAGGCATTCCTGGGCAAGCTCCGCAAGGTGTGGCAAACGCCGCAGGCGGCCGCGCAGATAGGCGAGGGAACGCCGCAGGTCCATATCGCCGAAACGGTCGAGACCAAGACCCTCTGAGGCATCAGTACTTGCCGTGCTTCGACCCGGGGTCCTCGGCGATAAGTGCCGAGACTCCGTCCAGTAGCCGCTGCAAGCCGAATTCGAAGCTGCGCTCGGGATCGCCGGCGCCATATTCCTGACCGGCGGTCTCGCCCACGCGTGTGGCGACCGGATAACTCTTGCCGTCCCATACCTTTTCGAGCAGTGGCGAGTGGGCTTCCCACCACTGATCGTCGGTCATGCCCGTGTGCTTTTCCGCCTGGGCGGCGTCGATCGCACCGCGCGCGGCGCCGTGCACGTAGTTGCCGACCATCGTGATGATGAGATCCATCTCGATGTCGGACAGGCCAAGGCCTTCGATCGCGGTGAGGTCGCGGTCGTAGCGGGCAATGAGATTGGGGCCCAGCACCGGGCGGGCGATCGCGATCTGAAGCAGCCAGGGATGGCGTAGGTAATGGTCGCGGCCCTGCCGGGCCACCTGCTCGAGCCGATAACGCCAGTCGTCACCTTCGATGGGCGCGGTCATCTCGCCGAGAACGGTGTCGAGCATGAGATCGAGCAGCTCGCCCTTGCCGGGAATGTAGGTGTAGAGCGACATCGCAGTGACGCCACCGAGGCGCTCGGCGAGGCGGCGCATGGACACCGCTTCGAGACCTTCAGCGTCGGCCAGCTCGATTGCGGCCCTAGCGATTTGCTCCACGGTGAGCTTCGGTTTGGGGCCGCGCTTGGGTTTGTCCTGGATCCCCCAGAGCAGCGCCATACTCCGGGCAGGGTCACCGGTCCCGGTGTATTCCGTCGTCACCCGGCCATCGTAAACTATTTACGGCGTACGAAGCCGATATACCGCTATGCGGCCGTTGTCGTAAGCCACCTCGGCGAGTTGCGCGAGCTCGGAGGACGGCAGCGAGATCAGCGTGTCGACCACCACCCAGCGAACCCCGTGCTCGTCCCGCAGCCGGGCAAGGTCCTCGGCGGTGGGGGCGTCGATGGCGTCATCGTTGCGGCGCAACAGATCCCGATCCCAGAACTCCGGATAGACGATCCCGGCCGTGCGCGGGGCGAACCCCCAACCCTCAATGAGCACACGCCTTTCGGAGTAGCCGCTGAGCCAGAAGGAACGGGAGTCGCACCAGGCTTGGCGGCCGTTCAAACAGTGCACGTTGGTCACGAGCACGTCATCCGGGTGGCTGTGATCGCGCACCCAGCGGGCGGCTTCGACTCGGGATAGGGGCATGGCGATGTTGTGATAGGCGCCGCCGTTCGGCACCCGCTCCGACTTGCGCATGTCCATGATGAGACCGGGTGCCCCGGCGATGAGGACGAACGTCAGTAGGACAACGCCGCCCTTGCCGGTCAGCTTGGGTAGTGAGTGCCACACCAACAGGGTGCACGCGGCGATCCCGAAAAGAAGCGCGGCCCATTGCCAGATCGGGATGACCGGGCTGTAGGGATGTCCCTTCGGCTGCCACCCGGCCGCTACGAACTGCACCACGGTCAGGGCCAGGGCGATCTGTGCCGCTCCGACCGCCAGGATGACGTGCCCGCGTTTGCTGAGCCGCGCCCGGTCAAGCACTTCGACAAAGCCCCACGCGGAAAGGATTACCCCGAAGGCAAAGCCGGACCGGGCAAAGTAGACCTGGGCACCGCCCACGCTGTCGAGCAACAGGCACGCGGCGAAGCCGGCGACTGTCCCGCCGAGCAGAAACCACTGCACTGGCACCAGTTGCCGCCACGAGCGCCATAGGAGCGGGATGATTCCGGCCAGGCGCAAGCCCATGTTGAGGAAGAAGCCGATGAACACGCCCGCGGTGACAAGCCAGCCCTGCCCGGCGTAGTAGCCCTCCAACAGGGTGAACGGCTTAAAGGCGGTGCCGTAGGTGTTGAACCGGTAAAGCACCGCCACCGCAAGGAATTGGGCGATCACCGCCATGAGTCCAAGTAGGACAATCGCCCACGGGATCTTCCGATGCTTGATGAGTTGGGCCAATCCGGTCACGGCAAGGGCGCCGATCACGACCGGCAGCGTGCTCGACTTCGCCCCGGTGGAGGCCAGCAAAAACAGTGCCGCCAACACAAACATGCCGATGCGGGTGTCGCCGGCGAATATCGAGCCCACCACCCCGATGAGGGCGATCAACAGGACCCAGCTGTAGGTCATGGACATGCCGTGCCAGATGACAAACGTTGCCTGGGTACCAAAGGGCATCGTCACCGGGTCGGTGAAGTTGAACTCGCCGATGGCGAAGAACAGTGCCGCCGCGATCGCGCCGACCGAGGCACGTTTGCTCAATCGCCAGCCCACCACCGCGGTGAGCAGGATGGCCAAGGCACACAACGCGGGGACCACGAAGCGCAACGAGACCGCGGCCAGATCTATCCCGCCGACCATGCTGGTCATCGCCATGTGGGAGTAGCCGAACCAGTGGTAGTAAAGGGGTTCCCCGGCCGCTTGCGGCAGCCCGGGCGGAATGTGGTTCTTGGCTTCGCCGGCCAGCGAGAGCTGATAGGCCAGATCCAGGTACTGGCGGGTGCCTTCCGAAGTCGGCAGGATCGGATTGCGTTGCAGGAAAACCGAAGACAGGTAGGTCGTCCAGAACGCCACGATGAGCGCGACCGACCACGACCATCCCAACGGGGCGCGCTGATAGCCGGTAACCCACCAATGCCGTCTAAGCCTTGGCACCACGGCGAAAGGGACGATGACAAAGAGCGGCCAGACCGCGACCCACGACCTCAGATCGAGTGTGGAGAACAACGCCCACGCCGCCAACTCGAGGACCAGACCGACCGCCGCGCCCATCGCCAGATCCTCGGCGAGCGTGAGCGCCGATCGGCGCAAAGCCCGATATACCAAAGTTCCGGGCAGCATCACGGCGAGCGCTGCGTACAGGCCGAACGCGGCAATATCCGCAATGGACGTACCCGCCCAAACCAGAATGCCGATAAAATAGGTGACTACCGAAGCCAGCGGAAGCCATCGGGTCATGCTGATCGAATACCGCTAGTCACGCCGAACCGCCCGCAGCACAAGCGAAACACCGGGCCACGCCTTCACCGGAAGGTAGCGCTCGGTGGCGATGATGGCGGTCAGCCCCGCGTTGACAACGGGATTGAGCGGTTGCAGATCGCTGTCCGAGGCGTTCCTCCGCCGCCATGCCACGGCGGGGCGCAGCAGCACATTCCAACTCCACATCTCCTCGATGTGCAGTCCGGCCTTCTCGACTACAGTCCGCAAAGATTCTCGCGTGTACCGGCGCACGTGCCCGACTGCGACGTCATGCGCAGACCACAGACGCATATCGCAAGGAACCGCTATCAGTGCGGTGCCAGAAGGTCTCAGCACTCGGGCGATCTCCGCCGCGGCAAAGTCGTCCTCCTCGATGTGCTCGAGAACGTCATACGCCACCACGAGACCGGCTGAGCCCGGGCGGAAGGGGAGATGCCTGGCGTCCGCT
Source organism: Micromonosporaceae bacterium (assembly GCA_003543035.1). Lineage (GTDB taxonomy): Bacteria > Actinomycetota > Actinomycetes > Mycobacteriales > Micromonosporaceae > Rhizocola. The sequence continues at coordinate 3,889 of DPJL01000474.1, read as the reverse complement.
CGCACCGTCAGAAGCCCCCGCTCGCGGGCAACCTCGGCACCCTCTGAGCCGTATTCCACCGCGACGGGGCTCCAGCCGTGTGCTTTGAGCACCCGGGTATTGCCCCCGCCCGCGGCGCCGATGTCGACGGCGGCGCCTGGCTTTGCCTCGACTCGGCGCAACTGTCTCGCTAACAGGGCGCGCCTTTCCCGGTACCACCAATGGCGGTCTTCAAGTTCGACAAGCTTGCGGATCTCGGTGGCTTCCACGACTACACCGGAGCCGTCATGCGCATCATCCAGAAGCTGGATGGGATCCGGGTGACCCCGGTCCAAACCTGTCCGTCAATCTCGCCGAAAGACTTCTGCGCCAAGGTGGTGAACTCTTCCGGCTTCCTAACGTATTCGCCGCGGTCGTTCTCGGACATCCACCGGGAGACCCGGCCCTGACCGGGCTCAAAGCAGGTGTCGACGGAGACAACGACTCCGCCGGGCGCAAGCACCTTTCCGCACAGGCGGAGCAGCTCGAGCGAGTCGTCGTCGCTGAGATGGTGCAGCAGACCGAAAAGGAGCACCTTGTCGACCGGCGGCAGGGTGGCCGCGTGCGCCTCGGTGAAGACCTCGCAACGGAAGTCGGCCCGATCGCCCCAACGTCCCTTGGCGTGGTCGATGTATCGCTGCTCGGTGTCGAAGCCGAAGTAGCGCACGTCGCCGATGCGCTCAAAGTAGTAGGCCGGGCCGCAGCCCACATCCAGAACGACATCGCCGGGCTTCATCTCGAGGCTGTCCAGGCACCGGTACCTCAGCCGGTCTGCCCCGACGGCCTTCTGTAGCAACACATACAGGCCCACGTTGCCCAGGAGCCTTTTGGCGGCGTCAAGCATGTTCTGGATTCTCCGTTAGGTGACGGCCGATGCGGCCTCAGACCGGCAAGTAGTCGGTTTCTTCGCGCTGCTGCCCGATCCGGTCGGCGTAATCCTGCGGCCGAGCCGAGTCGTAGCCGATGAAGTAGCTCGGCCGCCCCTGAATCGCGCTGTAGATACGGCCCACATATTCACCCAGCAACCCGAGACAGAGTAACTGGACGGCGCCGAGGAACATGATCGCCACGAGCAGCGAGGTCCAACCCGGCACGGTGTGCCCCGCGACATAGGCGATCACCGAGCCGAGCAGCATCAGCAGGCAGAGCACGAAACTCCCCAGGCCCAACCAGGTGGCCAGGCGCAGGGGAGCGGCGGAGAAGTTGGTGACGCTGTCCGCGGCGAGCCGCACCATCTTGCTCAGCGGGTACTTCGTGCGGCCCGCGGCCCGCTCTTCGCGGGTGTAGGTGACCTCGCCGCTGGGAAAGCCGATCCAGGGCACCAGGAGGCGATAGACGGGCTGATGCTCGGGCATGTTGCGGAGGACTTCGACGGCGTCGCGACTCAGCAGCCGGAAGTCGCCTGCGTGCCGGGAGACTTCTACGCCGGCCAACCTGCGCATCATGCGGTAGTAAAGCCCCGCAGTAGAACGCTTTGCCCAGCTGTCCCGGCTGCGGTCGACCCGGACGCCGTAAACGATGTCAAGGCCCTGGCGCTGAGCGAGCCGCAGCATCTCGGAGATCTTTTCGGGCGGGTCCTGCAGATCGGCGTCGATGCTGACCACGTAACTGCCGTAGGCCTGCTTCAAACCGGCGGTGAGTGCCGCCTGGTGGCCCGAATTCCGCCGGAGCCTGATCACCCTGAGCTGCGGCCACGTGCGGCGCATGACCTGAAGAACGCCGAAGGTGGCATCCGAGCTGCCGTCATCGACCGCCAAAACCTCATAGGTCTCGTCGAGTTGATCAAGGATCGGGCGCAACCGCTTGACCATCACAGGGAAGGCATCCTGCTCGTTGTACATGGGGATGACAACGGACAGCAGCGGAACAGTCTCTGCGCCCATTTGTCCTCCTTCGGCGGTGGGGCCGCGTACACCCACCCAATCTAGAACACGCCCTTAAGCCGTCCCTTCCAGCCCTCGAGCAGCCGCCCGGCGTCGGATAGCAGCACATTCTCCAGCAACGAGGCATAGACGTCACGGAAGTCGGTGGTGAACTTGACGTCACCGTCGTCGAGTTTCGACAGGTTGGGCGGCTCGCCGTGCAGGCCGCCCTTGACGCCACCGCCAATGAGGATCACGTCGGAGGCCGCACCGTGGTCCGTGCCGTCGGACGCATTCGCCTTGACCCGGCGACCGAACTCGGAATAGATCGCCACGGTCACCTTCTTGCCCTGCTCGGTTGCGGAGACCCGGTCCAGGAACGCGGTCACCGAGCGGTCGAGCATGCTGAGCAGAGCCTGATGCGGCACCTTCTCGTCCGCGTGGGTGTCGAACCCGCCCAAGGACACCGAGAACGCCCGCGTTGCCACCTTGGCCTCGATGCACTGGGCGACCAGGTTGAGCTGATTGGCCAGCGCTCCGGCGCCCCCAGTCCCGGTGGCGCGGGCCTGGCCTGCTGCTGCGGCGGCGGCCGCGTCCGCGTTGACCTCTTTGATGAAGGTGTCGACGTTGGCGAGGTCGGCAAAGCACGCCGCGGCCCGCGCCTGCAGGATCGACTCACCCGCGGCCGCCTGGCCGAGCGCGGAGACCGTCTTGAGCGGAAGGTTCTTGGGCAGTTTCACGCCGTTACGGCCGACCACAGCGCCCGCACTGAGCTCGCCCGCGAGCAGTGGCGGCAGCACCGACTCGAAGGAGATGGCCATTCGTGGGTCGCCGCCCACCGTGTCCAGCCAACGCCCCAGCCAGCCGGTGCTGCCGGGGCGGGTCGGGTTGGCAGTATGCCAGATGTCCATCGAACGGAAGTGGCTGCGATCCGCCTTCGGATAACCCACAGCCCGAACGACGCCGAGCCTCTTCTCGCCGAACAGGCGGTGGAAGCCCTTCATCGCAGGGTTGAGGCCGACCGTGTCGGAGAGCTTCAGCACTTCGCCCTCGTTATAGGCGAGGTCGGGCCGAGCCGCCTGATAAGCCTTGTCGGCAAAGGGGATGACGGTGTTCAGCCCGTCGTTGCCGCCGTAGAGCGTGACGACGACCAACGTGCCACTGTTCTCCTCGGCCGGATCCAACACCCCGGCGGTCTCCAGAATGTCCTGGAGCGTGAACGAGGTCGCTCCGGTCGCGAGCGCACCGGCTCCCGTAACACCGCTGGCTATGAGGAACTTGCGCCTGGTCAAGCTGTCCATTCGAGACTCTCCTCGGGTCCTCAGTGGACGCAGTACTCGGGGCTGATGAGACCCAGAGCCAGCAGTTTGCGGACATCCTTAACGGAACCGGTGAGTGCTTCGCGGGTGCGTCTGGTCCAGACGTCGACGACCAGCAGCCGGCTGAGCGCCTCCATTCTGCCCTGCTCCGGCGCCGCGTTGAGTCGCTCGATGGCAGCGGCGGAAGCCTTGGCGGCCAACAACTCTGCGAGCCGCAGGCGCACCTGCACCGAGGCGGTCGTCAGCCAAGCGCTCCCATCCGGCCACCCGCCAACACTCGGCGGGCGGAACACGATCTGGTCCATGTCATCGAGGAGCGTGGTCAGCTGCTTACGCTCGGCGTCGGTCAAACCCGTCGACGGCCGGATCCCCAGCTGACGCATGGCTCCAACGGCCCACTCGGTGGGCTGCTTGACCAGCTGGCCGCGGGTCGCGGGGAAGGCCGGATCCTTGAGCAGCGCCGCTGTCAGTGCCTTGAGATCACGCCCAGGCCCGTACGCCGCGGCCATCCTGTTCTGCACCTCGGCCGAAGGCGGCTCGCCCGAAGCGAACCGGAACCACAGCCGCTGCGCCAGAAACTTCGCCGTCGCGGGCTGATTCACCAAAATGTCTACGTATCCATCAGCGTCGAATTTGCCGGTCTGCCCGAGGATCGTCTTGTCCCCGCCGTCAAAGCGGCTGGGCTCGAGC
>DPJL01000125.1 GCA_003543035.1 Micromonosporaceae bacterium | reverse complement strand
ACCGGGTCGTAGTGGAAGTGCGACACGAGGAACATGGTCCAGCCCGGCTCCGCCACCACCAAGGTCGCGCGACCCACCTCTGATCCGATGTGGACAGTGAGTGGCAACTCCGCACCGCTGGACGCACCGCTGATGCTCAGCGGCACGTCCACCGTTGTCTGCTCGGTTGCCGTGACGGTCACCTCGCCGTGGACGCCGGGACCGGAGACGACGACCCGGCCGCCGCCTTCCAGCGTCACCCTCACCACCTGCTGCGGGGCCTGCTCGGTCCCGGCGAACAGATCGGTGGCTTCCACTGCGATGATTCTGACCGCCACGATGGTTCCTCCAATGGCTTAGGTGCCCCAAGACTCGAATTCGTAGATGCGGGCCGCGGTGTCCGTATTCTGCGTTGGTGTTGTTATTGAGAGCCGAACATATCTTCCGTTGATCGTGACCGGATGGGTAGAGGTTCCGGCGGTGTTGCCGGCGACGGTGACGGCCGTAGTCCAGGCCGCCGTGGTCGACGACCTGTACTGAATAGTGAAGTCACGCGTGTTCCATGAGGCCGACTCGCCACCCGCCTGCGCGTGCTTGACCACGAAGCGGGTAAGTGAACGGCTCGCCCCGAGATCGACCTCGAGCCACTTGGTAGCGGTGAGGGTGCACCACTTGTCGGTGTTCCCGCCCGAGACGCTGCCGTTGACCGCCTTGGCCGGACCTTCGTTCGCGTTGCACTGGCCCGACGCGGTGGCCGGGCGGCCGAGCGCCAGGTTGCTCTCCACCGGGACACCGGTCCACGACACCGTCGTGCTCGTCGCGGCTGACCGGCCGAACTCGGTCGAAACCGCTTCCACGTCAAGGGTTGTCGTGGCTTCGGTGCCGACGCGGTCGAGTTGCGGTACGAAGTAGGCATCGTTGGGGGTGGCGCCGAGGTAGCTGCGGGTGCCGTTGGGGTTTCGCCGGTACACGTCGTAGTGGTGCACCTGACCACCCGGGGATGCGGTCCACGACAACCTAAGCGACTTGCGCGTGGACGAGATGTCCGTCGTGCCAAGGACAGTCAACGCGGCCGGAGCGCTCGGCGCATCGATAGCACCGTCGTAGACCGCGATCTGGCCCACCTTGATGTCGTAGGCGGTTACTACCGCCGGCGCGGCGGCCTGCAAAGCGATCTGGGCGATGGTCTTGCCCGCGTGCGCTGACAGGTCGATTGTCTTGCGCTCCCAACCGGTTCCCGCCGTAGATCCGAGATCCAGCGTCGTGAACGTGGTCGGGGCGTTGGTGAACGAGACAGCAGCGCGTAGGTTCGTCGCACCCGCGGCCGGAGTCTTCACCACGACCGACAGCTTCGTACCGGAGACGACGGGCAGCGTCGACTGGTACAGGCGGATGGTGTTGGTGGCGTCCAACCGGCCGGTCAGCCGCAAGGTTGACCCACCCTCATAGGCATCGGTGAAGTCAATCGACGGGGTCAATTTGGTGCCCGCTGAGGAGACGATCCAGCGATAGGTCGGCGGAACGTCCTGCACGGAAAGGTTGTTCCACGGGCCCGTGCGGACCCGTGCACCGTTGACGTTGTAGAAGTCCCCGTGGCCCGTGTTGAATCCGGTGACAAATGGCTTTGCCGTGATTGGGGTGGCTTCGGCGATGTAGTTCGCGAAACCCTTCCAGGCATCACCGGTGGTGGTGTTTGAAGGATCGCCGTTGGCACCGACCCAGAAACGCGAGTCGCGAGTGTAGAAGTCGCTGCGGCTGCTCGACGACTTCCAGGTCCACTCCGGCCGGTAGATCCCGAGCGACGTGACATGCGGTTGGCCCGCCGGGAACACCGAACTCCAGCCCACGCTGGTGTTGTAGCCGTTGGCTTCGGTGTCGATGCCCGAGTAGAGGTCGAACTCGCTGCGGCCGAGCGCGCGTGCGTTGGTCCGCGAGGATGCCAAACCGCTTGTGTTCCACCAGAAGTTGAGGAACATCGAATCCGACACGCGCGCCGGATCGGACAGGAATGCGTCGTTGGCTGAGGTGAGCGCGTTCTGCCAGGAAACCGAGCCGCCTTCGGTCATCGCGTCGTACCACATGAACTCGACCGGCCCACGGCCCCGGGCATACTTCATCAGGCCCCGGATCTCGGTGGAAAGCGCGGCGTCCCCACCTTCGGTTTCCTGATTGATGAACCAGCCATCGAAGCCGTAATACTGGGCTACCTGGACGAGCTTGTCAGCGACCGGATAGGAGCTCCCGGACTTCTGCACGAAATCGCGAACCCATTGCAGCTGACCGCCATAGACGCCGGGCGGGAAGAACACTGTGCCGTAAACCTTGACGCCGTTGCGGTGCGCGGCGTCAATGACGGTGGCGTTGGGCGCGAGGATCAGCCCTTCGCTCGCTGAACCGCCCCAGAACACGAGCGTGTTGACATATTGCCAGTACCCGAAGGCGTAGTAGTTGGTGTCGAGCGCACCCTGCGACGGGTTGGCCGAGGTCGGGCCAAAGGAAACGAGTGAGGCGACCTTTCCTTCTCCGGCACGGGCGTTTGCGTTGGCCTTCAAAGTGGCGTTGGTGGTGCGCGGTAGCAGCGGAACTCTTGACCGGTTGAACTTCGCATCCGGATCCGAGGCCGGAGTCCAATTGAGGATGGTGTTGGGGTGCCAGTAGGAGGCGTAGGGCTGACTTCCGGTCTCAAGCGCGGCAGGGGTTTGGGTAGCCGCGGCAGGCGTCGCGATCAACGCCAATGACAGGGTCAGGCAGAGCAGTTTTCGTCGCACCTGGATCTCCTTCCCGGTGAAACTTGCCTATTAATCGATGTGTATCACCCGATCAATGTTGCGCGCCATGAGGTAGTCGGGATCGGTGGCGCGCCATGGATGCACAATGGCCACCGGCCCCGTTTGGCGCAGCTGCACCCACTCGGTGTGGAAGTCGCTGCCCGGCGCGACCTCGGCTCGCCGATGGGGCTCGGTTGCCAGATCGACATCGCACAACATTGCTGGGCGTGGGGCGGGCCGGTCGCGAGCCTCCTTGACGAACGCGGCGAGCTCGCGTGCGGCCGGTTTGGAGCGGTGATCTGTCGTGAACAGGCCCAGGTCATATTCGCGTTCTGGAAAGTCGACCAGCTTGCGGTCCACATCGTGCGAACACCACCAGGTCACCCCGTAGAGCGCCGGATTTGTGACCACCTGTCGCAGCATCTCGCGGGTGAACTCCGCGGCGTCGTCCGCCGGGATGTCCGGGCCTGGCGCACCGACCTCCTGCAACCACACCGGCCGCAGCGGATCTGCTGAGGTGGCAGCGGCAAGCTCGACAAGATAGTCGGCGTGTGAGGTGGTCGCGGGCCCGAGTGGGCCGTCGAGCGATGACACGCCGTTGAAGACCCACGAGTGGACCGTCGTGAGGTCACCGATGTTCACCGCGTCGGTGGGGTGGAACGGATGGGCCGGCTGATACCACGTGGCGTCGTAAACCGAGTGCAGCGCCAGCGAATGCGGTGCCTTCTTACGGGCCACCTCGACCAGCTCGGTGGCCCACCGGCCCGACGCTTCCGGCGTGGTTTCGTTGGAAGGCCAAAGGTTGTCGACCTCATTGCCTAACGTCAACGCGAAAACGTTGCTCCGGGACGCCACCTGCTCGCTGACCCTCGCCACGTAGGCGGCGATGCCGTCACGCACCTCCCGGTCGCTGAAGACGCTGCGCTGGTGCCAGGTGAGCACCCACGACGGAAGGAAGTCAAAGCTGGACAGGTGGCCCTGGAGAAGATCGACCGAGACGGACAGGCCGAACTCAGCGGCGGCGTCGATGGTATCCAGTAGGTCATCGATCCCCCGTTGCCGGATGAGTGACCTGTTGGGCTGGATCCAAGGCCAGATCGGGAACACGCGAACATGGTCAAGCCCAAGGCCCGCTATGTCCTCGAAATCTCTGCGCACCGCATCGCCGTCGTAATCCAGCCAGCCGTAGAACCATCCTGCCGACGGCACGTAGTTGGCGCCGAAGCGAAGTGGTTGCGGCACGATCTCCTCCGGCGGGTTGCGGTCCAGGTGGTCAGAATCCTAAACCGATTTAGCTGGCCTTGCCAAGGGTGGCGCAGCGGTGCTTTCCCGGACCGTCAGACGTGGGGTCGCAGTCTTGATGTTGCGGACAGTCTCGGGCTCGGCAATGATGGCCAGTAAGGCTTCGGCGACCTGGCCGCCCAGCGCGAAGGTGTCGCGGGACAGGCAGGTCAAGGCAGGATGCACGATCCGGGTGAGCACTGAGTCGTCGAAAGCCACAATGGACAGCTCGCCCGGCACGGGCACGCCCATCTCGGCCGCCACGCCGAGCCCGGCGACCGCCATGATGTCACTGTCGAAGACGATGGCGGTCGGCCGCTCCTTGCGCGACAACAGCTTGCGGGTAACTGCCGCTCCCTCGGCGTCGCTGAAATCGGTTGGGAAGGACGTTGCTTCGGCCAGGCCGAGCCGGCCGGCCGCATCACGCAAGGCCCGCATGCGCCGCCGGGTGTGCAGGAAGGCCGGCATGCCCGCGACGTGAGCAATCCGCTTGTGCCCGAGTGCTGCCAGATAGTCCACAATGGACAACATCGCCTCTCGGTCATCTGCCCAGACGCTGGGCAGGCTGCCGTGACCGCCCGGGCCGCCCAGCACGACCGACGGCAGCCCGAATTCTTCGAGGACCTCGATGCGGGGATCGTTGACCTGAAGGTCGACCAGGATCAGGCCGTCAACGCGGCCCTCGGAAGCCCACCGCCGGTAGGTCTCGATCTCGGCCGCGGTGTCCTCTACCACCAACAAGTGCAGCGCCACCGTCTGTGCCGAGAGCGCGGCCTGCAAGCCGGAGAGAAGTTGTGCGAAGAACGGCTCCACACCGATGGTCCGGGCCGGGCGAGCGATGACCAGTCCAACGGCATCGGCTCTGGCCCCGCCGAGGGCACGTGCCGCGCTGTGCGGCCGCCAATTCATCTCCTGGGCAACCTGCAGAACGCGGGCTCGAGTGGCCTCGCTGACCCCGGCCCGGCCGTTGAGCGCGAAGGAAACCGCGCCCTTGGACACCCCGACGCGGCGCGCTATGTCGTCGATGGTCGGTCGCGCCATCGTACCCCCCAAAAAATTTCTCAGGCTCTTGACGGGGTGAGTCTATCGGGTGGATAGTCCCCAACTACTAGACCGGTTTATTGATTCTCCGATCGCACAAACGACAGGAGACGCGATGCGCAAAAGCTGGGTGAGGGCAACCGCTGTCGCAGCCGCGACCCTCATGGCACTAGCGGGCTGCGGGCTGGGTGGCGACGAACCCACCGGCGAGGCGAAGACCACGGGCGAGATCAAAGGCAAGGTCAGCCTGCAGACCTGGGCGTTGAAACCGAAGTTCACCGATTATGTGCAGGGCGTCATCGACGCCTTCGAAAAGCAGTATCCGGGCACCGAGGTCGAGTGGCTCGACCAGCCGGGCGATGGCTACTCCGACAAGGTGCTCAGCCAGGCGGCCGCCGGGTCGCTGCCAGATGTGACCAACCTGCCGCCGGACTTCGTGCTGCCGCTGGTGAAGAAGGGCCTTCTGCTCGACGTCGGCAAGGCCGATCCCAAACTTGCCGGCGAATATGTCGAGGGCGGGATCGCCGCCTACCGCTACGCCGGATACGAAGGCGTCTACGGATATCCGTGGTATCTCAACACCGACGTCAACTACTGGAACAAGGAGCTGCTGACCCAGCACGGATTGGACCCGGCGAAGCTTCCATCCACATTGGATGAGCTCATTACCCAAGCCAGGGTGATGAAAGAAAAATCAGCCGGCAGGGTGTACCTGATGAGCCGCAAACCCGGATTGGGTGACCTGACCCTCGCCGGAGTCAAGCTCATGTCCGATGACGGCAAGAGTTTCACCTTCAACACTCCTCAAGCCGCTGCCCTGCTCGACAAATACGCGGCGGCATACAAGGACGGCCTGCTCCCCCAGGATGTGCTGACCGACAAGTATGCGGGCAATGCCAAGCTCTTCAGCACCGGCGTTGCCGCGTGGACCACCGGCGGGGGCAACTACATCACGAGCCTGGCGACGGACAACCCGACCCTTGCCACGAAGGTCCTCCCCTCCAAGGCAATCGGCACGCCACCGCTTTACGTGCAAGGGCTTTCGGTCTCCAAGAAGAGCGGCAACCTGCCGACCGCGATCGCGCTTGCCCGCTGGGTGACCAACGCGGAGAATCAGGCCAAGTTTGCCCATCTGGTGAACATCTTCCCTAGCACCAAGGCTTCCGCCAACGACCCGTTCTTCGCCAAGAGCGATGGGACACCGTCGGGGGACGCGAAGGTCATCGCTTTCACCTCGCTCGCGCAGGCGCGCATGCTGCAGCCGGTCGAGGTCAACGGGGCGATGAGCGACATCATCAATCAGCAATTCAGCCTCGCCATCAGCGGTGGCGCAACATCGCAGAAGGCATTGGACGACGCCGTTTCACGTTGCAATCAACTGCTCAAGGAATGACCGTGGCATCCAAGCGGCGGCAGGCCCATGGCACCATCGCGCACCAGCGCTGGTTCACGCCGTGGCTGCTGATCGCGCCCGCCGCCGTTTGGCTTGCCGTCTTCAACCTTTGGCCGTCGATCAACACTGTGGTGCTCGCCTTCACCAATGCCAAACCGCTTGGCGGCGGGCGCTTCACCGGGTTGGCCAACTTCTCCCGCTTGGTCAGCGACGAGCAGCTGACTGACGCCCTACTCAACAGCGTCATTTACATGCTGGTCTGCCTACCGCTGCTGACTGCCCTGCCGTTGCTGATGGCCGTTCTCGTGGAGAAGAAGCTGCCGGGGATCACCTTCTTCCGCACCGCTTTCTACACCCCGGTGATCGCTTCCGCTGTGGTGGTCGCGCTGATCTGGGGCTGGGTCCTGGAGGAGCGTGGCCTTGTCAACGGTTTGGCTCAGCAACTGCGCATTCTTGAAGGGCCGCTTCCCTTTCTCACCGACCGATGGCTGTTGCTGTTCAGCGCGATCAGCCTGACTGTCTGGAAAGGACTCGGCTACTACATGATCATCTACTTGTCGGCGTTGGGCAACGTGCGCAAGGAGTTACATGAGGCAGCTGCCGTGGACGGGGCCGGGCCGGTGCGCCGGTTCCTTTCTGTCACCGTCCCGGGCGTGCGCAACACGATGATTCTGGTGTCAGTACTCATATCTGTATCGGCGCTACGCGTCTTCTCCGAGCTCTATGTCCTGTCCGAAGGTACGGGCGGGCCTGGCGGGCGGGATATGTCGGTGGTGATGCTCATCCAGATGTACAGCCGCGGCTTCACCGGCCATCTCGGATACGCGTCGGCGCTAAGCCTGCTGCTCTTTGTCATCACGATCGGCCCGATGCTGATGTTGTTGCGGCTCAACCGGAAGACGTCGTAAAGCCATGCGGCGCCCCGAAATTGTCGCCCGCTACGCACTGCTCGTCCTTGTGCTGGTCCTCACCGTCGGCCCATTCCTTTGGCAGCTTTCGACTTCGCTCAAGGGTGCCAAAGAGGATATCTACACCCTCACGCCCAGCTTCATCCCGGAAGACCCGACGCTGGCCAACTACGGCAGTGTCGCGGAGACGATTCCGGTCTGGGCCTACAGCCGCAACTCGCTGATCGTTGCGTTCATTGTGGTGGCGGGCAACGCGATCGGCGCAACCCTGGCCGGCTATGCGCTGGCGAAGCTGCGCTTCCGTGGCGGCAGACTTGTGCTCGGCCTCTTTCTCGCCACCCTCGTGCTGCCCGGCGAGGTCACGATCATCTCCCAGTACGTCACCATCCGCAGCCTCGGGCTGGCCGACACCCTCCTCGGCGTGGCCCTGCCCGGCGCGATCGGCATGCTCAACGTCCTACTGATGCGCACCGCCTTCCAGGCCATCCCGGCCGACACCGATGCCGCTGCCGTTGTTGACGGCGCCAATGCCTGGCAACGCCTTATCCACGTGGGTCTGCCCAACGTGCGGGGCATGCTCAGTGTCGTAGTCATCTTCGCCTTCATCGGTGCCTGGGACGACTTCCTCTGGCCCCTGATCGTGCTGACCAACCCCGAGAAGTACACGCTCACCGTTGGCCTGCAATACCTCAACGGCACGTTCAGCGCCAACCCGCGGCTCATCGCCGCGGGCACCATGATTGCCTTCCTGCCAATCGTTGTCGTCTTCGCCACCCTGCAACGGTTCTTCTTCAAAGGCGTCGAAGAAGGAGCGATCAAGGGCTAATGCGGTCAAAGCCTGCCGGCTCAGCGAACATGGCTCTTAATCACTTCCTGGTACCAGTAGAACGAGTCCTTCGGCGTACGTCTGAGTGTCTCGTAATCCACGTGCACCAACCCGAACCGTTCCTGGTATCCCGCGGCCCATTCGAAGTTGTCCGTGATGGACCAAGCGAAATAGCCACGGACATCTACGCCGGCGTCGACCGCCTCCTTGAGCGAGCGCAGATGCGAGTCGTGGTAGTCCACCCGCGCTTGGTCGTGCACCGCGCCATCCGGGCCGACCGCGTCGTGGTAGGAGCAGCCGCTTTCGGTGATGTAGACGGGCGGAAGGGCGCTGCCATAGCGCTTGTGGAAGGTCATGACGATCTCGCGCAGACCGTCGGGCACGATCGGCCAGCCGAAGCCCGTCGTCGGATAGCCCTCGATGTCCCTTGGCTCGAAAGGCAAGCCTTCGGGCAGCTGCGCTCCCTCCATCGCGACCGAGCCGCCCGCCTCCGAGCCGGGCGCGGCAACCCGCACCGGCTGGTAGTAGTTGATGCCAAACCAGTCCAGCGGAGTCGAGATGGTCGCCATGTCCTCCTCCCAGCCCTCCGGCATCCCGGCGCTGATAAGCGGATCGGGGTAGTCGCCGCGCAGAATCGGGTCGGCATACATCCAATTCACGAGGGTGTCGTAGGTTTCCGCTGCCTCACGGTCCTCGTCGGAGTCTGAAGCCGGCCAAGTCGGCGCATGATTCGAGGCGATCCCGATGTTCCCGCATCCGGCCGCGCGCAACGCTTGAGTGGCCAGTCCGTGGCCGAGCAACAGATGATGCACCACCGGCAGGGCGCCAAAGCCTAGGGCTCGGCCTGGCGCGTGATGGCCGGTCGCGTAGCCGAACATGCTGAACACCATCGGCTCGTTCAACGGCATCCACATGTGGACGCGATCGCCGAGTCGCTGCCCGACAACGGTGGCATAGTCGGCGAGCCGAAGAGCGGTATCGCGGGAGAGCCACCCGCCCATATCCTCCAACGCTTGCGGGAGATCCCAGTGGAACAGTGTCGCGGCCGGTTTGATCCCGGCGGCGAGTAACTCGTCGATCAAACGGTCGTAGAAGTCCAGGCCCTTCTCGTTTATCTGGCCACTGCCCGCCGGAATGACGCGCGGCCAGGCGATCGAGAACCGGTAGGCACCGACGCCTAGCTCCTTCATGAGAGCGACGTCCTCGCGATAGCGGTGATAGTGGTCGCAGGCGACGTCCCCGGTCTCGTTGTTCCTCACCCGGCCCGGCTCCGCGGTGAAGGTGTCCCAAATGGACACTCCCCGGCCGTCCTCGCGCACGGCACCCTCGATCTGGTATGCGGCCGAGGCAACCCCCCAGAGAAAGTCCTTTGAGAACATCTTGTGTTAGTCCCCTTGCTGGTTCAGCGAACCGACTTGATTTGGTAAACGAGCACAGCCCCGATGAGACCGACAATCGCCGAGACAGCGTAGAGGGTGGAGTATCCCCCGAGCTGAGTGACGATGGGCGCGGCCAGCACGGGCGCCAGCACCTGTGGCAGAGCGTTGGCGATGTTCAGCACGCCGAGGTCCTTGCCACGGTCGACCGCGGCGGGCAAAACCTGTGTGAGCAAAGCGAAATCGACTGAGGTGTAAGCGCCGAACCCGATGCCGAGGATGGCCGCCGCGACTATCGCACCCGTCCATGTCTGCCAACCCGCAAGCATGAAGGCGGCGATGCCCATAATGATCCCGGACCACAACACGAAGACTCTGCGCTTACCGACGCGATCCGACCAGAAACCGGCCACCATCACCGAAATCAACAGCGTCACCGCATTGATCACGGTGAGGATCAGGACACCGGTCTCCGGGTCGGCCAGGTGTACGGCGTCCTTGAGGAAGAACAACAGATACAGCAACGCGATGGCGTTGCCGAGATTCATCAGGAACCGGGTCAGCCAGGCCCAGGCGAAATCCGGATATTGCCGGGGGCTCAACCAGAAGCCGCGCACGAACCCGGCCCGGTCCAGCGGAGGCCGATCCTCGCGGGCCAGCACACGATCGCGGCGCAAGAGCGCATAGGGGATCCAAGCTACTGCTACGAAGGCCGCGCAGATCAGGTACCCGCCAAAGGTATTTCCAAATAGCTCTATGCCAACCACGGCCAAGCCGGTGCCGATCATCACGCCGACGATCTGCGCCACGCCAAAGTAGCCGCCTGCCGCGCCGCGCTGGCCGACCGGCACCTGATCCGGAATGGCCGCCGACAATGCCGCGAACGGCGCGTTGAGCACGGTCTGCACCAGGCACCAACCGGCGATCAGAAGGAGGGTTGAGGAAGCCGACCCGAGCACGAGCAGGCTGGCGGCGCCGAGCACCGAACCGACCGCGACCCATGGGATCCGTCTGCCGAAGCGCGATGTCGTGCGGTCGGACATCGCTCCCCACAACGGATTGGCGACCATCGAGAAGGCGGCGCCGACCCCGGCCACCAACGCGAGCAGATTCTCTTTGCCACCGGGCGAGATGGCTTCCGCTTGGCGCGCCAACAGGATCTGAAGTGGCCCGTACCAGCCGACGAAAGTCCCCGCGACGGCAAGGGAAAAGAACCCGATCCAGCGAGGCCGGACGTTGGTCGTCGGCTCATCTTCTTGAACCAACCGCAGATCCTCAATCATTGTCCGCGTCTCCAAATCCGAAATTGTTTCACCAAAGCTTGAGGGCAACGCCCCGCCACGTCAATAGCTCAACTCTGTGCTGTAGGTTCCCCGCGGGCCGCCGCTACGGAATCATTGTCGCCCTTGAGTTTGCCGCCGCCGGCATCGGTGCCGCGGTGCTCATCGTGGTGGGGCAAGCCGAATTCATCCCGGTCTGGGTCTGCCTCGTTGTCGGCGCACACTTCTTCCCCTTGGCACCATTGCTTCGCGACGAAATGCTGCTGCCGCTTGGGATAGCGATGTGCGCGGTGGCAGTCGCCGGTTTCGTCACCGCGCTCGCCTCAGGCGTTGATGCCGGCACCGTGGTTGGCACAGGCGCGGGCCTGTTGCTGGTTGGCTACGCCGCAGTGGCTCTCGGCAAAGCGATCCGGCTGCCGCAAAGCTGAGCGGTGACTCAGCCGGGGGCTCTGGTGTCCGGGTCAAGCATCGCGCCAACCCGCTTGGCCAGCATCGTCGCCTCATATCCCACATGCCCCAGATCGCAGCCCGAGCCGGCCACGACAGTCAACAGCGCTTTGTCCGCAACGTGAAGCAGCAGCAACACGCCTCCGTCCATGTCGACCACCGTCTGGCGCACCAGACCGGACGTCAGGCAACGAGCGGCCCCGTCGGTGAGACTGGCCAACCCTGAGGCGATCGCGGCAAGCTGATCCGCGCGATCTCGCGGCAGGCCTTCGGACGC
>DPJL01000263.1 GCA_003543035.1 Micromonosporaceae bacterium | reverse complement strand
GGCTCGGGCGGCGAGATCAGCACGTCGCCCAGCGTTGCCGCCACGCTCGCGCAAAGCGCTCGACGGCTCACCTTGGTGGCGGGGCTCTGCTCGGAAGGCGAGTCGAGCAACTGCTGCAGCCTGTTGCGCTCCTCCGACGTTGCCTTGGCGAGCGCCGCGTCCAAGGCCCGCTGCATGTCCCAGCGCAGTTTCACCGCTGACCCGCGAACGCTCCACTTCGCCACCCCGCGCCGGGAAGCGCCGAGGTGGACGGCGAAGTCGTCGATGCTCATCCGCAATGCCTCACGCAATGCGTGCGCCTCGCGCCCACTCCAGACGGATATCACGCTCACCCTCCCCGTAGGTGTGAGTCGAATCCTAGTCGATGATGACCGTCCAATCCCGACATAAGCCTCGCAAGTGCACTGCAAGTGCACTGCGCGTTCATTATGCGGCCGCGATCCGACAGGAAGGCTGAGATCAGTCTTCTGCCGCTGGTGGCCATCGGGGCGGTGGTGGTGGAAGCGGACGCGCGGCGGGCTCCCATGGTGGGCTCGCGAACCCGGCCATCCGTCGCGTGTCCACTCACTGCGACCTGAGGAGGAAATTGTTGTGCGGCCGCGTTTTCTGGTGGTACTGAGTTGGATCCGGCCCGGCGACGCCGATCGTGATGAGCGGGACCGTCCGGAAAGGACAATCGAGGCGGTGGGCGTGGCCGATCGCGAGCCGGCCGAGAAGCTCTTCCGGGCGATGTGTGCGCTGCCCGCCGTGCGGGCCGGGCGGCAGCGGGCGAAGGTCGTCGACCTCGCCGGCGGGGATACGTGGGAGCCGGGCGGGTGGCTGGCGCCGCTGGTGACGGCGGCCACACGGCGCGCTCTGCTCCGGATGGGCGCACGCCGTGGACGATCGTGGGAATGATGGCAAACTCGATCACGTGACAGCTGAGTCGGCACGGGCACGTGTCATCACGCTTACCGAGGGTGCGAGAGCCACCCCGGTTGAGCTCTTCCTGGATCTGGTCTTCGTCTACGGCTTCACCCAGGTGACCGCGCTCATGGCGCACGAGGGCACGTGGCTCGGCCTCGCGCACGGGGTGGTGATGTTGGGTCTGCTCTGGTGGCTCTGGACCGGGTTCGCCTGGCTGGGCAACGTGGTCCAGGCCGACGAGGGCCCGATGCGGATAGTGCTCTTCGCAGTAATGGCCCTCGTCTTCATCATCGACATCACGATCCCGGAGGCGTTCGAGGACTTGTCCGGCGGCTTGTTCGGGCCGTGGGTCTTTGCGGCCTGCTACCTACTCGTCCAGTTGATTCACGGCGGGGCCATGCTCTACGCCGCACGCCGGGTGCCCCGCATCCGCCGCAACACGCTGCTGCTGTTGATCCCATACCTCCTGGGCTCGGTCATCCTCGTCGTTGCGGGTAAGCAGCATGGGTGGACGCAAGCCGCGTTGTGGGCAGCCGCACTCGCGGTGCTGTTCGGTGGGGTCCTGATGATCAGGGCCGAGGGCTGGCAACTCAGCGCGGCGTCACACTTCGCGGAGCGGCACGGGCTCATCATCATCATCGCGCTCGGCGAATCAATCGTCTCGATCGGTGTGGGAGTCACCGCGATTGCGGTGTCCTGGCAGATCATCGCGGCCTGCGTGCTCGGGATCGCCGTCTGTGCGGCGCTCTGGTGGGCCTACTTCGACGTGGTGGCCCTGGTGGCCGAGGATGTCCTGCACCACACCGCAGCGGGGGAGCGGGCGCGTCTGGCCCGCGACTCATATACGTTGCTGCACTTCCCGATGATCGTCGGCATCATCACGATGTCGCTCGGCCTGAAGAAGGTGTTCGCGCATCTGAGCGATCCGCTCGAGTTCGGCGGGATGCTTGTCCTCTATGGCGGGGTCAGCCTCTATCTACTGGCTCACGTGGCCTTCCGCTGGCGCAACCTGCACACCCTCAACCGGCAGCGGCTGGGGGTCGCCATCCTATTGGCAGCATTGATCCCGGTCGGCATGCAAATGCCCTCACTTGCTGCGTTGGTGCTCCTCGCTGTGATACTGGTCGGCCTCGTGGCATACGAGGCGCAACGATTTGCCCAGCTCCGCCACCGAATAAGGCATGGCGAGACCTCCATTCGCCCCTAAGGAGGTGTGGCAGCGTCTCGGTCGGCGGGTATCGTCTGCGTGATGCAACCCGACGGCTTGTTCGACCTCACACCCCCTGCGGGTGCGGGGCCAGGGTTCGGCGCGCCCGCGCCGGACGCGCCGCTCGCCGTCCGGATGCGCCCGGCCAATCTCGACGAGTTGATCGGGCAGGATCACCTGCTGGCGCCCGGGGCTCCGTTGCGGCGGATAGTGGCCGGGGGAGCGCCGATGTCGGTGATCCTGTGGGGCCCTCCGGGTAGCGGCAAGACCACGATCGCGCACCTGGTGGCGGCCGCGGAGGAGCGCCATTTCGTTGCCATGTCGGCGTTGACTGCCGGGGTCAAGGACGTGCGCGAGGTTATCGACGCGGCCCGGCGGCGGCGCAGATCCGGTGGCCCGCCAACGGTTCTGTTCATCGACGAGGTGCACCGCTTCACCAAGACTCAGCAGGATTCACTGCTTGCCGCGGTGGAGAACGGCACTGTCACGCTGCTCGCGGCGACCACCGAGAATCCCCACTTCTCGGTGATCACGCCGCTGCTTTCGCGATGCGTGTTGTTGACACTCAAGCCGCTGACCGACGACGCGGTCCGTGACCTCGTCCGGCGGGCGATGACCGATGAGCGCGGGATCGGTGGTGCGGTCAAACTTGCCGCCGCCGCGGAAGATCACCTCGTCAGGCTCGCGAGCGGGGATGTACGCAAGGCACTGACCGCTTTGGAGGCCGCGTTTGGGGCTTCGATCGCGTCAGGGTCGGACGAGATCGATCTGGCCACCGCCGAGCAGGCCGTTGATGTCGCGGCACTTCGCTATGACCGCGACGGCGACGAGCACTATGACGTGATCAGTGCTTTCATCAAGAGCATGCGAGGGTCCGATGTGGACGCTTCGTTGCACTATCTGGCCCGGATGCTGGTGGCCGGGGAGGACCCGAGGTTCATCGCCCGGCGGCTGGTCATCCTCGCCAGCGAGGACATCGGGATGGCCGATCCCACCGCCTTGACGGTCGCGGTCAACGCCTCCTACGCGGTGCAGCACATAGGTTTGCCCGAGGCACAGCTCAATCTGGCGCAGGCCGTGATCCACCTCGCCTCGGCTCCCAAGTCGAATGCGGTGACCACAGCGATCTCGGCCGCACTTGAGGACGTCCGCGCGGGCAAGGCAGGCACGGTGCCGCCGCACCTGCGCGACGCGCACTATCGCGGGGCCAAAGGGCTCGGGCACGGTGTGGGCTACCACTATCCGCATGACGACCCACGTGGGGTGCTTACGCAGCAGTACCCACCTGACGATCTCGCCCGGGTGGACTATTACCGTCCGACGGGACACGGTGCGGAGCGCCCGATCGCCGAGCGGCTCCCGAAGCTGCGGCAGGTTATCCGAGGCGGCAAGGAAGAGGAGGGTTACTAATGAGCGGAAAGCGCTCTGGCGATGACGTTCCTCGCGACGAGACCGGTTGGCTCGACGATCTCCGCAAGGCCAAGAAGTCCGAGGATCCGCTCGACCGCACCGACTTCACCTCGGGCGGCACCGATCGCTGGGCGAAGTTGAGTGCGCTAAGCGATCCGGACGACTCACCCCCCAAGGACAACCGCCCGAGCCGCCCCACCGGAGGCCGCCGGGGAGGCCGAGCCGAGACTCCGCCGCCTCCCGCTACCCAACGGCAGGGCAACCGTGACGCCGAGCGGGAGCGGCAGAGCCACGAGGCCGAGTCTGGTGGCCGCAGACGCGCACCGGAAGAGACCGCAGGCGGTCGGCGCTCGCGTCCCGAGCCAGAGCGAGAAGCACCACCCGCTCGCCGGTCGCGACCAGAGCCCCCAGAGCCGGCTCCCGAGACACTTATCGGGCGGCGGGCCCGGCCCGAGCCCGAGCGGGAGCGGGAGAACCCGAGCAACCTGATCGGCAGGCGGGCAAGGCCTGAGCCGGAGCAGGAGACCGGCCGCCATTCACCTCAGTCACCGGCCGGCCCGACTCGCCGGCGTGAGCCGGAGCCGCCCGAGGAACCCCGCCGTCGTTCGCCGTTCTCGGACATGGGCGGCTCACCGATCTCACCGGCTTCGCCGATCTCACCCGCTCGCGGCGGAATCTCACGCGTCGACCCGGCGGCCGGCAGCCGTCCGCCGCGTCGTGACTCCCCACCGCCAGATGAGCCGCGTCGCCGTTCACCTTTCGGCGACCGCGACCCGGGTGGCTCGGCCGCGCCTGGCAGCCCGGCTGTCGACGAGCCGCGCCGCCGTTCGCCGTTCTCGGACATGGGCGG
>DPJL01000144.1 GCA_003543035.1 Micromonosporaceae bacterium | reverse complement strand
CGCGTCGGCCGAGCAGGTCTACGACGCCTTCACCTCGTGGGAGCGGCAGGGCGACTGGATCCCCTTCACCAAGGTGCGCCTGGTTTCCGGCGACGGCGGTGAGGGCAGCGTCATCGAAGCGGTGACTTCGGTTCGTGGCGCCTCATTGCGCGACGAGATGCGCGTGGTCAAACTCGATCGGCCGTATGAGGTGCGCGTCGTCCACTTTGGAAAGATGCTGCGCGGGCCGGGGGTGATGCGCTGCACCTCGATGGGTGCCGGTCGCACCCAGGTCGTCTGGCACGAGTGGTTCCATCTGCCCGGGGGCATGGCCGGGCGCTTGGCCTGGCCCGTGCTGTGGCCGGGCTCCAAACTCGCGCTAACCAAGGCGCTAAAGCGATTCGCCGCTCTTGTGGAGAGTGGCAAGCTGCCGTGACGCGGCCCAACCCGGGCCCCGGACAACGAGATTCCACCGATCGCGCCAGCGGCTGGCCTGGCGCAGGTCGCGCGCGATCGCGGCGTACTCGTGGTAGGCGACCCGCAGCGGGTTATAGGTCTCAATGTTCTTGGTGAGCCCGTAAATCACTCGCTCGGTTTCCGGCGCGAAGGTGCCGAAGAGGCGATCCCAGACGATGAAGATGCCGCCGAAATTGCGATCCAGGTAACCGCCCTGAGCCCCGTGATGCACGCGGTGGTGCGACGGGGTGTTGAAGGCGAATTCGTACCAGCGCCACATCTTGTCGATGCGCTCGGTGTGGATCCAGAACTGGTACACGAGATTGATGCCGCCGCAGAAACCCACCACGAGTGGGTTCACTCCGAGCGCCACCATCGGCAGGTAGAACAGCCAGCTGGTGAAGCCGGTCCAGGTTTGTCGTAGGGCCGTGGAAAGGTTGAACATCTGCGAGGAGTGGTGCACTACGTGGGAGGCCCAGAGGATGCGGATCATGTGGTGACCCCGGTGCGACCAGTAGTAGCAGAGGTCTTGTGCGATAAGGAAAAGCGGCAGTGCCCACCAGACGAAGTCGATGCGCAACGGAGTGAGGAAGTAGATGGCGGCAGTGGCGGTGGCGGTGCCCAGACCCCAGAGCACATCCCAGCCAAGGCTGCCCAGGCCCATGGTGATGCTGGTGGCGGTGTCTTTCAGGCCATAGCCGAGCTCGTCATTGTCGCGGTGGAGCAGGTAGGAGACGCGTTCCACGATCATGAGCACAATGAACAGAGGTACTGACCAGAGCACGACCTGAGGGAAGTCCACGATTGCGGAGGTTATTCACGTATGGCAGGGCTGGCAAGAGGTGCGGACGGGTTGGCCAGGTGCTCTTGGGCCGTCGGCCCCGAATACGAGGCTTATCACGACCTGGAGTGGGGTCGCCCGGTGCACGGAGATGATCCGCTCTTTGAGAAAATAAGCCTTGAGGCGTTTCAGTCCGGCTTGTCCTGGATCACGATCCTGCGCAAGCGACCGGCCTTCCGGCTGGCCTTCGCCGATTTCTCGATCGCCAAGGTGGCGGCCTTTTCGGGCAAGGATGTCGACCGGCTGATGGCCGACACCGGGATCGTGCGCAACCTCGCCAAGATCGAGGCAACGATCGCCAACGCCAGGGTGGCGCTCGATCTGGACGTGCCGCTGACCGAGCTGCTGTGGTCCTATGCGCCGTCCAAGCGGCCTCGGTCAAAGGTCATTCCAGCCACCACCGCGGAGTCGGTCGCCATGGCGAAGGCCCTGAAGAAGCGCGGCTTCCGGTTTGTCGGGCCGACCACCGCCTATGCCCTGATGCAAGCCACCGGCATGGTGGACGATCACATCAAAGGTTGTCACGTCTCATGAAGCGTTGGCTGGTAAGCGTTTCGCTGCCGATCGAGGCCGGGTCGGAGGCGGAGGCGGTGGCCGAGTTCTGGCGATACGTCACCGAGCTCGGCCCCAATGAGTTGCCCGCCTTCGTCTCCCCGTCGGAGGACGAGCTCGCGATGCAGGCATATGTCGCCGACGAGCCCGCCCCACTGGATCCCGAAGACGATTAGTTTCCTTGGAAGACCGGCTTTTCCTTGTTCACGAAGGCCATCGTGGCGGCCGGGTGATCGTTGGTGGCGCCACAGGCGGCCTGAGCCTCCGCCTCTATGGCTAGTGCTTGTGACAAGGTGCTTCGCGTCCCGTGCAGCAGCTCGCGTTTAATCTGTCCAAACGCGACAGTCGGGCCGGCTGCCAATTTGCCGGCCAGCTCCTGTGCGGTCGCCAGCACCTGGTCATCGTCGTCGGTGAGCCGGGTTAGCAAGCCAAGGCGCAGCGCCTCGTCCGCCTTTACCGGCTCGGCCAGTATCAGCAGCTCGGTTGCCTTGGCGTGGCCCACAATCCGGGGCAGCGTCCAGGAGATGCCGGTGTCGCCGGCCAGACCCACCTTGGCAAAGGCCATCAGAAACGAAGTCCCCGGCCCACCGATCCGGAAGTCGGCGAGCAATGCCAGTGAGGCACCGGCCCCGGCGGCTGACCCGCGAACCGCTGCCACCACTGGCTTGGGCAGCTCGGCGATAGCGACGGCGATCGGGTTGTAGTGCTGGACGACGGTGTTCAGCGGAGCCGAATCACCAAGCGCCCCAACATGTTCACGCAAATCCTGGCCGACGCAGAAGGCGCGCCCGGCTCCGGCCAAAACAACCGCGCGCACCCGCTCATCGGCGGTCACCGTCGCGAGCGCCTCGGCCAGGGCCACCTTCAGCTCGTTGTTGAGCGAGTTCAGCGAGTCGGGCCGGTTCAGCGTGATGGTCGCAATGTTCCCGTCGATCTCGAGCAGCAGGGAATCAGACATGGTCTACTCCTTATCAGCCAAGCATTGATCAACAAATCTGTCCGCGGCCGGCCGTAGCCGAGTCGCATGACGATCGAAGAAGGCGGCCGCGGCCTGACCCGGCCACGGATCGGGCAGCAATGAAGGCGGCAGTTGAGGATCGCGGAAGAGGAAGGCGCGCCACTCGTGGACAAGTCGGCTGCGGGCGGCAAACGCGGTTTCGTCATCGGCGTGTCGATCGACCGCTCGCATGATCGGTGTCATCCGTTCGATAAACGAGGCGTATTCGGCGCCGATCGCCGCGACATCCCAGGCGCGACCCACCATGACCCGGGCTCCCGCCGCGCCACCGGTGTGGGCGGCCGACAGCCGCTCGAAACGCACCCCGGCGTCATTGAGCATCGCGTCCACCTCCCCGGCCGGCCTTGCCGCCACCCAGACCGAGGAATCCAACCGGCCGTAGCCGAGAAAGGTGAGGTTGGCGGCCAGTTTCTCGCGTTCCGGCCGGGTGGTGGTGTTCGTCACTATCACCAGGTCAAACCGGCCATCCCAGGCCAGCCGCTCGGTCCGGTAGATCCGGGCTCCCGCCTCCTCCAACCGCAACAGCGCCCGGCCGGTTAGGCGATAGCCCGGACCCGACGTTGTCCGTACCGGCGTCAGCCAACCCTGACGAACCATGCGTGAGACCGCCGTGCGGACCGCGGGCGCGGCGATGCCAAGCGGAGCCAGCAGCCGGATGAGCGCCGCGACCGGCGCTTGGCCA
This sequence comes from Micromonosporaceae bacterium, assembly GCA_003543035.1. Classification (GTDB taxonomy): domain Bacteria; phylum Actinomycetota; class Actinomycetes; order Mycobacteriales; family Micromonosporaceae; genus Rhizocola. The sequence continues at coordinate 3,842 of DPJL01000144.1, read as the reverse complement.
CCGCGTCTGCGCAGATGATCGCCGTAGAGGTCGAAGAGGGCCGAACGGGCCTGCATGAGGGGTGATTGTGACAGATGGGAACTCGTCTGGCGAGAAGATGTCACAACGTGACCAGCCCGGTTTGGGCTTCCGGGAGTCCATCAGGGAAAATCATTGGTTGGCACCCCGATGCGGCCGACCCATCCGCAGCGAGGTGGTTGTTCTTGATTGGCCGGATAGCAAGAGCTTTGCACGACAACAGTGCGAATTCTCGTACTGCCTGGGTGCGAGTCTGAGGGGAGACATACATGGCGGCGATGAAGCCGCGGACGGGCGACGGTCCGCTGGAGGTCACCAAAGAGGGTCGGGGCATCGTGATGCGAGTCCCACTCGAAGGCGGTGGACGGCTCGTCGTGGAGATGACTCCGGACGAGGCCACCGCACTGGGTGAGGCGCTTAAGACCGCCGTCGGCTGACAGCGGGTGCGCCGGGTCCAGGCTGCGCCTGGACTCCGGCTCGCGCCCGCTGCCGAGCACAGTAAGGTCGGATCACCGACCAAACCACGAGGCGGATAGATGATCTCGATTCGACTGGGTGTTCCTGCGGACAACGCAGGCGCCGAGCCGTCCGGAGTGCTGGTGTGCCCGGTGCTCGCAGGTAATGACGCGACGACACCGGTCGCGACCCCTCCGGACCAGATCGCCGCCGAAGTCGCGGCCTTCCTGGTGCAGACCGCCCATTCGGGCAAGGCGGGCGAGGTCGAGACACTTCCGCGGCCGTTGCGGCAACCGTCGAAGCTGCTGCTGGTCGGAGTGGGCCCGGGGGACGAATCTGGTTGGCGCACAGCCGGAGCCGCCATCGCTCGCGCCGCGTCCCGGGAGAAGGAGCTGGCCATCCTGGTGCCGGCAGACCTGGAAAACACGGCCCTGCGTGGCCTGAGCGAGGGCATCTGGCTGGGCGAATACGCCTATCGCCTGCGCGACGCCAAACCAACCGAGGTAAGGCTCCTCGAACGGGTCACCGTGCTCGCCGACTCCAATCCGGAGCGCGAGGAGATTCTGACCGCGGCCCGAGTGGTGACCGGACAGACCAACTTCGCCCGCGACCTCACCAACACCCCTTCCATCATCAAGACGCCGGCCTGGTTCGTGGAGCGGGTCGTCGAAAAGCTGCCGGCCGGAGTGACCGTAAGCGTCCGCGAGCCGGCACAGCTGGCAGAGGAGGGGTTCGGCGGCATCCTCGCGGTTGGCGGAGGCTCGGCGAAGGGCCCTCGGCTGCTTGAGGTGAGCTGGCAGCCGGAAGGCGCAGGCGAGCACATCGTCATGGTGGGCAAGGGAATCACCTACGACACCGGCGGCATAGATATCAAGCCGGTCGAATTCATGCAGCTCATGCGCAAGGACATGGGCGGAGCGGCCACCGTCCTCGGGGCCACGCTCGCCGCCGCCGAGCTGGGTCTGCGAGTGCGCATCACCGCTCTACTCCCGTTGGCGGAGAACATGATTTCCGGCAGCGCCTGGCGCTCCGGCGACGTGGTCCGGCACTACGGCGGGCTCACCTCCGAGGTACACAGCACCGATGCCGAGGGCCGGGTCGTCCTCGCGGATGCCATGGCATACGCCGTGGCCCACCTCGAGCCCGATGTGCTGCTCGACCTGGCGACATTGACCGGCGCCTCCCGGGTCGCACTCGGCATGAAGACCGCGGCCCTGTTCAGCGAGAACGCAGAGCTGGTGGATTCGTTGACAGCGGCCGCCACAGCCGCCGGGGAAAAGGTGTGGCGACTGCCGCTCGCCGACGAATACGCCAAAGACGTCGCAGCGGAAATCGCCGACCTCAACAACGCCGCGGGCAACCCGGGTGCCATCACCGCGGCCCTCTACTTGCGAGAGTTCGCAGGTCTGCTGCGGGACCGCTGGGCTCACATCGACATGTCCGCACCATCCTGGTCGAGCTCTGTCGATGGCGAGTTGCCAAAGGGCGCAACGGGTTGGGGCGTGCGGACCCTGGTGCGCTGGCTCGACGCCCGCAGCACCTCCTAGATCAAGCCTTCCGGCGCAGAGTCCAAACCGGACGTTCACACTGCTCTCCCCCCTTTGACAAGGGGGCTGACAATGGCCATGGCGACGGCTAATGTCGCGCAGGCGTCACCACCAAGGTGAACGGGGCACCGAGGAGGTCACCAGGCTCATGTCAGAGCCGCAGCAGCAGTTTCCGGTACAGGCCGGGGCGGGCATCCCGCACCAGGCTCAGCCCTATGAGCTGCGCCAACAGCCGGTTGTTCCGCCACCGATGCCACCGACCTTTGCTCCGATGCCGCCGCCTGCTCGCCGGCCGCGGTCGCGGGCCTGGATTGTCATCGTGGCGCTGGTCGTGCTGACCGGGCTGATCGGCTGGCAGACGTTCCAGCTGATTCGGCTGCAGAGCAGGCTGACCAGCGCAGAAGAGCAGATAGCCGCCGAGCGCAATTCCGCCAAGGCGGCCGCTGAGGCAATGGCGAGCCGGGTGGCGGGTCTCGAGAAGGGTGCCTTCATCCCGGATCAGATTGCCGCCGCCGCGTTGCCCAGCGTCTTTCGGATCAAGGCCGGGGGCTCCTCCGGGACGGCCTGGGCGGTGGGCAAACCGACCTCCGATGGCGGAGCCCACCTGTTCACCAACTTCCACGTCGTGGAAGGTGTCTGGGACAAGGGCGAGCGCAAGGTCAGCATTGAGCACAAGGATCAGCTCTACGACGCCAGAATCGTGAAGGTCGACGAGGACAAGGACGTCGCACAGCTGGAGACAAGCGCCAAGTTCGCCGGGCTCGCGATCTCGACTGAGGCCGTCCGCCCTGGGGAGCCGGTGGTCGTGGTGGGTGCGCCACTGGGACTGGAGAGCTCTGTGACGACTGGTGTGGTGAGCGCCTTCCGCAAGCTGGAGGGCACCAACGACACCTACGTCCAATTCGATGCCGCTATCAACCCCGGTAACTCAGGGGGGCCGGTCCTCAACTCGAGGGGCCAGGTGGTGGGCATCGCCAGCGCCAAGATCCGCAACGCGGAAGGCATCGGGCTCGCTATCCCGATCGGCCTCGCCTGCGAGTTGTTCCCCATCTGCGGCTGAGCGGCCGCGGAGTTTTCCACAACCCCCATCCCTAGGAGGAAAGATGTCCCACCCCAACGGGGACTCGCAGGAACCGGTCTACACGCCGGGTTCAGTCCCGGTACCGGCTCAGCCGTCCGCGCCACAGGTCGAGACCTACATCGAGACGCCGGCTGTGCCGTCCCTCGCCCCGGCGTTTACGCCGCCGGCTGAGGTGCCGACCGCCCCGGTTCCGGTAGCGCCAGCGGCGCCCGTCTACCCGGACACCGCCGCTTACCCAGTCGCTGGCCCCGCGGTCCCGGTGCCGGCTGCTCCGGTCAGCGCTCCCGGCTACGCGCCCGTGAGCGGTCCCGGTTACGCGCCCGTGAGCGCCGCGCCTTACGGCTATGCCCCGGTGGCTGAGGCTCCGAAGAAGAAGGGCCGTGCCGGCATCATCGTGCTGTCGATCACGACCGCACTCTTTGGCCTTGCCGCAGCAGGCATTACCGCCCTCTACATCGTGGACGGCAACGCGGCGGACAAGAAGGACACGCAGCAGGCCGCCGCCCTGGCCGCCGAGGAAGCCAAGGTCAAGGAGCTCGAGGCGAAGTACGCCACCAGCAAGTCCGAGGTTGCGAAGCTGACCCAGGATGTCGCGGGCGCCAAGAGCAAGACCGATGAGGTCACCAAGGAGCGCGAGGCGCTGGCGAACTGCTTCCGCGCAAGCGATACCTACGCCGCCGCCAAGAACACCGAGAACGCCAGGAACCTCATCGTGGCGTGCACCGAGGCGGAGAAGTACT
>DPJL01000301.1:531-29422 GCA_003543035.1 Micromonosporaceae bacterium | reverse complement strand
CACCACAACTCCAAGATCGGCGGGAAGTCGGGAAAGGTGTGTCGGACCGTCCGATTAGGGTGCGGCTCGTGCACCTCCAACTTCAGCTGCCGGGCCTGATGGGCGACGCGGAAGATCCGCTGGCGCTCGAGCTCCGGCAAACAACCTTCGTCGTCCTGGACCTTGAAACCACCGGAGGTGCGCCGGATGGCGGCGGGATAACCGAGGTCGGCGCGGTGAAGGTGCGCGGCGGTGAGCAGCTGGGCAAGCTTGCCACCCTGATCAACCCGGGCACCCCGATTCCCCCTTTCATCACCGTCCTGACTGGAATTACGACCACGATGGTGGCTCCCGCCCCGCCGATCGAGCGGGTGCTGCCCTCGCTATTGGAGTTCTTGCAGGGCGCGGTTCTCGTGGCGCACAACGCCCCCTACGACGTGGGCTTTCTCAAAGCCGCCTGCGCCGCACACGAGTACCAGTGGCCTGCTCCCCGGGTCCTGGACACGGCTTTGATGGCGCGGCGGGTGTTGCAGCGCGACGAGGTGCCCAATCGCAAGCTGGGCACGCTCGCGGCGTATTTCCGCACCCACACACCCACCCACCGCGCCTTGGACGACGCATTGGCCACAGTGGACGTGTTGCACGCCCTGATCGGCCGGCTGGGCAGCCTCGGCATCACCACGCTGGGCGAGACGATCGCCTATCTGCGGCCGGTCACCCCGACCCAGCGGGCGAAGCGGCATCTGGCCGACGGCCTGCCCCATTCCCCCGGCGTCTATCTGTTTCGTGCGCACGACGGTCGGCCGTTGTATGTGGGCACCTCAGGGGACATCGCCACCCGGGTCCGCAGCTACTTCACGGCCGGCGAGAAGCGCGCCCGGATCAGCGAGATGCTCGCCGCCTCGGTGCGGGTCGAGGCAGTGGTCTGCGCGCACTCATTGGAGGCACAGGTCCGCGAGCTGAGGCTGATCGCGGCCCATTCCCCGCCTTATAACCGCAGGTCCAAGCATCCGGAGCGGGTTCACTGGATCAAACTCACGGACGAGGCCTATCCGCGGCTGTCCATGGTGCGCAAGCTCGGGCCGCAGCCGGGTGTCTGCCTTGGACCGTTTCCCGGCAGGCGCACCGCTCAAGCGGCGATTGACGCGGTGCACGAGGCGATCGCGTTGCGGCAATGTACGACCCGGCTTTCGGCACGCCGCGCTTCCTCCGCGTGTGCCCTCGCCGAGCTGGGTCGCTGCCCGGCACCCTGCCTGCTGCGCATCGGGACGGAGGAGTATCAGGAGACGCTCGTGCAGCATGTGCAGCAGGCTTTTCATTCCGATCCGGAGCCGGTGATCCAACCGTTGCTGCGGCGCCTGGCCAAGCTCGCCGAGCAGCAACGCTTCGAGGATGCGAGCCGGTTGCGGGACAGGATGCTCGCCTTCCTCCGGGCGGCCACCCGGATGCAGCGCCTGGCCGGCCTCACCTCGATTGCCGAGCTGGTGGCGGCCCGCCGGGCCAAAGACGGCGGCTGGGAGATCGCGATCATCCGGCACGGCCGGCTCGCGGCTGCGGCCACCGCACCACCCGGGGTCCATCCACGACGGACCCTGGACGTAATCTGGCCCACCGCCGAGACCGTGCTCCTGCCCGCGACGCCCAACAATCCCACCCCTTGCGCGACCGCCGAGGAGACCGAGCGAATCCTCGATTGGCTGGAAAAACCTCAGACGCGGCTGGTCGAGGCGTCAGCCGGATGGGCGTCACCCGCCCGGGGAGCGATGCGGCTGCGGGGCCTGCTGGCACAGGTCGACCAACCCAATCGGCGGGGCAGAGTGTTGACCGAATGAACAACGGGTATTGACCATTCGGTCACCATGTTCGTTACTAGGCTATGAAGCACCCGCGGGCAAGGGAGGTGTCCTGAGTGGATATCGGTGCCGGCGCGAGCACGGGGGCCCCGTTCTTCGAGCCGGGCCAGGGCCGCATAGGTGAAAGCCTGCTGGCCACCCGGCTGCGTGCCATGTTGAGCTGGTCTGCGCCCCGCGACAAGACATCGCCCCCCATCGATCCAGTGCAGCGCCTCATCCGCACCCACCGCGGTGTTCATCCAGATGCCGATGTCAATCTGCTGCGCCGGTCCTATTCGGTGGCCGAGCGCGCGCACCGCGATCAGAAGCGCAAGAGCGGCGAGCCCTACATCACGCACCCGCTCGAGGTCGCCCACATTCTTGCCTCCCTTGGCATGGACACCGTCACGCTGGCCGCGGCTTTGCTGCACGACACGGTGGAAGACACCCCCTACACGCTTGCCCAGCTCCGGGCCGATTTCGGTGCCGAGGTCGCACTTTTGGTCAACGGCGTGACCAAGTTCGACAAGGCGCACTTCGCGCAGGCCGAGGCCGAGACCACCCGCAAAATGATCGTGGCGGCCGGCAAGGACATCCGGGTACTGGTGATCAAGCTCGCCGACCGGATGCACAACATGGAGACGCTCGACGCTCGCTCCCCTGCCTCGCGAGCCCGGATCGCCAGTGCCACCAAGGAGGTTCTGGTCCCGCTCTGTGATCGGCTAGGCATTCAGGCACTCAAGGGACCGCTGGAAGATGTGGTCCTTCGCTATGTCCAGCCCGAGGAATATCAGCGCATCGACGAGATGGTCATCCGCGAGCGTCCACAGTGGAATGCCTACGTGGAGCGCATCGTCGCCGAGGGCACCGAGGCGCTGCGCCGCGACAAGGTCGACGGCCACCTGATTCCCCGGCCCCGGCACTATTACACGATCTGGAAGGACACCAAGGCGGCGGGCAGCCCCTCCCCGATCAACATGCCCCGTGTGGTGGTGATCCTCGAGGGCGATGAGGCCGACTGTTATGCCGCATTGGGGGTCATGCACCAGAAGTGGTTGCCGATCCCGGGCCGGTTCAAGGATTACATCGCCGCGCCGAAGAACAACCTCTACCGATCGCTGCACACCACGGTCCTCGGGCCGGAGGATCAGATGATCGAGATCCTGATCCGGACTGAGCAGATGCACCGTGCGGTGGAGTATGGCGTCATCGCCCCCTACCGGTACCCGATCAAGCCAACCCGATTCGGCAAACGTCATCAGGTCGCGGTGGTCAAGACCGACATGGCGGCCTGGTTGCGCCGTGCTCTCGAGCTCGAGGCGGCAGCACCCGATGCGGTGCAGTTCGTCGCGACGCTTCGGTGTGACCTCGCCGAGCAGCAGATTCAAGTCTTCGCCCGGGGCCGGCAGTTGCTGCTGCCCGAGGGGGCGACTCCGGTCGACGTGGCTTACGAGCTGAGCGCTCGCACAGGTGACAGATGCGTGGCGGCGACGGTGAATGGCGTGCTGACCCCGCTCAACGCCGAGCTGACCGACGGCGACGTGGTGGATCTGCTGATCAGCCGCGATCGCAATCATCCCGGTCCCCGGGCCGAGTGGCTCGATTTCGTTAAGTCCCCCAACGCTCAGCTGCGGTTGAGCCGCCGGTTCAGCGAGCCCTCTGCACCCGCAGGGACGGTCAGCGACCGGCTGCAGATCGGCCGCGCCGCGATCGGTCTCGCGTTGCGCCGCCGCGATCGCGCCCTCTCCGACGAGCAGCGGCTTGCCGATCTCGCCCAAACACTTGGCTATCCCGATCTCGACTCGTTGCTGATAGCCATTGCGGAGCACCGGGTGCGGGCCGATGTCATCGTTGACCAGCTGATCGCCAGCGTCGATGACCGGGCGTTGATTGTGTCGCCGCGCCGCAGCCCCACCGACGACGTGGCAAACACCCCCATCAACTAGCCTGGCTGGGTGATCAGACCACGCTCCCAGTGGCGTCGGCGGTTGTTGGCGTTCGGGTATGGCGTCTTCTACCGCATCCCGCCCAATTGGCGCTCCCGCATCGTGAAGCTGATTACCCCGCGCTATGTGCTGGGTTCGGTGGTTCTCATCTTCGACTCCGAATCAGTTGGCACGCAACGGATTCTGGTGCTGAGACAGCCACCCGGCCGCGGTTGGACGTTGCCTGCCGGATTGCTGGCCCGGCATGAGACGCCGATCGCCGCGGCGTGCCGGGAAGCGGCCGAGGAGACCGGCATCCTGTTCGCCGAGGATCAGCTGGAGCCGGCGGTGCCCAATGCCGTGGTGCACAACAAGGGCCATTGGGTGGACATGGTGTTCATCGCGCACGTGCCGGCTTCCACAACGGAGTTGAGTGTGGACGGTGCCGAGGTGTGGGAGGCGGCCTGGCATCCGGTGGACGATCTGCCGAAGTTGACCATCGCGACGGCTCGGCTGCTTGGAAAGTATGGGATCGGACCGGAGGCGGCATGACCGCTCCCGATGATGTCTGCGTGGTGGTTCTGGCGGCGGGGCTCGGCACCCGCCTTCGTCCACTCACGACATTGTTGCCCAAGGCCCTGGTACCAGTCGGAAATGTGCCTCTGTTGGATCGCACCCTGAACAGGCTTGCGGCGGCCGGGTTGAGCGGCCCGCGCCGGGTTGCGGTTAACGCCCACCACATGGCCGACAAGATCGTCGAACACGTCGGCGATCGGGCTCATATCTCGGTGGAGATCGATCGGCCATTGGCTTCGGCCGGGGCCGTCGGGTTGCTGCGGCACTGGATCGACGGCCGGGCCGTGCTTGTCGTCAATGCCGATGCTTACGTCTCCGCGCCGCCCGGTGATCTGCTGGACCTGCTCGACGACTGGGACGGCCGGACTGTGCGCATGTCGGGTCGCGAAGCGGATGACGGCCACCCGCCCTTCGGCGGGCTCGCCTTCGCGGGGGCTTCACTGCTTCCGGCAGCCGATGCTGCCGCGATCTCCGCGCAATACGCCCACCTCGTGCTCACCACGTGGCGGCCGGCCGAAAGGGCCGGACGGTTGGAGTCGATCCTGCTCAACGGCACCTACATCGACTGCGGCAGCCCGGCGGACTATCTGGCGGCCAACATGCACGCGGCACACGGCGAGAATCTGATCGGCGATGACACGATCATCACCGGGGCCGCCTATGCCAGCGTGATCGGCGCCCGCTCGGCGGTCCACGGAGTGGTGCGGCGCAGCGTTTTGTGGCCGGATGCCCATGTCGACGCCGATGAAGTGCTCACCGAAACGATCAGGGTGGGACGCGGCATGACGGTCGAGGTTACTCCCGCGTAACATCGGCTCATGCAGCCCCTCACCATCGACCTCGAAGTCGACCGCGGCACCGATCAGCTGGCCGTGCGGTTCCACGAAAGCCCCGATGCCAAGACCGTGGCCGTGGTCTTCCCGGCGATGGGCGTGCCCGCGAGCTACTACGACCGGCTCGCCACCACGCTGGTCGAGGCGGGCATCGCGGTCGCGGTCGCCGACCTGCGTGGGACCGGGGCGAGTCGGCCGAAGGCCAGCCGTGCGAGCCGGTATGGATACCACGAGCTGGCCGAGGACGTCGGAGCTGTGCTCGAAGCACTTGCGGCACAACGGGAGGGCCGCCGTACTGTCCTGTTAGGACACTCGTTGGGCGGGCAGGCCTGCGTCATGCACCTCGCTCGTTCACCAAAAGGCGTCGACGGCCTCATCCTGATCGCGGTGGGACTTCCCTTCTGGCGCGTCTACGGCAAGCAAAAGGTCGGCGTATTCGCCTACACCCAAAGCATTGCCGCCCTGACCTGGATGTTCAGGTACTGGCCGGGCTGGTCTTTCGGCGGTAGGCAGGCACACGGCGTCATCCGCGACTGGGGACACACCGGGCGGCACGGCGTCTTCCCGCCTCACCTCGGGGTCGAGGAGAAGCTCGGCGAAATCACCGTGCCGGTGCTGGCGATCAGCGTGGACGACGATCAGTACACGCCCCCGCCGGCTACCGATCACCTCGTCGCGAAGCTCTCCTGCGCCTTGGTCCAGCGCCGGCACCTCTCCCGCGCCGACGTGGATGTCGCGCTCGACCACTTCAAGTGGGTCAAGGCCGGCCCCCCGCTCGCCACTAAGATCACCGACTGGCCGGCGACCTTCTAAGCGTTGACCATGACGCTGGGAGTACCGACACGCCGTCCATCAGGAACTTAAGTTCATGATCAACCGCTGAGTGGGAGACGCCAGTTCTGGAAGGTTTGCGGCCCACCGAAACTGACACTGTCCTCTTCGGACACCAGCTCGAATCCTGCCCGCTCATAGATGTGGCGCGCGGCGAGCAGCTCGGCATTGGTCCACAGCACCATTTCGCGATAGCCCGCGGCCGTCGCGAAGTTCACGCACGCGTCGACCAGCTTGTTACCCACGCCCATACCGCGGGCCCACGGCTCCACGAACAGCAGCCGCAGCTGCGCGGTGGTCTTGCTTTGAGAAACACAGAAAATCGATCCGGCGGGTACCGAGTCAATCTCGGCCACCCACGCCGCGTCGAGCCCTTCCCGGCGGTTCTCGACGTATTCGGCAACGATCCGGCTCACCAGGGCTTCGAATTCGTCGTTGTAGCCGTATTCCTGGGCGTAGAGGGCGCCGTGGCGATGCACGACCCAACCCAGATCGCCGGGTGCTGGCGGGCGCAGGACCACCTCCGCCTGCTCCGGTGGGTCCCACAGCCGCTCGATCGTGGACATCGCCGATAGCAAACGCGTCTGATCCGAGTCATTCAGCTTGCCCAGCAACGTACCCATGTCCTCGATGGCGTGTTCGTCGAGCGTGGCGAAGACCCGCCGGCCACTGTCGGTCAGCTCGACCACCTGACGCCGGTTGTCCGTTGCCGACCGGCGAAGACGGACCAGGCCGTCGGCCTCGAAGCGGGCGAAGATGCGGCTCAGATAGCCCGGGTCAAGCCCCAGTCGCTGACGCAGCTCGACCGTCTCCACCTGCTCGGATTGCGAGAGCTCGTAGATGAGCCGGGCCTCGGTGAGCGAGTAGGGCGAGCGCTGAATGCCATCGCCGAGCACCCCGATGGTGCGGGTGTAGAAGCGGTTGAAACGGCGTACGGCGGCGACTCTCTGATCCGTGGACATCCGCGCCTCCCTAATCTTTGACTCAGTCAAAGATTAGACCGGGCGATCTAGCCGTTGGGCCAAAGTCTCAATAGCTAGGACGGCGGCTTTGCGGACGGTGGGCTCGGGGTCGTCCGATGCCGAGCGGATGACCTCGGCGTGCTCGCCCTCGCCCACCACCGCCAGCGCGCGCAAAGCGGTTACCCGAACGCGGGTCACCTCATCATCAACCAACGCGGCCAGGAACTCACCGGCGGCCCCGATCTCCCTCAGCCGCACCACCTTTGCTGCCATCTCCCGCACCCGCCAGGCTGGATCGTCCAAAGCGGACACCACGGCCGGAACCGCTCGCGGGGACCACACGTAGAGCAGGCCACGGGCCGCCCAAACCCTGGGCCAGTACTCGTGTGCACCGAGCTCGTCGCGGGCGAGCAGCCAGTCGGCTCCTTTCCCGCCCAACCAGACGAGCGAAGGCCGGTCAGTCGCATCATGGCTGGTCTGGCCGCTGAGTAGCTCCGCACACCAGACAGCTACCGTCTCCGGGCCATACTCCCGGCTGGCCTGGGCTAGCCGCTCGCGGGGAGTCATGCAGGCCAGACTATGGCATTGTGCAATCATGGCGACGAAACCTGAACCTGAGCACTACGCGGTGCGCCATAGTGATGCGTTGGCCTACATGACCTCCGACAGCCCTAGCGGGTTCCTCGTGGAATCCGAGATCGCGATGCTGGGAAGACTGGGCCGCGGCCGCAGCCGGAAAGCCAGAATTCTCGGGCGGATCGCCGCTGTGCTCCTACTCCTCCCGATCCTGCTGGGAATCGTCCTGCAGGTGCTTCAAATGATCTGACCGGCAAGTGAAAGGACGCACATGACCACCACCCCTGAAGTCCCCACCCAGCAGACCGCCGACACCGCGACCGAAGAGACCCACGTGGTCACCGCGGAGTCCACAGTGGACGACAACACTCCCACCGCAATGGACCGTGGCCGCGAGGCGGCCGGACGGGTCGGCGACGCTGTTGAACGGGCCGCGACGAATTTGGTCGGCCGGCTGCGCAACAACGCCGAGCTGACTGAGGATCGAGGCCGCACCACTATCGCGGACGAGGTCGTGGAGAAGATCGCCGGAATCGCGGCTCGCGAGGTCGCAGGCGTCCACGACCTCGGCGGCGAGGCTTCCCGGGTGTTCGCATCGCTCAAGGAGCGCATCGGCCTGGGCGAGTCCAACAGCGACGAAGCCGACCGTGGGGTAAGCGTGCGGCTCGAGGGTACGACCGCCGAGATCGACATCAAGATCGTCATCGAATTCGGCTACGTCGTGCACTCCGTCACGGATGCGGTGCGCACCAAGGTGATCAGCTCGGTCGAGAACATGCTCGGCCTCGAGGTCACCGAGGTCAACATCCGGGTCAACGACGTGCACGTCCCGGACACTCCTGAAGCCTAGTAATACCAACAGCAAAGAGGGCGCCCGCATAGGCAGGCGCCCTCCTTGCTGGTACTCACATATCAGTGGGTATCGATCTTCTCTTTTTCCTTGGTCTTGCTCGGCGGCCCAGTCAACGGTGGTGGCGACTGCGGCGGCGCCGGCTGCTCGATCGGGAAGAAGAAGCCCTTGATGGCCGGGCCCAGGGCGCCGAGCCGGTTCATCTTCTTCGGCACCGTCCAGCCCACGTAGGGCAGCTCGCCGTGGCCGTCTCCGTCCGGCGGCGCGAGCGGCTGATGCACCTCGATATACCTGCCGTTGGGCAGCAGCTTGATGATGCCGGTCTCCACACCGTGCGCGAGCACCTCACGGTCATGCTGCTGCAGACCGAGCGCGATGCGGCGCGCCACGTAGTAGGCCAGTGGCGGCAGCATCAGCAGGGCTATCCGGCCACCCCAGGTCATCGCGTTCAGGCTGATGCGGAACTTGTCCGCGACGATGTCGTTGCCGCCGGAGATCAGCAGCACCAGGTAGAAGGCGATGCCGGCCGCACCGAGACCGGTGCGCTCGGGCACGTCCCGCGGACGTTGCAGCAGGTTGTGCCGCTCCTTGTCCTTCGTCAAGCGCGCCTCGATGAACGGATAGAGCATCGGGACCACAGTGAGGATGCCGGGCAGCACGACAGTGGGCCAGAACAGCGGCGGGATCGTGTAGCCGAAGGCCCGGATCTCCCAGGCGGGCATGAGCCGGGTCGACCCGTCGAGGAACATGACGTACCAGTCCGGCTGGCTTCCGGCCGAGACCACCGCTGCTTCATACGGCCCGAAGAGCCAGATCGGGTTGATCTGGAACATGCCGCCCATAAAGGCGATCACGGCGAAGACGAGCATGAAGAACCCGCCCTGCTTGATGATGTAGCGCGGGAACATCCGCTCGCCGATCACGTTGTGGTTGGTCCGGCCGGGGCCGGGCCACTGCGTGTGCTTCTGCATGAAGACGAGTCCGATGTGGACGGTCACAAGGCCCAACAGAATGAGTGGCAACAGGAACACGTGCACGATATAAAGCCGGTCGAGAATTATGTCGCCTGGGAACTCACCGCCGAACAGCGACGTGGTAACCCAGGAACCCACCAGCGGAATCGACAACATGATCGCTGAGGCGATGCGCAAACCCGTACCGGACAACGCGTCGTCCGGCAGCGAGTAGCCTGCGAAGCCCTCGGTGAAGCCGAGCCAGAACATGCTCAGCCCGAGAATCCAGTTCAGCTCGCGGGGCTTGCGGAAGGCGCCGGTGAAGAAGATGCGGGACATGTGAATCACGATCGCGGCCATGAAGAGCAACGCAGCCCAGTGGTGCATCTGCCGCATGATCAGGCCGCCGCGCACGTCGAAGCTGATGTTCAGCGACGTCTCATACGCCCGGGACATGTGCATGCCCTTGAGCGGCGTATATGACCCGTCGTAGGTGACCTCCTGCATCGACGGATCGAAGAAGAGCGCCAGGAACGTCCCGGTCAACAGCAGCACGATGAACGAGAACAGCGCGATCTCGCCCAGCAGGAAGGTCCAGTGATCCGGGAAGACCTTGTTCATGATGCCACGCAGTGGTGTCGCGACCTTGAAACGGTCGTCGATCTCGCCCGCGGCCTTGGCCGGGAGCTCCTTCACATCGAATTTACGTCTTTTCATGCTTCAGGCTTCTCCCAGAACGCGGGGCCGACGGGGACACCGCCGAAGTCGCTCTTCGCCACCAAGTATCCCTCACTATCCACCTCGATGGGCAGCATGGGCAGCCGACGAGTGGCCGGCCCGAAAACAGGCCGGGCGTTTTCGGTGATGAGGAACTGCGACTGGTGACATGGGCAGAGCAGAAGGTTGCTCTGCTGCTCGTAGAGGCTCGCCGGGCACCCGGCATGCGTGCAGATCTTCGAGTAGGCGACCAGGTCGCCTGCCATGCCGCCGACGTTCTGCGGGTGATGATGCAACTGGCTGCGCAGGTACTCCGCGTCCTGTGTCCGCAGGCGGATCAGCAGGATCGGCGAGTCGGCGTGCTTGTTGCTGGCGCCCTTGCCATCCGGCGTGTTCGGGAAGGCGGTGATCTGACCGCCGACACTGACCTCTTCGGGCCGGATGGGAGTGTGGTCTTCCCGCATCAGCCGCACCGGCTTGCCGCCGTTGGCCTCGGGATCCCAGCCGGTGTGGAAGAAGATGGCCGGGTGGTGCGGGTCCTTGATGAGCATGCCCACCGGGACAGCCGCGGCGGCAAGGCCGAGGCCGCCGGCCGGGGCCAGCAGTGCCACCTTGAGCAGCGGGCGACGGCTCAAGCCCATCTCCTGGCCGATGAACTGCAGCGTGTTCCCGGTGAGCTTGCGCTCATATGGGTCGGAGCCGCCGTCGTGCCGGTCCTGGATGGCGATCTCGTGCGGCAGCAGCTTCTTGCCCCACGTGAGGATGCCAAACCCGATGCCCGCCAGCGCGATGCCAAGCGTGGCACCGAGGACCGGCGTGTACCCCTTCATCGGTGAGTTGCCCGGCTGATACTCCCAGCCCGTCACGGACGGGAAGTCCGTGAACGGCCACCAGATGTAAGCCAGCACGAAAAGGAAGGCAGCGAGTCCACTTAGGAGGAACATTGAGGCGACGAGGCGCACCATGCGCTTCTCCGCCTTCGATCCCGCCGCGAACTGCGGCTCATAGTGGACGATCTCCACGCCGTCCTTCTCGAGCGCGCCCTGGCGGACGAACTCGAACCGGTCGTTGTTCTGGCTCATGACTTACCCGCAATCCACAGCGCCGAGAAGGCCAGCGCCACCATGCCGAAGAGGAAGATCGCCAGACCTTCGGTCACCGGGCCGAACCGGCCCAGACCCCAACCGCCCGGGTCCACATCGGTCTTCATGTTCTGCACGTAGGCGATGATGTCGTACTTCTGTTCCGGCGTTAGCTGGTTGTCCCCGAACACCGGCATGTTCTGTGGCCCGCTCAGCATCGCCGCGTAGAGCTGGCGATCCGTGGCCGGGTCCAGCGGCGGGGCGAACTTGCCGCTCGACAGGGCTCCACCGCCACCGGAGAAGGCATGGCAGGACGAGCAGTTGACCCGGAACAGCTTGCCGCCCTCGGCAATGTCGCCCTCGGGCGCCGCGTGACCCTGGAACGGGACCTGCGGTCCGCCACCGAGCTCCTGGATGTACTGACCGAGCTGGCGCGCCTGGTCGTCGTTGAAGATCGAGGGCTTGCGGTCGATCTGCGCCTCCTGGCGGGCAGCCGGCATCCGGCCTGTCTCCACCTGGAACTCCACCGCCGCCGCGCCCACGCCGATCAGGCTCGGGCCGCGGCCTTCCACACCCTGGCCGTTGTTGCCGTGACAGGTGATACAGCTGGTGTCAAAGAGCGCCTTGCCCTCCTGGGCGGCAGCGCTCAGCGGCGCATTCGCCTGTGCTCCAGGGGAGATCAGGGTGTAGATGCCGCCGGCCAGCACGAGCGCGGCGAGCATGCGCAATGCGGCGGTGACCTTCCGCCGGGCGCGGCTACGCGAGACCACTGATTGCCTCCAGCAGGTAGATCATGAAGAAGAGACCGATCCACACCACGTCGACGAAGTGCCAGTAGTAGGACACGACGATGGCCGAGGTCGCCTGCGCCGGGGTGAACCGGCCCATGGTGGTCCGGATCATGTAGATGATGAAGGCGATCAAGCCACCGGTCACGTGCAACCCGTGGAAGCCGGTCGTGAGATAGAACATCGACCCGTAGCCGTCTTCGTTGATCTTAATATCCTCGGTGACCAGCGTGCGGTACTCGTTCACCTGGCCCAGGACGAAGATCAGTCCCATTACGAACGTGATGGAGAACCACCGTCGCAACCCATGGACATCGCCTCGCTCCGCCCGGAGCACCCCGATCTGGCAGGTGACCGAGGAGGCCACCAGGATCACGGTGAAGACGGTCGCGTAGGGCAGATTCAGCATGGGATAGTGCTTCTCCCATTGGCTGTAATCGGCCGCGCGGATCGCGAAATACATCGCGAACAGCGCCGCGAAGAACATGAGCTCACTGGAGAGCCAGACGATCGTCCCGACGCTGACCATGTTCGGCCTCGTCAGGGAGTGGATCCGGCTCTTGTCGATAATGGCTGGGGCCGCAGTCACGCGATGATTATTGCCCTCGAGCTGCATCCATGAGCACTGGGGTGCCCTATCTACGGCGTGTCGCGAATGGCATAGCCTGAGCCGGTGCCCCCGTTTTCGGTAGAAGCCCTGATCAGCCAGGCTCGGCTGGACTCATGGCTGGCCGTCGGATTGGTCGCGGCGGCCGCGCTCTACCTCTACGGCACCCACAGATTGCGGCTGCGCGGCGACCACTGGCCTGTCGCGCGGACCATCGCCTTCGTAGGACTCGGGCTCGGCACCATCGCCCTGGTCACCATCAGTGGCTTCGGCGCCTACGACACCACGATGATCAGCGTGCACATGGTGCAGCACATGGCTTTGTCCATGATCGCGCCGATCTTCCTCGCGCTGGGTGCGCCGGTGACCCTGGCCCTGCGCACGCTTACCGGAAGACCCCGCAAGACCCTGCTGGCCATGCTGCACAGCCGGGTCGCCAAAGTGCTCGCCTTCCCCCTGGTCTCCTTCGGCATCTTCGTGGCCAACCCGTTCGTCATCTACTTCAGCAGCCTCTACGAGCTGACCCTGCGAAACGAGCTCCTGCACGAGCTGATGCACACCCACTTCATCGCCACCGGGTGCCTGTTCTTCTGGCCCCTGCTCGGGCGCGATCCGCTGCCGGGGCGGTGGCCCTACCCGGCCAGAGCCCTGCTCATGGTGCTCAGCGTCCCCTTCCACACCGTCCTGGGGCTGACCGTGATGCAGTCGAAGACCCTGCTGGGCGGCGACTGGTACCCGTCGCTGAAGCTGCCGTGGGTCGATCCAGTGGCCGATCAGGTGACCGCCGGTGGGGTGCTGTGGGCCGGTGGCGAGCTGATCTCCGTGGCCATGCTCGCCGTGCTCGTGGCCCAATGGATCAAGCAATCGCGGCGTGAGGCGGCCCGGATCGACCGGCACCTGGACCGTCTCGAACAGGCCGGAGAAGCGCCGCTAGGATCATCCGTATGACCGAGCGCACCGTGCTGCTTTACAGCGACGATCCTGAGGTCCGTGAGCGGATGATGCTGGCCATCGGCACCCGTCCCCGGCCGGATCTGAGCATCGAGTTCGTCGAGTCATCGACCTATGACGAGGTCGTGCGCCTGGTCGACGACTACGAGATCGACCTGCTGGTGCTCGACGGCGAGGCCGCGCCGGCCGGCGGGATGGGCATCGCCCGCCAGCTCAAGGACGAGGTCAAGAACCCGCCGCCGGTCTGCATCGTCATCGCGCGCGCAGCGGACCGATGGCTCGCCGCTTACGCGCGAGCCGAAGCCACTCTGATGCACCCGATGGACCCGGTAACCACAGCCGCCACCGTTGCCGAGCTGCTGGACCGCAAAGCCTCCGTCAGCGCCTGACCCCTCCCCCGGAGGTTCCCATGGCATGGAAAGACCTCCTCGGCGCACTGCTGCGCCGGGAAGAACTAAGCGCCGCCGACACCTCCTGGGCCATGAGCGAAATCATGGAAGGCAACGCGACCGCCGCCCAGATCGCCGGCTTCGCTTTGCTGTTGCGCGCCAAGGGAGAGTCCGCAGCCGAGCTGACCGGGCTGGTGGACGCCATGCTGGCGCACGCCGTGCCGGTCGAGCAGACCCCCGCGCAACGGTCGGCAACCGTGGATGTGGTCGGCACCGGTGGTGATCAGTCGCACACGGTGAACATCTCCACCATGGCCGCTCTCGTCACCGCCGGAGCGGGTGTTCGGGTTGTCAAGCATGGCAACCGGGCCGCCTCTTCCTCGTGCGGCACCGCCGATGTGCTTGAGTTCCTTGGCATTCCGCTGAATCTCACCGCGGCACAGGTCGAGACGATCGCCGACGAGGCCGGGATAGCTTTCTGTTTCGCGCAAAGCTTCCACCCTGGCGTGCGGCATGCCGGGCCGGTCCGCAAGGAGCTGGGCGTGCCCACGGTCTTCAACTTCCTTGGCCCGCTTACGAATCCGGCCCGCCCCCGAGCCGGGGCGATCGGGTGCGCTGACGTACGCATGGCGCCCCTGATGGCTCAGGTCTACGCCGACCGGGGCGACACGGTGCTCGTGATGCGAGGCGAGGACGGGCTCGATGAGCTGACCACCGGTGCGCCCACTCGGGTCTGGATTGCGCGCGACGGCGTGGTCACCGAGTCCGAAGTGGACAGTGCCGACCTTGGGATTGCTCGCTCCACCATCGCCGATCTGCGCGGCGCTGATGCCGCCTTCAACGCCGCGGTGTTGCGCCGCGTGCTGGGTGGCGAGATGGGCCCGATCCGCGACGCCGTTCTTGTCAACGCGGCCGCGGCGCTGACCGCTCACGAGTGGGCCCAGGGCGGCACGGAGGATCTCATCTCCGGGCTGCGCCGCAATCTGGTGCTGGCAGCCACTTCCGTGGACACCGGAGCGGCGGCGTCCACCTTGGACAGATGGCTCACCGCCGCTCAGAAAACTGTTTCGGCTTAGGTCTTCTTGGTGCGGATGGGGCAGGTCCGCACCAGGATGAAACCGATGACCACAGCCACCGCGATGGTGAGGCCGGCCGTTGCCACTCCGGCTGCCCAGCTGTCGATGGGCAGTGACGCACCGCTGATCGGCAGTGCCGCAAAGGGAGTGAGCGCGATCGCCAACCACACCCGCAGCCGGTAGAAGACGAGTCCCACAATCCAGCCGCTGAGCATGAAGGCCAGCAGAGCCAGGAACGACTTGGCGGCGAACTTGGCCGCCTCTCCCATGGAGTTGATCGGGTACTCCTTGGGCAGCTCGGCCATCATCCCGTTGGCGGTGTAGACGGCGTATTCCACCCCGAAGCCGGCCATCAGCAGCACCGTGAACGCGGCCGCCGACAGGACCGTGAAGATTATGGCGCCGCGGTAATAGGCGCGCCGGGTGATCCCGTTCGCGATGACCACCGGCAGGTTGATGGTGACAAAGAGGATGCCCATAACGAAGAGGAACCATCGCGGTCCCTGCTGGCCAACCGATTCCCAGACGCTGACCCGTTCGTCGTCCAGGGTGTAGTGACCGAAGACCTCGAAACTCACCGCTATGCCGGCCAGGACCACCGCGACGATGCCCCAGAACCAGGCGTAGACCGGACGGTACGCCTTAAACAGGTGCCGAACGACGATCATCGGAGTGCCTCCTGTGCACCGGAGCGGGTGAGGTGAACGAATAGGTCCTGCAAGGAAACCGGCCCGAGGTCGATCCCGGCCAACGCGGCGCCCTTTACCTGAGCCTCGTTGAGCTCGCCGTAAACGGTGACCGCCTTGACCCGGCCGAGCGTCTGTTCACTTAGGACGGTCAGCCCCGCGACGAAGGTGTCGACGACCTCGGCCGGGCCGGTCACCAGCGCACCACGCGAGCGCAAAGTGTCGGCTTCGGAGTGCACCACCAGGCGGCCCTCGTCGATGATGACCACCTCTTCGAACAGTGATGCCACCTCCTCGATGAGATGCGTGGAGATGATGATGGTCCGCGGGTGTGCCACATAGTCGGCCAGCAACTCCTCGTAGAAGGCATAGCGTGAGGGTGCGTCCATGCCCAGATACGACTCGTCGAAGATGGTAAGCGGAGCCCGGGTGGCCAGCCCCAAAACGATGCCCAGAGCGGATTTCTGGCCCCGGGAAAGGGTTTGCGCCCGTTTACGGGCGGACAGCTTGAACTTGTCCAGCAGTTTGGCAGCGTAGTCGTCGTCCCAGTTAGGCCGGAAGAGTTGGGCCGTTTCCAGCACGCACTTCACCCGGTCGTTCTCGTAGACGTCGCCGCTCTCCCGGATGAGGCAGATCTGCCTGACCACGTCGTCGTTCTCGAACGGGTCGGCTCCGCCCACCCGCACCTGACCGTCGGTCGCCTTGCGAAACGCCGCCAACACCGAGAGCAGGCTGGTCTTGCCGGAACCGTTGCGGCCCAGCAGACCGTAGATCTTGCCGCCGTCGAGGCGGAACGATAGCCGGTCAAGCGCCGTGACGTCGCCGAAGCGCAGAGTCAGGTCGTTGACTTCAACGCCCACGGCCGCACGGGGCTCAGAGGAGCTGCTCGCTTTTCGCGAGGCGAAGCCCCGTGGCCCTGAATCTCCCGTCACTGGGTCACCGTCCTTGCTGCTTGAGGTGGTGGATGATCTCGTCGAGGGCTATGCCGACGGCGTGGGCCTCGGCCAGCATCGGCCGGACGACGTCGCTGAAGAACTTCTCGCGGTGCACTGACTTGAGCCGCTTCTGGGCATCAGGGTTGACGAACATGCCGATCCCCCGGCGCTTGTAGAGGTAGCCCTCTTCGGTCAGTTGCTGAAAGGCCTTGGCCGCCGTCGCTGGGTTGATCCGGTAGAAGGCGGCGTACTGATTCGTGGACATGACCTGTTCATCGGCATCGAGATCGCCGTAGAGGATGTCCTTCTTGATCTTTTCAGCGATCTGCTGGTAGATCGGACTTCGTTCATCAAACATGGCCAGCTACTCACTTCACTGGTTCACTACTCATGTAACGAACCATAGAGCCTGCTCGACCTGCTGTCCAGACGGCTCCAAGCTCATTCCGCGAGGGCCATTTGGTTCCTGACAAGACTGCGCCCCTCGCCGTGTACGCACTTTGTACACAAGAGGGGCGCAGACACAGTCAGGGGCCAAATGGGTCCGCGGAATCAGTGTTCGGCGGTGCGGCGGGTGCCTGAGTAGTACTCGAAGAGCAGGGCGCAGCTGGAGAGCAGGACTGCCACGATGCCGACCGCGATCATCCACCACATCCAGAAGACCAGGCCGAATCCGGTCACCGCCGCTGAGAGGGCGATCCCGAACGGCCAGTAGCTGCCCGGGCTGAAGAAGCCGACTTCACCGGCGGCGTCCGCGATCTCAGCGTCCAGCCGGTCCTCCGGCCTCGGGTCTATTCGCCTTGAGACGAACCAGAAGTAGCCGCCGCACATGAGGGTCAGCAGCCCGATCATGATCAGCTCAATGGTGCCGATCCAGTCGACCGCGTGCACACCCGCGCTCGGATCGCCGGCCCCGTACCAGGTCCACCAGCCATAGAGGCCCGCCGCGGCGAACAGGAACAGCGTGAGCCCGAGAAAGAGGCGGTATTCGGTCTTCATCAGTTCTCCTTGGCCGCATCACGCTTGGTCGGGAACGGCTCGGTCGTCACGGCGAAGGATTCCTTGCCGGTGAAGCCGATTATCGCCATCGCCTCCGGGCTGGTCCTCCCGGACTTCAACGCCGCCACGTACTGCTGATACTTCGCCGGCGAGACCGCCACGACCTCGAAATTCATCATCGAGTGATAGGCGCCGCAGAGCTCGGCACATCGGCCGACATAGCGGCCTTCCTCCTCGATCGTCACCTCGAACTCGCTGCGGATGCTGCCCGGGAACACGTCGCGCTTGAACAGCAGCTCGGGCACCCAGAACGAGTGGATGACGTCGCGCCCGGTCAGCTCGAAACGAATCGACTGGCCAACCGGCAGCACGAGGATCGGGACGTAGTCGCTGTCGCCGGTGACCGACGCCTCGGTCCTCGCGTCCTTGCCTGGGCCGGTGCGGTAGTTGAACTGCCAGTTCCACCTGAAGCCGACGACCTCGACGGTCGTGTTCGGGGTGGCCGAAAGCTGGTTGACGTTGGTCTGCACGACCGCGGTGTAGTAGAAGAGCACCGCGATGACCAGGAACGGCAGCACCGTGTAGAGAACCTCGATCGGCAGGTTGAACCGGGTCTGCACCGGCAGCTCATCCTTGGCGCGCTTGCGATACCGCACCACGCACCAGAAGATCAGCGCCCAGACGAAGACCCCGACGGCGAGCGCGGCGATCACCGAGCCGACCCACAGGTCATACATCTGCTTCGACTGCTTGGTCACACCTTCGGGCCAGCCGAAACCGTCGAAGGTCTTGCCGACATCGCAACCCGCCAGCAGCGCGACCAGCCCTGCCGCGGTGATAAAGCCGCCGATCCTCCTAAGCACGGTCGCAGAGTACTTCACAGGAGGGTCCAGAGTGGTCTTGGGGTGGGTGTGTTGGGTGCTGACGTACCGTCAATGGCGTGCACCCTGCCTATTTCGACGCGGCTACAGCGACGCCCTTGCATCCCGTCGCCAGACAGGCTTGGCAAGCGGCGCTTGAGGACGGCTGGGCCGATCCAGGCAAGCTCTACGCGCAGGCTCGCCGGGCGAGGCAATTGCTCGACGCGGCACGCGAGACCGTCGCCGGCGTCCTCGGCGTAAGGGCCGACGAGGTCACCTTCACACCGAGTGGCACGACAGCCGTGCACGCTGCCGTGCTCGGCGGGCTGGCCGGGCGGAGACGGGCCGGGGAAACGCTGGTGCACTCCGCAATCGAGCACTCGGCCGTGCTACATGCGGCGGAAAAGCACGGTTCCGCGGTATCCGCGAAAGCGGTGCCGGTGAAGGTGGACGCAGTCGGCCGGATCGACCGTGCCGCA
This sequence comes from Micromonosporaceae bacterium, assembly GCA_003543035.1. Taxonomy (GTDB): domain Bacteria; phylum Actinomycetota; class Actinomycetes; order Mycobacteriales; family Micromonosporaceae; genus Rhizocola. Next base: position 10,536 of record DPJL01000301.1, on the reverse strand, counting down.
TGGGAATCCGCCGTCGGGGAAGCCGGGGTGGCACTGGCCGCACTGATCAGCGCCAGTCACGAGGTGGGCACGACCCAGCCGGTGCAGTGGGCGGGCGAGATCTGTGCCAGCCATGGCGTGCCGCTGTTTGTGGACGCTTCCATGTCGCTGGGGCGGGTCCCGGTACCCGCCGGATGGTCCTTATTGGCCGGCAGCGCCAGGAAATGGGGCGGCCCTTCGGGTGTCGGGCTGCTGGTGATTCGCAAGGGAACGCGCTGGGTCTCGCCGTGGCCGGCTGGGGAAGGCTCGGTGGATCTGCCCGCGATCCTCGCCACGGCGGCATCGCTGCACGCGGTCAACGAAGAAGCCGGGCAGGAGGCGGTGCGACTTTCCGAGCTGATTGACCGGATTCGGCAGACGGTCGCAAAGACGGTGCCGGACGTGGAGATCGTCGGAGATCCGGACGATCGGCTGCCGCACCTCGTCACCTTCTCGTGCCTCTATGTGGACGGAGAAACATTGCTGCACGCCTTGGACCGGCGCGGCTTTGCCGTTTCCTCCGGCTCATCGTGCACGTCATCGACGTTGCAGCCCAGCCATGTGCTCGTTGCCATGGGCGCGCTGACCCACGGCAACATCCGGATTTCGCTGCACCGCGACAGCACAGCCTCCGAAGTGGACCGCTTCCTCGCCGAGCTGCCCGGCATCGTCAGCGAGATCCGCAAGGAGGTGGGCATTTGAGCGAGCTTGTCGAGCTCATCATGAAGGTGGGATTCGATCATGCGTTCGCCGAAGGCAATGGCCGACGCCAGGAGGCCACAGCATGATCAGGAGGCCATAGCATGATTGAGCTGAATTGCCTGGGTCAACGGTGTCCATTGCCGGTGATAGCCCTGGCCAAGGTCATGGCTGACGCGCCCGCCGGGGAAACGGTGCGGGTGCTCGCCGATGACCCCGCCGCGGCCGCCGACATCCCTGCCTGGTGCAGAATGCGCGGTCAGGAGTACCTCGGCTCTCCTGCCACGAATACTTACGAAGTCAGGAAGGGCTTGACCGTCACGGCGGCGTCGTCCCCATAGGACTCGGCGAGCCGCTTGAGGAAGACGTCGTTCTCGACCTGGTATTCCTGTGTACCAACGGTTTCCAGCACCAGCGTCGCCAGCAGTGCACCGACCTGAGCGGCCGACCGGTGATCCAACCCCCAGGACAGCGCGGCGAAGAAGCCGCCGCGGAAGCCGTCGCCGACACCGGTCGGGTCGTAGGCGTGGATCTCGCGCGCCACTGGCACATGGATACGTTCCATGTCGCGGCCGGTGATCTCGACACCGTTCTTACCGAGCGTGGTCACGCGGATCTTCACGCGCTCCAGCACCTGAGCGTCCGAGAGCCCGGTCTTCTGCTCCAGCAACGACTTCTCGTATTCGTTGGTGAGCAGGTACTCAGCCCCGTCGACGAGCTCGAGGACCTCCTCGCCACCCATCCGGGCGAGCTGCTGTGACGGGTCGGCGGCGAAGGCGTAGCCACGCTCGCGGCACTCCTGCGAATGGCGCACCATCGCGACCGGGTCGTTTGCGCCGATGATGATCAGATCGAGGCCGCCCACTCGGTCATGGACCGGCTTGAGCTCGATATTGCGGGCCTCGCTCATGGCGCCCGCGTAGAAGCTGGCGACCTGGCAGAGGTCGGTATCTGTGGTGCAGACGAAGCGCGCGGTGTGCGCGACCTCGCTGACGTGCACCGACTCGCAGTCGACGCCGTGCCGCTCGAGCCACGAGCGATAGTCGGCGAAATCCGCTCCGACCGCCCCCACCAGTACCGGGCTCAGGCCAAGCTGCCCGAGGCCGAAGGCGATGTTCGGCGCCACCCCGCCCCGGCGGATGACCAGGTCGTCCACGAGGAACGACAGCGACACCTTGTCGAGCTGGTCGGCGATCAACTGATCGGCGAATCGGCCCGGGAAGTGCATCAAGTGGTCGGTGGCGATCGAGCCGGTAACGGCGATCTTCATGGAGGCCTCGGGGGGTCGTGGGGACAGAGAAACGGACACAGACAACGGGGCCACCCTAGCAAGAGTGGCCCCGTCAGAGGTCTATCGACTAAGCGTCAGTGGACTTCGGCTCAGTGGAACGAATCCCCGCACGCGCAGCTGCCGCCCGCGTTCGGGTTGTCGATGGTGAAGCCCTGTGCGTCGATCCGGTCGGCGAAGTCGATCGTCGCGCCCATAAGGTACGGAGCGCTCATCCGGTCGACCACAACGCCAACGCCGCCGAAGTCCTTGACCACGTCACCATCAAGGTCACGCTCGTCGAAGAACAGCTGGTAACGCAGGCCCGAGCAGCCACCCGGCTGCACAGCAACCCGCAGGCGCAGGTCGTCGCGGCCTTCCTGCTCGAGCAGGGCCTTGACCTTGACCGCGGCAACCTCGGTGAGATTGATGCCGGTCGTGTCGGTGGTGGTTTCGGTGGTCACTTATCGCTCCCAGCTACGTGTGCCAGATCCGTCGTACCTCGTAACGCTAGCTCACTTAGGCCTGATTCCCGAGTTTGCCCGCGATCCGTCCGCGTGCCAGCCGTGATCCTCGCCACGCTGGTCCACGGCCGTCGGCCTACCTCCGCGAGTATTGCCCGGCCAATCGGGCACTGAGCTCCCGCAATCCTCTCGCGGGCTCCGCCATGGCTCGAGTCACATCACCAAAGTGATCAACAAGCGAATGCGCTTCGGTGACTCCAGCGGCACCCTGTTCCCGCCGGCCCGTCGTCACCCGCCCGGCCAGGACCGCACATGGCACACCGTGATCCCGCGCCGCTCCGGCAACCCCGGCGATGACCTTCCCCCGCAACGACTGATGATCGAACGAACCCTCGCCGGTAATCACCAGGCCGGCGTTTTCCAAATCGAAACCAGTCTCATCGAGTACCAGATCAATGCCGGAAATGATCTTCCCGCCCAACGCAAGCAGCGCTGCGCCAAGCCCGCCCGCTGCCCCGGCGCCCTTCTGTTCAGCTAAACGAGAGGGGCACCCGGGCAGATCCCGCTCCAGAATCGCTGCCCAATTGGCGAGCGCCGCATCCAGCAGCTCCACATCGGACGGTGTCGCCCCCTTCTGCGGACCGTAGACGGCGGACGCCCCATGCGGCCCGGTCAACGGATTGTCCACATCAGACGCCCCAATCAGTTCCACTCCCCTGCCCCACGGTCGCAACTCCACAGGAGTTGCTGTTTTCGCGGTGTCCATAACCGCAACTCCTGTGGAGTTGCGCAAGGCAGCCCCGCCGGGTGGGAGTGGGTTACCGGCCGCGTCGACGGGTGTGAGGCCAAGGCCCGCAAGCATTCCGGCGCCTGCATCGTTGGTGCCGGATCCGCCCAGGCCGATGACGATCTTCTTGGCGCCGTGGGCAGCGTTGACCAACGCGCCCAAGCCGAAGGAGGTAGTGACCTTGGGGTCGCGCTCGTCAGGCGCCAACAGGTGCAGCCCGCAGGCCTGTGCGCTCTCGATGTAAGCCGTTTCACCACTTCGCAGCACTTGGCCGGGCACGGGCCGGCCAAGCGGATCCGTGGTGGGCACGCCGACCAACTGCGAGCCGGGCAGCGAAGCGTGCAACACCTCAAGGAACCCTGGGCCGCCATCTGCCACCGGCCGGATGATCAGCTCGTCATCGGGCGCCACCGACCTCCAGCCCTCAGCGATCGCGTGTGCCGCCTCCACCGCGCTCAGCGTTCCCGCGAACTTGTCCGGGCAGATCACCACTCGCATGGATTGGCAGTGTGCCAGCCCACAGTGGTGTGGACGTTACGCGGGGGGATGATGGAGGGCGTGACTGCTCCCGTATTGCTTCTTCTGGGCCGCGGCAAGGACGCCGGCTCGGAGCGAGGTGTCGACTGTCCGGGCGATCTGCCCGCGCCGAGCGACCCCGGCCTGGTCGAGCGAGCCAAGGCGGCCAAAGCCGCGCTCGGCGACCGGGTCTTCGTGCTCGGCCACCACTATCAGCGCGATGAGGTCATCCAATTCGCCGACGTCACCGGCGACTCCTTCAAGCTGGCCAAAGAGGCAGCTGCCCGCCCCGACGCGGAGTTCATCGTCTTCTGTGGCGTGCACTTCATGGCCGAGTCGGCCGACATCCTCACCTCGGCGAGCCAGCGCGTGATCCTGCCCGATCTGGCCGCGGGTTGTTCCATGGCCGACATGGCCGTGCTCGAGCAGGTCGAGCAGTGCTGGGATGCGTTGCAGGACGCCGGGATAGCGGAGTCAACCATCCCGGTCACTTACATGAACTCCTCGGCCGACATCAAGGGCTTCGTCGGCCGCAACAAGGGTGTGGTGTGCACCTCGTCCAACGCCAAGCGCGCACTCGACTGGGCTTTCTCGCGCGGCGAGAAGGTGCTCTTCCTTCCCGATCAGCACCTTGGCCGCAATACCGCAGTGCTGGAGATGGGTTTCTCCCTCGACGACTGCGTGCTGTACGACCCGCACAAGCCCAATGGCGGCCTCACTAACCAGCAGCTGCAGGAAGCAAAGATGATCCTGTGGCGCGGGCACTGTTCAGTGCACGGGCGTTTCACGCTGGAGTGTGTCGAGGCAGTTCGTGAGAAGGTGCCCGGCGTCAACGTGCTCGTACATCCTGAGTGTCGCCACGAAGTCGTCACCGCCGCGGACTATGTCGGCTCGACGGAGTACATCATCAAGACGCTGGACGCGGCAGAGCCCGGCTCGGCCTGGGCCGTCGGCACCGAGCTCAACCTCGTGCGCCGGCTCGCCGACGCACACCCGGACAAGCAGGTCATGTTCCTGGACAAGACGGTCTGCTACTGCTCGACGATGAATCGGATCGATCTCCCACACCTGGTGTGGGCACTGGAAGAGCTGGTCGCGGGCCGGGTGCCCAACCAGATCACGGTGGACGCCGACACCGCACACCACGCCCGCGTCGCCCTCGATCAAATGCTGGCTCTGCCGTAGGCAAATAATTACGTTCTGCTATGGGGGGCGCCCGATTCGCGCCACCCCGTAGCAATTTTTCTAACGTGCGTTCCGTCACACCTCACTCAGGGCTATGCTGCGACGGTCACTCACGCAATCTCACCTATTCACTCCGGAGGACCGCATGTCGGACGTGCTCGTCGTCAACGGAGGAGCTCCACTTCGTGGTGAGGTGAGAGTTCGCGGCGCGAAGAACCTGGTCTCCAAGGCCATGGTCGCGACCGTCCTGGGCGAGGGCACCAGCCGGATGTTCGACGTCCCGCGCATTCGCGATGTCGAGGTCGTCACCGGGCTCCTGGAGCTGCACGGCGTCAAGGTGACCAAGGGCGAGCTGCACGGCGAGCTGATCTTCGATCCCTCCAATGTGGAGCGCGCCGGCATAGACGAGATCAACGTGCACGCCGGTTCGAGCCGGATCCCGATCCTGCTCTGTGGCCCGCTGCTGCACCGGCTCGGGCACGCGTTCATTCCCGAGCTTGGCGGCTGCAACATCGGCGGCCGGCCGATCGACTTCCACCTCGAGGCGCTGCGCCAATTCGGCGCGGTGGTCGAGAAGGCGCCCGAGGGGCTGCACCTTTCCGCTCCGGATGGCCTGCACGGGATCAAGTTCTCCCTCGAGTACCCGTCCGTCGGTGCGACAGAGCAGATCCTGCTCGCCGCCGTCATGGCCAAGGGCGTCACCGAGGTGAGCAACGCGGCTGTCGAGCCCGAGATCATCGACCTCATCTGCGTGCTGCAGAAGATGGGCGCGATCATCAAGGTGCACACCAACCGGGTCATCGAGATCGAAGGTGTGCCAAGGCTTGGCGGCTTCACCCACCGGCCTATCCCGGACCGCATCGAAGCCGCCAGTTGGGCGTCGGCTGCCCTGGCCACCAAGGGCGACATCCTCGTGCGGGGCGCCCGGCAGGCCGACATGATGACCTACCTCAACACGTTCCGGACCATCGGCGGCGAGTTCGAGGTGGACGACTCCCCGGGCGAGGGCGGCATCCGCTTCTGGCACCCGGGTGGCGATCTGAGCCCGGTGGCGCTGGAAACCGATGTGCATCCCGGTTTCATGACCGACTGGCAGCAGCCTCTTGTCGTGGCCCTGTCCCAGGCAAACGGGCTGTCAGTCGTGCACGAGACGGTTTACGAGAACCGCTTCGGCTACACCGCCGCGCTGAACCAGATGGGTGCCAACATCCAGGTCTTTCAGGAGTGCCTCGGCGGCACGCCATGCCGCTTCGGCCGGATGGGTTTCCGCCACTCCGCGGTGATCGCCGGGCCGGCCAAGCTGCACGCCCACGACCTGATCATCCCCGACCTGCGGGCGGGCTTCAGCCACCTCATCGCCGCCCTGGCGGCCGAGGGCAAGTCCAACGTGCACGGCGTCGATCTGATCAACCGCGGCTATGAGGACTTTGAAGGCAAGCTGACCGGCCTCGGCGCGGACATCGCTCGCTGACCCGCTACCCTTGCGCCGTGGCCCTGTTCTCGAAGAAGACCGAACCGACCTCCCTGCCGGCCGACTCGCCGACCGTGGAGGAAGACGAGATCGTAAGCACCTCCCGGTCGCATACCCCGGCCAAGGGCAAGGCCACGCCGAAGCGCACCGAAGCCCAGCGCCGCAAGGCCGCACCGCCGCCCGCCAATAGGCGTGAGGCAGTCAAGCGGGCACGCGAGAAGCAGAAGGCCGAGCGAGCCGAGGCCTATGCGGGCATGAAGGCCGGCGACGAGCGCTACATGCTCCCCCGCGACAAAGGTCCGGAGCGGGCCCTGGTGCGCGACATCGTCGACTCCCGCCGCACGGTAGGGCCGTATTTCTTTGCCGGCGCCTTCGTGCTGCTCTTCCTCTTCCAGATCCGCGACGCCCGGATAGCACTGGCCGCGAACATCATCTGGTTCCTGCTCGCCTTCGCCGTGATCGTGGACAGCGTGCTGATCAGCCGCAAGATCAAGCAGCTCATCAAGGAGCGCTTCCCGAAGACGACGCAGAAGCTTGGCTCGCTTTACTTCTACGGCATTATGCGCGCCATCTCGTTCCGCAAGCTGCGCATGCCGAAGACGCGCGTTGCCATCGGCGAGAAGATCTAGCTTCGTTCGGCACCGGAGAGGTAGAGCCGCGAGATCACGTCTTCGATCTCCGGCTCAGCAATGGTCAGGTCGCGCAGTGAGCCGTAGGTGGTCAGCCGAGACACCAAGGGGCCAACTTCATCAACGGCAAATATCAGCCGGGTACCTGTGCTCGACTCCAACTCCACCCCCGGCAGATCGATTTCGGGCTGGATCGGCTCGTCGAAATCGGCGATTACCCGGCGGCGCGAGCCATAGCGCTCGTGCAGTGCCTGGATGGTCCCGTCGTGGACCACCCGCCCGTGATCGATGACCACGATGCGCCGGCACAGCCGTTCAATGTCGGCCAGGTCGTGCGTGGTCAGCACGATGGTGGTGTCGCCACGCTCCCCCAGCTCGGCCAGGAAGCCTCGCACCGCCTGCTTGCTGACCACATCGAGCCCGATGGTCGGCTCGTCCAGGAAGAGGATCTCGGGTCCGTGCAGAAGCGAGGCGGTCAACTCGCCGCGCATTCGTTGCCCGAGGGAGAGCTGGCGGACCGGGATGTCCATGAAGGAATCCAGATCGAGCAGGTCCCGGCACCGATTCAAGCGGCTTTTGTGCTCCGCGGCGGGGACTCGGTACACATGTCGAAGTAGGTCAAATGAGTCCCGCAGCGGTAGGTCCCACCACAGCTGTGAGCGCTGTCCAAAGACGACTCCGATCCGGCGAGCGAGCTTGACCCGTTGCGGCACCGGGGTGAGGCCGCACACTCGCGCCTCCCCGCCCGATGGCGTGAGCACGCCGGTGAGCATCTTGAGCGTGGTGGATTTGCCGGCGCCGTTGGGGCCCAGATAACCGAGCATCTCGCCGCGTTCGACGCTCAGGTCCACCCCGTCGACCGCGGCCACCACTCGCTTTTCCCGGCGCAGCATGGTTTTGCGCACCCGGACGACGAACTCCTTGCGCAGGTTCCTTGCCTCGATGACCTTCACGATCCTGTGCTCCTGTAGTGACGGACGCCGGTGCGCCAGATCGCCGCCGCCAGGAAGGCAGCGGCCAGTGCTACGAGCGGGCTCGCCCAGCCGAGCCAGAGTGGCCCGCCGAGCGGATCGGGACGGCCCAGCAGCGCGAGGCCCGGGTAGTACGCGACGAAGGCGAAGCCCAGCCCGAAGGCGAAGATCTTGCGGAACCATCCACTGTAGACAGTGATCGGATAGGAGGTGAAATCCCGGCCGCCGTAGGTCAACGCGTTCGCCAGCTCGCCGGACTCGACCCACCAGAAGGCCACGGTCGCGGTGGCGACGAAGAACGCGCAGAAGAAGAGAGCTCCGAAAATTGGTGCCCCGATGGCGAGCAGAACCCGGCCGGGAGTCCAGGCAATGTCCGCAATGGACAGTGCTACCACGAGAATCGCGATCGCATAGATCACGCGACCCACCCGGCGAAAGCCCACGTCCAGCGCGAGAAGTTGAGGCAGTACGCCGAGCGGCCGGATCAGCACGGAGTCAAGCGTTCCCATCCGGATGTAGGTGCGCATCCGCTCGATGTTGCCCACGACGAGATCCGCCAGCGAGAAAGCAGTTAGCGCGAGGCCGAACAGGACCAGCGTTTCCTTGACCGAGAAACCGCCGAGGGAGGGTACCCGGGAATAGATCACGAGAACGGTGAGCATGTCGGCGCCGACGATGATCGAGTTTCCGGCCAGATCGAGCCAGAAGCTCACCCGATAGGAAGCCTGTCCCCGGCCCTGAGCGCCGACCAGCCGGGCATAGAGGCGAAGGGTTTCACCCACCCTGGATCACCATCTTGCGTTCCGCCCGGCGTTGCACGAGCCGGCACAACCACAACAGCACCACCATCCAGACGATCTGAATGCCGATGATGCCGAATCGGATCGCCACCGCATCGCGCTCGACCAGGATGTCCATCGGTGCCTGGAACAGCGACGGGCCGGGGGTGCCGAACCAGATCAACGCTGCGGCCCAGTCGGGCAGAAACCTGATCGGGAAGTAAAGCCCGCCCAGCATTCCGGATAGGAACAGCCAGGTCATGCTCACGCCTCGATGGTCAAGCAACCAGAATGCGCTGGCGTTGACCAGGTACCGGCAGCAGAAGCAAATGATCACGGCGAGCAGGGTGGAGAGCAGAAAGAGTGGGTAGGTGACCAGGTCCCCGGGGACATACATGTCGAAGAACAGGTATCCGACCGCCATCGGCGGGATGAACCTGAAGATCATGGCGTAGCCGGCCCGGCCCAGATCCGCCGCGAGATAGTTGAGCACCGGATGGATCGGCCGAAGTAGATCCGTGACGACGTCGCCGGAGCGGATCCGGTCGGCCAGATCGGTCCAGCCCCAGAGCATCACGACGCCAAGTAGGCCTTGCCCGGCCCAGACGTAGGCGGCCAATTGCGGCCCGCTGTAGCCCGCGACGACGCCACCAAACGCAGTCACGGCTAGCAAGACATAGCTGCGCATGAACCCGAACATGATGTTGGTGAAGAGCGAGGCGATGGTCGCTTGCCGATATGTCGCGAATCTCCTGAAGCCAGATGCGGCAATTGCCCCGGTTAGGGAGGCGAGCTCGGCGAAGTTTCGGATTGTGACGCGATCCGCAGTGGCGGTGACTATGCCCACGTGAGTACCCTCCTCTCGCACCGCATCTTTTTCCGCCGAAGCTGACGAGTCGGGTGACCTTACCCGTTTCGCATAGCATCGGGACAGGCAATTTGGACAGCAGCGAGGCAAGAGTGGCGGACGAGCGTACCGAGGAGCGGCGCGGCGCACCGGCATGGGCCGAAACGCCAACAGCACCTCGGGCAGGCGTGCCCGGCCAACGTCCTACGACGGAGGCCGATCAAACCGCTGCGCCACAGTCCCCGGGGCGGCCGCCAGGACCGTATCCGCCCGCCGGGATGCCCCCTCAGCCAGGCCAGCCGCCGCGTCCGCCGCAGCAGGGCCCAAGGCCGCCCGCGCAGGGCTCCGGATGGCCGCAGCAGCAACAGCATC
>DPJL01000301.1:0-161 GCA_003543035.1 Micromonosporaceae bacterium | reverse complement strand
CCGCCCGCCGTATGTCCCGCCACCACAGCAACACGGCCCTTACGGGCCCCGACCGGGGACACCGCCACCGGGGCAGCCGCCGCCACCCGGACAGCAGCCGCGCGACGGCCGCATGCCCGGCCGGCCAGGCGTTCCCCCGCCACGGCCACCGCAGTACGGGC
>DPJL01000244.1:2797-25316 GCA_003543035.1 Micromonosporaceae bacterium | reverse complement strand
GCCGCGCCGTTCTCGGTGACGTAGAGCGGGATCGGGCCGTATTCCTCATGGGTGCGCCTCAGCAGATGGGCCAACCCCTCCGGATCCACCTCCCAGCTCATATCAGTCCGCGGAAGATCGCGCTTGATAAATCGAACATGTTCGCTGCCCGGCCATTCCGAGGGCAGCTGCGGCTGGTCGCCGATGGCCACCACATTGCGGGTGTAGTAGTTGACGCCCAGGAAATCCATGGGCTGCTTGATGATGGCGAGATCGCCGTCGCGGACGAAACTCCAGTCGGTCAGGGCCGCCGTGTCCTCAAGCAGGTCGACCGGATAGGAGCCGCGGAACAGTGGGTCGAGCCAGATCCGGTTGCCGACCGCGTCGAGCCTTCGCACCGCGTCGAGGTCGGATTCCGAGGCGGGCAGGAACTCGTGCAGGTTCAGCGCTATCCCAACTTCGGCCGCGCGGGGCCAAGAGGAGCTGCTCGCTTCTCGCGAGGCGAGGCCACGCGGCCCAGAATCAGTCCCGGCGAGCGCTGACACCGCAAGCCCGTGCGAAAGGTTCAGGTGATGGGCGGCCGCGAGTGCGGCGGCGCCGTCAGTACGCCCAGGAGCGTGGACCCCGCTGCCATAGCCAAGGAACGCCGAGCACCACGGCTCGTTGTGGGTGGTCCAATACCGCACCCTGTCGCCCAGCGCGGAGTAGACGAGCGCGGCGTAATCGGCGAACCGATAGGCCGTGTCGCGCGAAGGCCAGCCGCCCGCGTCCTCAAGCTCCTGCGGCAGATCCCAATGGTTCAGGGTGAGGAAGGGCTCGATGCCTTGAGCGTGCAGGTCATCGATGAGACGGCGATAGAAGTCGAGGCCGCGCTCGTTGGCCGGGCCGGTGCCACCGGGCTGCACTCGCGGCCACGAGATGGAGAAGCGGTAGCCGCCCACCCCAAGCTTGGCCAGCAGGCGCACATCGTCGGCGCTGCGGTGGTAGTGGTCGCAGGCAACGTCACCGGTGTCGCCATCCGCCACCTTCCCCGGCGTATGGCTGAATGTGTCCCAGATGGACGGTGTCCGGCCGTCCTCCGTGGCACCTCCCTCGATCTGGTAGGCGGCTGTCGCGGTACCCCACAAAAATGTCTTCAAGCTTTTACTGCACCTTCCATAATTCCGCCGATGATCTGGCGGCCGAACACTGCGAACACTACGAGTAGGGGCAAGGTTGCCACCGCGGTGGCCGCGAAAACCTGTGCATAGTCGGTGTAATACGCCTGGGATAGCAGAGCCAACGACACCTGAACCGTTGGCGTGTCCGCGTTCAGGATCGCGTAGGGCCAGAGGAAGGAATTCCACTGCTCCATGAACGTCAGCAGACCCAGCACACCCATGGCCGGCCGAAGCGCCGGAAGCACGACACTCCAATAGATCCGGAAGGTGGTGCAGCCATCGACACGGGCCGCTTCGATCAGCTCATCGGAGATCGCCGATGAGGCGTACTGCCGCATCATGAACACGCCCAGTCCGGTCACCAGGAACGGCAGGATGACTGCGGGCAGCGTGCCATCGAGATGGAAGAAGTTGACCATCATGTCGTACAGCGGGATGATGCCCAGCTGGGTAGGGATCATCATGGTCGCGATGATGATCAGCAGCATCGCGTTCTGGCCGCGGAAGCGCAGCTTGGCGAAGGCGAACCCGGCCAGCGAAGAGAAGAAGACCACGCTCAGCGTCACGATGCTGGAAACGATGACCGAGTTGGTCAGCCCATAGATGAACGCCGCGTGCTCGTTGTCGAGCACCCGCTGGAAGTTCTCCCCGAACTCGCTCCCCGGCGTGAACGGCGGCGGCACCGCGTTGATGACCTCAAGCTTGCGCGTCGCCACGATGAACATGAAGTAGAACGGCGTGATCGAGAGCAGACAGGCAAAGATGAGCCCGAAATAGGTGAGTGGGCTGGCCGCCCAGAGCTTCTTCACTATCGCACCGACCTTCGCACCAGCAGGTAGTTGAACAGGGAGAAGAGCACGATCAGTCCGAAGAGGGCGAAGGCCACCGCTGACCCGTAGCCGAACTGAAGGTTGTCGAATGCCTTCTCGTACATGTACATCGCCACGGTCTGGAACTCGCGCTGCGCTCCACCGAGGATCGCCCCACCACCACCGTTGAAGATGAGCGGCTCGGTGAACAGTTGCCAACCCCCGATCGTCGAGATGATCACGACGAAGAAGAGGGTGGGCCGCAGCCCGGGCAGGGTGATGCTGAGGAACTGGCGGAAGCGGCCGGCTCCGTCCAGAGCTGCCGACTCATAGAGATCCTTGGGGATCGCCTGCATCGCGGCCAGGAAGATGAGCGTGTTGTACCCGGTCCAGCGCCAGTCGATCATGGTGGCCAGCGCGATCCACGACGGCCACTGCTCGGTGCGCCAACTGATCGGATCGATGCCTACCAGGCCAATCGCCCAGTTCACGATGCCGAAGTCGCGACGGAAGAACACGCCGAAGACAACCGCCACGGCCGCCAGCGAAGTCACGTTTGGTACGAAGATGAGCATCCGGAAGAAGGTGCGCATCCTAAGTGGACGGTTGAGCAGCGTGGCCAGAAACAGCGCCAGGAACATCTGCGGGACAGTGGCGATCAGAAAGATCGCGAAGGTGTTCCGGACCGAGTTCCAGAAGTACTCGTCCTTGAGTAGCGCCGCATAGTTGTCGAGCCCGGTGAAGGAGCGATCACCGATGAGGTTCCAGTCGTTCAGCGACATCCAGCCGGTCATCAGCAGGGGATAGAACCCGAACACGGCGAAGAGAACGAAGAACGGAGCCACGTAGAGGTACGGGGAGACCTTGATGTCCAAACGCGAGAACATGGGCGTTCCTTGAGACTCAATAGGTCCTGGCGGACAGTGGCATGGAAGTGGGTTGCCACTGTCCGCCAGGAGAACCGTGGGTTAGAACGCGCCCTGGGTCTTGGCGTCCTTGAGGGCCTGCTCCCAGGCCGCGGCCGCAGTGGTCTGGCCGCCTTCATAGGCCTGCAGCGCCGGCTCGAAGGCCCGCTCCTTCACCGCTTGGTGCTTCGGCCCGAGCACAACCGGCTTGAGGGTCTTGGCACCCGCACCGAAGATGGCGCCGACAGGTGCGTCGCTGAAGTAAGGGTTCTTGTAGGCCTTGAAGTCCGCGTTGTCCAGCGCCTTCAGGTTCGACGGCAGCGGGCCCTTGGCCTTGAACGCGGCCACCTGGCTGTCGGCGTTGGTCAGGAACGCGGCCAACTCGGCTGCCTCCTTGGGATGCTTGCTCTGGGTCGGCACCGCGAGGAACGAGCCACCCCAGTTGCCGCCGCCGCCAGGAACCGCGGCCACATCCCACTTACCCTTGTTAGCCGCGCCTGAATTCTGCTCGACGATGCCCAGCATCCAAGAGGGGCAAAGGGTTGCGGCGAAGGTGCCCTGCTGGAAGCCGGCCGTCCATTCCGGAGACCAGGTGCGAATCTTTGCGGTGATGCCCGAGTCGGCCAGCTTGATCGCGGTGTCCCACGCGGTCTTCACCGCCGGGCTCTTGTCTGCCACGACGTTGAAGTCGTTGTCGTAGAAGCCATTGCCACCGGTCTGGGACATGGCCGCGCTGAACGCGGTGGTCACCGTGTCGAGCAAAGCCTTGCCTGTCTTGGCTTTGTAGTCCTGGCCGACCTTGATGAATTCGTCCCAGCTCTTCCAGAGGTTACCGACGGCGTCGCGCTCCTTGGGCAGCCCGGCCGCTGCGAACAGATCGCTGCGGTAACAGACCCCAAGGCCGCCAACGTCTGTCGGCAGAGCGAGCAGCTTGCCGTCGGAGGTCTTGCCGATGTCGTACTTCCACGGCAGGTAGTCCGCGCTCTTGTCGCCGACATGCGGCGTGAGGTCCACCCAGTTCGCCGGGTTGGCCTTGAACTCGGAGATGATGCCCTCTTCCAGGGCCACGACGTCGCCCGCGCCCTTGTTGGTGGCGAGGTACCGGACCAGTAGCGGCCGATAATCGTTGAGCTGCGCCGTCTTGCGGATCTCCACCTTGATCCCGGGGTGGCTGGCCTCATACTGCTTGACCAGGTCGTCGTACCCGAACTCACCAAAGTGATCCACGGTCAGCTTGATCTCACCGGGCTTGGCCTCTTCGTCTTTCTTGGTGCATGCCGCGAGGCCACCGAGCGCGGTGACCGCAGCCAGTGCGACCACCGCGAAGGTACGGCGGCGCGTAGTAACGCTCATGTTGGCCCCTTTTCTCATTCCAGCTAGATCATGGGAGCGCTCCCGTAGGAGCGCTCCCATGATTGCCAGCAGGTTACGTAAGTGTCAATAGGCCTATGGGAGCGATCCCAATCCGTTACCTGGGTTGTCGCGTTCCAGCCGTCGTGGTCGTTTTGCGAAAGTAAGCTGCCTTCATGGATTCGCGGGCCGCGGCGATCAACAGAGAGGGGATGGCACGCGGGTGGGTCCAGCTACCCGAGCGCAGGTTCAATCCCGTCCGGCAGATCCTGCGCCGCATCCTCTACGCCCTGATCGTGCTTAGCGCCGTGGCCGTCCTCGTCATGATCGAGCGCAAGGGCTACCGGGACGGATCCGACGGCGACCTCGATTGGCTCGACGCCTTCTACTACGCGACCGTGACCCTCTCCACGACCGGCTACGGCGACATCGTCCCGGTCAGCGACATGGCTCGATTCACCAACATCGTGGTCATCACTCCGCTTCGCATCGCCTTCTTGGCGATCCTCGTCGGCACCACTTTCCAGGTGCTCACCCGCAGTTACCGGGATCAGCTGCGCAAAGACCGTTGGAGGGAAGCCTTGCACGGACACACTGTCGTCATCGGCTACGGCACCAAGGGATACAACGCGATCCAGCAGTTGAAGGCCTCTGGCGTGGATCCGGGGAAGTTTGTCATCATCGATCAGCGGCAGGAGCTCATCAACGAGGCAAATCGCGACGGCCACGCGGCCATCCTCGGCGACGCGACCCGCAGTGTGGTGCTGCGCAAGGCAGGCGTGCCGACCGCCAATCGGGTCGTCATCGCCACGAATCGTGATGACACAGCGGTTCTGGCCACACTGACCGCGCGTCAGCTCAATCCGACCTGCGTGGTCGTCGCATCGATCCGTGAGTCGGAGAACGAGCCGTTGCTACTACGCTCGGGCGCCGATGCGGTGGTGACTTCGTCGGAAGCGGCCGGCCGCCTACTCGGAGTGGCCGCGCACTCGCCAATGGTCGGCGAGGTTTTCACAGACCTATTGGTCCACGGCGACGGGCTCGAACTCGTGGAACGCGACATCGAGCCATCGGAGGTTGGGCGCAGCCCAACCGAGAGCGCCGATCCGGTGATCGCCGTGATCCGCAGCGGGCACGCGATGACCTATCGGGAGGTGGGCACGTTACACGCCACCGACCGGCTCGTCGTCGTAGGGAGCAAGCCACGTCTCGGCACATCTGCCCGAAACCGGCAGCCCGACATCGAAGACGATGACCACCCCGTCCAGGGTCTTGGCTGATCCGTCCAATACTCCCGAGCGCCACTACATGTCGTATGAAACTGACAGACATGGTTGACACCTTTGGGTTTCCATCCCAGTGGTGGACAGCAAACCTTGCCCTGCCTCGCCATCCGCGTCCGTCAGCCCGCCATTAAATTGGAATGCCAACGGAGCAAGGTAGCCGCGCCTCTACGCAGCTCGACTCGCTCCGATGAACTCGTGGCTATTGAACGTGCTCGCCGCCAGAGGCCGGATTGTCACTCATCACCGACGGCTCACCTCTCTTGGAAAGCTGACGACTCGCTTTTTCACGCACGTTACCCGATGGATGCCGCTCTAGGCCTTGGAGCGCTGAGGTCGGCGTATTCGGGTGCCCCGCTACTGTCGATGCGACAGCCTCATTCTCGTCATGCGAAAGCAGCTCAAGAATCTGGCTTGGACATGCGTTCTTAGTCGCAATCCGATCGCGCACGCGCCAATCCAAATCAGAGGCTAATTTTCGCAGCACGTCATCCGGTACTGTTCGGTTGTGTGCGACCCAGAATCGCATTTCAGGATGATTTTCGATCAAAGTCAACCAAACCGATGACTGGGCTTCCTCCCAGGCGGCCCGCTTTCGGTCAGCTGAATCGGCGCTGTTCACAAGGCGAATGAACTCCTGCACTGTCTCGATCATCTCAGCACCCTTTAACCGTATTCAGGCGGTCCCATGAGATGGCCTTGCCTTTCGGGCCCTTGTGCTTATCAGGCATATAGTCCCCATTTTCGTCGGCATCTGCAACCCATTCAAGACCTGTCGATGTCTCCCTAAACACTTTCCATTTAGATCCGCCATCGCCCTTCTTATCAGGGCTCCACCAGTAGACGTTCCCCTTGCTATCGGGAGCTTGCTGATAGTAGTTCGCACCGAATGGTCCTCCACGCATGATCTTTGTCGACTTGGCCGGGTCGATTGTCCATCCACCATCGTTGTGGACCAGGACAGAGGTTTTGCCGGTTAGGACATAGTAGGTGTGGATGCCAGCGACCGTGAAGTTGTAGACGGTGGTGGGCTCAGACCACCGCTTGACGGCTATGACCTTAACGCGCTTGCGGTCGGATGTCTCGAGCACGGTTCCGGGCTGGAGATCGGTGGCGTCGACCCATTCTGCGGCGCTGGGGACCCAGAAGGGGTGTCCGTCGGTGGCAACGATCTTGTCCGTCTTCGAGCCAGCCCTTCCGTCGACGTCGATGGTGATTTCGACGAGGTTCTTCGATCCCTGACCGAGGATCGTGGCTGTGACGGGTTTGGGTTCTGTTCGCCCTGTCGCTGGATCTGTGGCTAGGACGACATCGCCCACGTCGACTTCTTCGATCGGTTTGCTGGATCCGTCGGCTAGCAAAACCAGAGTTGTGGCGACGAAGCTGTTTGGTCCGCTGTTGGTTAGGCAACCGTCCAGGCTCTTGGCAAGTCTGGAGTTCTTGATCCAGTCTCTGACTCCGCTGACCAGTCGCTCGAGTGCGTTCCAAACCTTCTTGACGAGCTCGGCGCCCTTCGCCCACTTCCACGGAGCGCCGTATTTGGCCAGGAGTTTGCCGGCGAGGCCGCCGACGAAGCTCATGGCGACGTTGAGGGCAGTTTCGGCGCAGGCGCCTAGGTCGCCCTTGGTGAAGCAGTCCAGGGCTGCGGTGATACCCAGTTCGTCCATGGCGATTTTGAGTAGCGCTTTGGCCGCGTCGATGAGCTTCTGCTTGGCCTCTTCAGCGGCTTTCTTTGCCGCGGCGGCAGGATCGGGGCCGCCGCCGGTGGTGGGGCCACCGCCTCCGCCACCGGGGCCGGGGGCCACCACACAAGGGCCGACAAACCCGGGGTCCCCACACTTCGGTTTTGGCCGAGGATTGTGTCCGCCGCCGCCGCCGCAGGTGTCGTCGCCACAGTTGACAAGGCCTGAGGGGTCGCTATTGGAAATCGGGCTGTTGACAGCGTATTGATACGGATTGTGCTGACGCGGATCATCCACCACGAACAACGGGTCGGTGGAGACGAATCGGCCGAGTGTGGGGTCGTATTCACGCGCACCCAGATGGGTTAGACCGGTGTCGTCCTTGGTTCCGTCGACGTAGCCCTTAGTACCGAGCCAGCCGCTGGGCTGACTACCACGCGGCTCGCCGTAGGGCATGAACCGGCGGCGCTCCGCGGCAAGCGTGACGCTGTCGATCTGCACCGTGCTGGTTTGCTGATGGTTACTCGCGATCCACTTCAGACCGGAGGCACTGCGCACGGCTACGCCGTTGTAGTAGCGAGTGCCGAGTGGGTCGGCCGATCCGATTTTCTCCAGCTCGGTGCCGTCGGGTAGATAGAGGGTCTGCTTGGCGGAGTTCTTCGCGATGAGGCGGCGGCCGGCACTGTCGTAGACGTAGCTGGTGACAACGCTGCCCTCGGTGAGCGTCGCCAAATGGCCTTCTTTGTCCCAGGTCAGTGTCTGCGCCACGCCCGCATCGGTGTTTCGCGAAAGCATGTTCCCGGCCGCGTCATAGCTGAACGTCCGGGTAGCAGTACCGGCCAGTGGTCCGGCGGCGTCGACCTTCTTCACCTGGTGCGGCTTCACCGCACCGGCTGCGCCCACCTGATAGGTCCAGGTCGTGTCGGCGGTCGCACCCTTATCGGTTTGGGTAAGCCTGTTGCCGACCAGATCGAAGGTCCACTTGCGCCAATACGGGTCGGCTCCAGCACCTCCGGCGACTGGCGCAGCGTTGCAGTCCCAGGTGTTGTTGGTCCACGCCTCGTCGAGGCGCTGAAGGTAGTCGTACTTGAAGCACTCGACCTGATCGCGGCTGCCGTTGGTCTTACCGGCAATCGAGGTGATGAGCCCGGCATTGTTGTAGGCGAACTCGCTGGTGTACTTACTCGTGAACACTGCCGGACTTGATTCGATCAGGGTGTCGGCGCTCAACATCCGCCGGGTCGCTGCATCGAATGCGTTGGCCTGCTTCACTTGTTTGCCAGCCGCACCGAGGCGCTGCTCGGCGATCATGCTGTCATAGGTGTAGGTCATGTCGGCGACATAGGTCGCCTGCCCGGAGGTCAGGGTCTTGGGCAAGCCTTGGTCTGTATAGGTGTAGCTGAGAGTCTCAGCCGGCAACCCACCCACGCCAGGCAGGACCGTCGTTGCCGGCGCGCCATTGGTCTTGTAAGTGAAGGTGCTCGTGTAGGTGAGAGTGCCGCCCCCGGTGCCGAATCCTGGCACGGTTTCGGTCGCGGACAGAGGCCGGTATCCGTCGTCATAGGAGCCGACTGCTGACGTGTAAGTCGTCGCACCATCGAAGCGACTCGTCGAGGTCAACTGTCCTTTCGCGACGGTGTCGTAGGTCCACGAGACCATGACCGGCCCGCCGACGGTATCGGCGCGCTGCTTGGTCTTGCGGCCAAGGTTGTCGTATTCGTAGAACAGTGCCTGGTTCCGGCTGTCCGTTGTGGACAGCACCTGACCAGCGTTGTCGTAGCTGGCGGTTGCGGTACCGGTGTCCGGGTCGATGGCCTTGGTTTTGCGGCCCAGCAGATCGTATTCGTAGGTCCACGTGTTGGTGGCTGGGTCCTTGACGGTGAGCAGACGGCCGGCTCTGTCGTAGGTATAGCTGGTTTTGTCGAACGCCCCGGTGAACGGAGTTCCGGAGAACTGGCGCTTCTCCACCACCTTGCCGCGCGCGTCGAACAGATCCTGGGTGGCGATCCCGCCTGCCGGCGGAATCACCCCGGTGCGGTCGCCGCCGTAGCGGGTCTCGGTCTCGTATTGCTTCACATTGGCCTTGTAGACCTGCTGGAAGGTTGGCCTGGCTGCACCGTCGTACACGTAGCGGGTCTGGGTGTCGATATCCGCATCGCCGTTGGTCGGCCAAACCAGGGTTGAGTTCGGCCCGGATGCGTTGTTGTAGAACACCGACGCCTTCGCCGTCAGTCCCCGATCGTCATATCGGAGATCGGTGATGACACGCTTGCCGTCCGGCGCGGTCGTCTGGGTCTGCCGCGGCCGGAGCAGACCATCGAAGATCTCGTACGAAACGATCTGATTGCCATTGGGGCCAAGGTTTTTCGTTAGCAGATGCGGAACGGCTGTTTTACTGATCGAGTATGTGTACTCGACATCCGGGTGAGTGCCGGTGTTTCCCGGCTCGCGAACGGACTTCAGCCGGCCGAGTGGGTCGTAGGTGGCACTGGTGACCTTTCCGTTGGCGTCGGTCACACTCACCGGTACCCCACGAAGCACATCAATGCTTGTAGTGACTTCGTGCCGGACTGCTCCGGTCGTGGCGGGTGGAGATGTCACCTTGACCGTTGATTGAAGTCCGGCGCTGTTCTGCGTGTAAAGGGTATCGGTTTGATTGCCCAGCGGATCCTTTGTCCACAGTGGACGCCCCCACTGGTCGTAGCCGGTCTCGCCGGTCGTGATGTACGACGGGCTCGTGCCGTTGTGGCTCTTGGCTTCCTCGGACTTGGTGGGCAATCCCTTCATCGGAACGGCACCGTGAGTGGCGTTTCCGTCGTAGAAGGTGCGGTGGTCGGTAAGTAGGTCGGCTGGGTAGACAGCCGTGGTCCCGCAGCTCACACCGACGGTTTCGGTGCGCGACACAGCGCCGATGATCCAGCTGTCGGCAGTGGTCCACAGGTCGGGTTTGCTGTCGGCGTCCAGATCACCGGGGGTGATCAGCGCAGTGCGGCCTACCCATCCGGTGGCGATTTTGGTTTTGGCGCCGGTGAATCCGCCGGTGCCGTTGCCGTGCAGGACCCAGACAGCGGTGTCGACCGGGTCGTAGGCGTAGATGTCAGTCTTGCCGTCGCCGGTAACATCACCGCGTCCAGCGAACTGGTCGTAGATGTTCCACGTATTGCCGTGAACGCTGCCGGCGCCGAAATAGCCGCCGCCGGTACCCGGAGAAAGCCACAGCTCGCCGGACGCGTTGTTGCGTAGGTAGACGTCGCCGATCCCGTCGCCGGTCACATCGCCGGGTGAGAAGATCCGGTCCGCCCAGGACCAACCCGACACGACCAGCGTCCCACCACCGAGGCCGGTGCCGCCCACATTGGGGGCCAGCCACACATCCCCGGCCCAGGTCATCACCAAAAGGTCCGGCCGCCCGTCGCCCGTCACATCGCCGGTGGAGAACATCTTCGAGAACACGCCCCAGCCGGTAGCGATCACCGTCGGCGTGCCTTGCACACCGCCGGTGCCGTCACCGAGCCACAGATACGCCTTCCCATCCGATTCCTTGATGGCCACCAGATCGGGTTTGCCGTCGCCGGAAAAGTCACCGGGCGACATGAGCTCGCGGTAGCCGGTGAAGTCCACCCCACCAGACCCCATCGCAGCCGCATTGATACCGCCGCCGCCAGTACCCTTATGCCACAACAGATTCCGGCCGGTATTGCGGGCATAGGTGTAGCGCGTGCACAGGTTGTCGTTGTCGGGATTCAGCGGCGGGCTGGTCTGGCCAAGATTGTTTAGCTGGCTCAGGGTGCCGTAGGTGGTATCCCATGTGGACAGTGATTCGGTGGCCCGCCAGCTGCCGTCGTGGATTTTGGTTAGTGTTTTGGTGGCAGTCTCGCGCGTCAGGTAGGCATAGCGTTCCGGCGGGGTTTGCCAGTTGGGCAGGGCACCGCCGGCGGTGGTGGCGATCACCGATTGGGTGGTGATCGTCTTGGAGATCTCGGGGCCGGATGCGCCGTCGTAGGCAATGATTTCGCGGACCTGCCCACCCAGCGCCGGATGATCGGCCACTGAGACATTTTCACTATCGACCACATTGGACGTGCGGAAGAACTCCTGGCCGGTGTCGAGGCCGGTGTCGCGGTCAAGGCCCCGGTAGTAGACCCGCTTGGTCTTCGACTGGGTACCACCGGCCACCCCGATGGTGGTGATGACGGTCGGATAGCCCTTCCACGACGACATGGCCTTCTTCGGCGAGGCCCAGACACTGCCCGAATATCCCCACAACACCAGCGCCCGGTTGGATGTGGCACCGTCCATTGTGTACTGATACGAGGTCACCTTGTCCGGCGAGCCACCCACGAGATCTTTCTCGGTGACCTTGTCCACCACAAACTTGTGCCACCACGACCACGCCGTCTGCCCTGACCGGTTGGTCACCCACTGCATGTAACAGCGCGACGCGTTGTCGTTGTAATTGGGCCACTGTGCCTGCGACTTGCCCGACCACCAGGTACACGCATCACCGGGCTCGTTGGTCGGCAGATAGGACACCTCGATGCGCGCTCCGGCCTCGGTGTCCAAGTAGTCGATCCGGTACTTCTGCGGATCGGCCATCGATGCATTCGGGTCGTAGTCGGCCCGGTTACGGTCTTTACGCCCGTGCGTGGTCAACGCCGGCATGATGGTCGTGTTCCCAAGGGCGTCGTATCCGGTGCGGGTGATCGAGTCCAGCCACAGCGTCGGCACATCGGTGCCGCCTGGGAACGACTGGGTAAACGCCCACTCATCCACCGGCTTGTAGTCGCTACCCGAACCCGTCCACACCCTTGACGTGATCTTCGTGAGGCGTTTGGTGGTCCAATACGACGGCGACAAGTTGTTGTTACACGGCGCCGCATCACATTTGAGATCCCACGGCGTGTCCGGCCAGTTCACGTTCGGGTTGCAGTCGGCGGCCACACATCGGTCGGAGTTCGTGAACTCGATCTTCGCCGGTGGGGTTACCGTCGTTTCGTTACCCGCCCGGGTGCCGTACTCGATACGCTCCAACACCGCGTCACGCTGATAGGTGAACACCCCCTGACCGGAATTGTTCGACCCGGCCAGATTGTCGAACCGGGAATACCAGTACGACATTGAATTACCGTTGACATCCACCACATAGTCCAGCTGCCACCGGTACGGCTTGGTGCAATGCGAGTACACGTACCCAGAACCGTGGAAACATGGTTCGCCGCTGTGATTGGCGAACATCTCCTGCGAGAGCACCGACTGGGTTTCCCGCGCCCCGGCCGTCCAACCCGGCAGCCGTTGCCGCCCGAAAAACCATTGCGTCCCATCAGTCGTCGTGATCCGCCAATAACCTTCCGCGGCCAGGTATTCGACCTTCGCCCCGTCATCGGCGGCCACCTTCCACACATTCGCGCTCGCAGTCGGCACCAGCTCACCCGAGCGTCCCGACCACGACAACTGGTAGTTCTCCAGCCGCCAGCACGGATCAGTGGTCACATTCGCCCATGTCGCCGGATGATCTCCACTGTTATCCGACGCACACGGGCGAAACGACGACTCGATAAACCCGCCACCAGCCAGCGACCAGCCCTCACCCAGCGGCCCGTTCTGAATATTCTCCGCCGCCGTCTGACCATCCACCGTCGCCGACGAATACCCCAACGACAACTTCGGTGCCAAACCACCCGGCACCGGCGGAGCCGCAAGCGGATAACCATACGAGAAATTGCCGGCCGCCCCACCATGCGACCACGACCCCGACTCCTTCAAATCCGTCTTACCAAACGTCCCCACGCCCTGCGCGTCACCCGACGACGCCAGCATCACAATCGCGCCATCACCAGCCGGAGCCGCCTGCACTGCCGGACCCGCATCCTGGGTCTCGGCACCCAGCAACGCCTGCTGCTTGGGTGACCGCGGTTGCGCCATCAACCCCGTCAGCATCGTGCCCAGATCGATGTCAGCAGACACGATCCCGGACTTGAAGTCACTAGAGGAGTCCAAAGCCACACCCGCACACGCACCTCGACGAGCCTGCTCCGCACCAACCGCGCTCAGACCACATTCAGGAAGCAGCCGCAACTCCAGCCGCGACATGTAGGCGCCACCGAAAGCCCCCCGGAACCCCGACGCGTCCACACGCACATTCACCTTCGCCGGGCCGCTGCTACCGTCGGCACGGGAAATTTTGAACGCCACCGGCGCACCACCACGCTGCGAAACCTGGCGGTCCAAAACCTCCAACCGCACCCTCGCCGGAGCCGGCTGGACCGCCGCCCTACCAACACCGAACCCGTCACCGGCCACCGCAGACACTGTCACCGGCAGCCCACCCACCGACACCGACGCCCCACCCCCGGTTGCCGGAACATCGACCACCGCAGATGCTGCAGTCGGCCACACCACTCGACCGGCCACGTGCTTCGCCATCGCCGGCAACGGAGCCGACTTCACCGCGGCAGGCGACACCGGCACCGATCGGTCAGCCGGAGCCGGGGACGCCGCTACCGCGGCCGGAGGCAGCCCCAGTGTCAGCCCTGCCACCAGTGGAAGGACGAGAAAGCGCGCCACAGTCCTGCGGAACGCCCCACGGCGGGTGGGTACAGACGCCAAGTCACGGTTGGTCAGCACAGAGGTCTCCCCGGTCATGAACAAGTCAGGCAGGGAGGATAAGCATGCTCAGGCGCCGCCCGCTGCCCCCGTCGCAGCCGGATTTACCTTCGGGACCTTTACGATCTAGTTCGGGACATCAGCAGGGATGAGACCTGTCCTAGTCTTTACGAGCCGTGATCACTTTCCGTAGCTATCTTCATGGCCACTCAGCGTCCTGAGGTTGTTACCAAAACGAGATCCGTAACCGGACAACGAAAATGTCGCTCAGGTTACGGCGATACGGCGACAAGGGAAATCTGGTCGTCGAGCTCGGGTCCCATCCAGGTGTGACTCCCGGGTCCGTAGAACCGGCACAGTCCCAGATCGCCGGTGTTTGTCCGGTCGAGACTGTCGTGGGCGCACACCACCGCCCGGCGTCCACTGCCCAGCTTCAGCGACGAGATGGCGTCGTTGCCGACCGGGCCGAGCTCGCCGAACATAGCCTCGGACAGCCCCACCCCGAAGGACGAGGTCTTCCCCGCAAGGTCGCGGCTCCGATACGCGGTCAATGCCCTACCGGTGGATGGGCCAGTCATGGCCGCTACCAAGGAAATCCCGTCGTTGAGATCGTCGCCGACGTAATCGTGCAGACCCGGCCCGTAATAGCGGCACAGTCCCAGATCGCCGGTGTCTTTGCGGCCCTGGCTGTCGTGAGCGCAGACCACGACCCGGTACCCGGCGGGCACGCGCAAGGAGCTGATCGAGTCATTGCCGACGACGCCGAGTTGGCCGCGGACGGCCTCATACAAACCTGGTGCCAACGATTGGGCCGTGCCCTGGAAGTCGCGCTCCTGGTAAACCGTTGGGGTGTCTGGGCTTGCGGTGCTGTCCGGGTCGTAGCGGACGCGGTAGACCTTCGCATCGGCTCCAGTTGGCCCAGCGGCGGGATCGTCGGGGTAGAGACCGGTGAAGTAAAGCCCACCGGGCCCGGATGCGAGGCCTGCCACCGAAGATTTGCCGCTGCCGTTGTAGGAGACCAGTGTTTTGGGCGCCGACACCGACCCATCCGAGTCGAAGCTGAATTCGACGATGCGCTTGCCCCGGGACTGTGGGCCGGAGGCATAGGTGGGCCCGCTCTCCGACACGAACGCATGTCCGTGTTTAGCCTCGGGGAAGCCGCTCGCGTGGAACCGATCACGTTCCACAAAGTCAATGTTGACCGGGGCGTGCGACGGCTCCCAGACGTATCGAGCGTTCTTGCGCATGCTGGCATCGCTTCCGTCCCAGCCATAGTCAGCCCCGGCGCTGACCCGGACGAGGCGGTCTACCGAAGGCCCGTTCTCCACCTCGTAATGGCGGCCGTCGGCCTGACGCCAGGCGCCGCCAAAGGGATTGCGAAACCCGTACGCGTAAACGTAATCGCGAGCTGTGATCCCATCCGACGATTTGTAGAAGGGATTGTCCTTGGGTACCGAGCCGTCAACATTGACGCGCAAAATCTTGCCCTGAAACGACTCCAGGTTTCGTGCCCGCTTCGCGTCGTAGCCATCGCCGACATGGATGTACAACTTGCCGTCGGGGCCGATCGTCAGATTGGAGATCTGATGGGAAGGCGCTTGAGCCTCGTCCGGCATGTCCAGGATGGTGGTCTGCGTGTCCGCCGTCAGGCCACCGTCGGTGCTGTGTAGGCGAACCACCTTCGGATACGGCTTGCCGTCCGCCTCATAGACCATCGAGGCGAAGACATCCCCGGTGGCCGGCTCGACGACCAGACCGGTAAGCCCCATCTCGCCGTTGCCGGGGAATTGCCCGGTGGGATCGAAATTCAGCAAGCCAGATGCATAGGTGCCAATCGAGAGGTCTCCTTTGATCACCTTGATCTGGCCGTAAAGCTCGGCCACGTAAAGCATCGGCTGGGCGGTGTCATGACCGTATGACGGCACAGGGGCGATGTTCACCGGCAGTTGGAACCCGGTGGCGACCTCTTCCACGACGTAGCCGGCCTCACCCACTATCCACTGTGGAGCGCCGGGAAGTGGATCCCGCTCATTGTCGGTGCGGAAAAGGCGCGTGGAATAGGAACTCCACTCGCCGCTGTCATCTCGATGGCGGACCCGGAGCTCGTAGTCGCGGTCCGGCAGGAGCGACGTCCGGCCGGCATGGGAATTCTCGAAGCTCCCATTGCCCAGGTGGACATGGACCTTCTCCGGTCCCTCAGCGCAGGAGGCGAACCATGCCCGCTCCGCTGGACCGGTGGCCCAGATCTCCCAATCGCTACAGCTGTGACCATTGCCGTCCCCGTCCTGTAACGGAGCCGTCTCCATGTGCACATCAGCCGCGCTGACAATCTGGCCGGCCGCGGCCGGCTCGGTGATCACAGGCGCTTTCGGCGCCGCTGCCCAAGCCGGTGCTGAAAAGGATTGCGCCGCAAGCACTAGCAGCGCAACCGTCATGACGCGCCAATGGCTTCGAGTCCCCACCGTACCCCCGCTTCGTGAGCGTCGCCGGGGTGGGAGCGAGCCGTCTGATCATGGAGCTTATGACATGTCGGCGCAGACCTGGCTTAGGCTGGACGCATGATCTGCCGTGCCTGTCGCGATCAGCAGCATGATCGGTGTAAAGGCCGAGCCTGGTGTGACTGCCAGCACCGCCTGCCCGTGCCCACCCCGCCGGTGACCGGGCCCGCAGGCGAATAGTGGACTACGCGAGAAAGCCGCATCCGTGGTTGCGGGTGAATTTCGTCGCCAGCCTCGACGGGGCGATGACCGTCGGTGGGCTGTCGGCCGGCCTGTCCGGGGAAGCCGACAAACAGGTGTTCCGGCTGCTGCGGCGCAATTGCGATGCGCTGATGGTGGGTGCGGGCACGTTCCGAACCGAGAACTACCGGCCGCTCACGCTCGACGAGGAGAGACGAAGCTGGCGAATAGCTCAGGGGCTTAACAGGTACCCCCGAATGGTCGTGGTTTCAAGTTCTTTGCGGCTGGATCCCAAGCACCCAGCATTGGCGCAAGCACCGGTCAGGCCGCTGATTCTGGTCACCGGCAAGCAAACCAGTGCTGCCCTATCCGAGGTGGCCGAGATCGTGCATTGCGACAGCCTCGCGGAAGGTGTTGCGGCCCTTCACGACGCAGGCCTGACACAGATCCTGTGCGAGGGCGGCCCACAGCTTTTCGGGGCACTGACCAAAGAGGACCTTGTCGATGAGTTGTGCCTGACGCTTTCGCCGTTGCTCGTGGGATCTGAAGCGGGACGGATTATCGACGGCGAGCCACATCCGCCCCGCAGCATGGTGCTCGGCCATTCACAGGTGGCCGAGGATGGGACGCTGTTGCTCAGGTACGCACGGCAACGAGCGATTTGACGAGCCCTGCCATCCGTTCCTTCCACACATCGCCCTCGGGGAACAGCGTGCGCATCTCGGTGATGGTCACCAGCTCCACCTCCTGCACGAGCTCATATGCCTGCTCGCGAGTCTTGGCGTGGCGATAGCCCAGCGGCCAGCGGCGCGTGATGGCGATCCGCATCGGCAACGGCAGGAACTGGAAGCCCGGGAAGAACCAGTGCGGCTCGATCGGGAAGTAACGGTAGGGCGTCTGGATCCACCAGCGTTCCGAGGCGGCATGCACCACATCGGCAAACTGTTTGCGACGCGCCACGCCGCCGAGATGCTCCAGCAGACTGTTGGAGATGACCAGGTCAAAGGTGCCATGGGTCCAGCGGTCGGCACAGGCGTCGGCAATCAGCGTGGTGATCCAAGGCTCGTCGGCGGGCAGCTCGACGAGGTTGACTGTGGTGACGGCGGCCGGGCGGACAGGTGCGTCACGCCAGAACTGCGGACGGCCACCCAGGTCAAGCACCTTCATCTGGTCCAGCTCGGGAAAGCGGCGCATCAGCTCGGCCCACCTGCGCCCCCGCGCCTTCGCGGAAACCGAGCGCGGGTTCGCTCCGTCCAGGACCATGTCCGTCAGCTTGTTCGCCACCGGTGCACCCTAGCCTCGTATCGGCTCCCCCACTGTCGCCTTCCCGACGATCCGGGTCTCGGCTTCCGGGGGAAGGTCATAGCCGAGGAGTATGGTCTTGGCCGTGGCTGAGGTTGGGACACCTGTTGGAAGAGTGCTGGGGACCGAGGACGCGAGCCCGCTGACCTTCTGGGTGGCGGTCAACTCTGACGACGGGTCCTATTTGCAGCTTGACGATGTCGTTGTCACGCAGCGCGACCTGGCCGACCACGGCCGGGTGACCATCGCCGGGGTCGTCACGAGCGTGCGCGCCCGCCACGAAGGGGCGAGCTTCGACTCCGACGTCTTCGCCATCGCCGACGGCATGCTCCCGGCGCAGGTGCAGGAGGCGGCCGAGGTCACGGTGACCAGGGTCGATCCGGAGGTTTACGTGCCGCCACTGCCCGGAGCGGTGGCTTTTCGGGCGGAGGGAGACGCGCGGGACAGCGCGCTTTCCTTCGATCGAATGCAAAGGCGCCTTCCGATGGGTACCGGGAGAGACGGCCAAGCGGTTTTCTTGAACGCCGACTTTCTCGACGGCAGCCGGGGCGCCCACGTGTCGATCTCCGGCGTCTCTGGGGTGGCCACCAAGACGAGCTTCGCCACCTTCCTGCTCTATTCGGTGTTCACGTCCGGAGTGTTCGGCGGCGACGCGGTCAACACCAAAGCCCTCATCTTCAACGTCAAAGGCGAGGACCTGCTGTTTCTGGACCATCCAAACACGAGACTCGATGAGAAGACCCGGGCGGCCTATCACCGGCTCGGCCTGGAAGCGTTGCCCTTCCCGCAGGTCACGGTATACGCACCGGCTCGAGCTGGCGACCCGAGCGGCAGCCCCGACGTCGCGAGCAGGCTGACCGGGGTCGATCCGTTCTATTGGACCCTCTCCGAGTTTTGCAGCGACCGGCTGTTGCCCTATGTCTTCGCCGACGCTGATGACGAGCGCCAGCAATACACGATGGTCGTGCACTCGGTCACCGCACAGCTGGCCCGCAACGCCGTCGACAAGGATGGCGGGGTCAGCGTCGACGGCATGCCGATTCACAGCTATGAGCAGCTCGTGGACTATCTCGTGGAGCAGCTTAACGACGACTCCACTCGCGCCACGTGGGCGGGCAACGCGGTCGGTTTGGGCACCATCAATGCCTTCGCGCGCCGGCTCATCAACAGCAAGCGCGATTTGGCCCGGCTCATCCGCGGTGATCTGCCGACTCGCAAGGCGCATCGCATCTCCACCGCCGAGGGCGCCCAGGTCACTGTGGTCGATCTGCACAACCTGCCGGATCGGGCGCAGCGGTTCGTGGTCGGTGTCACGCTCAAGACCGAGTTCGAGCGCAAAGAGAAGGCAGGCAGCGCCAAGCCCCTGCTCTTTGTGGTGCTCGACGAGCTCAATAAGTACGCCCCGCGCGACGGATCCAGCCCGATCAAAGAGGTGCTGCTCGACATCGCCGAGCGTGGCCGTTCGCTGGGTGTGGTGCTCATCGGCGCGCAGCAGACCGCGTCCGAAGTGGAGCGCCGGATCGTGGCCAACTCGGCGATCCGAGTCGTCGGCCGCCTTGACCCGGCCGAGGCTTCCCGCCCCGAGTACGGCTTCCTCCCACCAGCTCAGCGCCAGCGCGCCCTGCTGGCCAAGCCTGGCACCATGTTCGTGGCGCAGCCCGAGATCCCGGTGCCGCTCGCCATCGAGTTCCCCTTCCCGGCCTGGGCGACCCGGCCTGGTGAGGCCGGCCCCGCCCCTCGCGCCACTTTGGCCAGCATGATCAGCGCCACTGATCCGTTGTTAGTAGTAAAGGGCGCCGACGACGGGATTCCGTTCTGATGAAAATCCTGCACACCTCCGACTGGCATATCGGCAAGGTCCTCAAGGGACGGTCGCGGCTGGATGAGCAGATCGCAGCGCTCGCCTGTGTGATCGACATCGCCCGGCAGGAGCAGCCGGACCTCATCCTGGTCGCGGGCGATTTGCACGACACGGCTCAGCCTTCCCCTGAGGCCACCAAGGTGGTGACCAGGGCTCTCACGGCTTTACGGGCGTCCGGTGCCGAGGTGGTCGCGATCGGCGGCAACCACGACAACGGGGCAGCGCTCGACGCACTTCGTCCGTGGGCTGACGCGGCCGGGATCACGTTGCGCGGCCGGGTCAGCGATCGTGTGGAGGATCATGTCGTCAGCGGCTCGACGAAGGGCGGCGAGCGCTGGCAGTGCGTCGCGCTGCCGTTCCTGTCTCAGCGATATGCGGTGCGGGCGCTGGAGATGTTCTCGCTGACCGAGGCCGAAGCACAAGCCACCTATGCCGACCATGTTTCGCGCCTGCTGACCCGCCTCTGCTCGTTTGAAGAGGCGGGCGTGGTCAACCTGGTGATGGCACACATGACTGTCGTTGGCGGCCTGATGGGCGGAGGCGAACGCGAGGCGCACACCATCCTCGGCTACGCCGTGCCCAGCTCGGTTTTCCCGGCGGGTACCCATTACGTCGCCCTAGGGCACCTGCATCGGTCGCAGATCATGGTTGGGCCGTGTCCCGTCCGCTACAGCGGCTCGCCGATCGCCATCGACTTCGGCGAGGAGGAGAACACCGCCTCGGTGACAATCGTCGAGGTGAGCGCTGCCACCCCGGCGCAGGTGCGCGTGGTGCCGGTGCCGGTGGCAGTGCCGCTACGCACCATCAGAGGAACGCTCGAGCATCTGTCCACTATGGACGTTGGCGATGCCTGGCTTCGTGTCTACGTCACCGAGCCCACCCGCGCCGGGCTGCGTGAGCAGGTGCAGGAGCTGTTCCCGCGCGCCTTGGAGATCCGGGTGGATGCGGGTGACGTGGCCGA
This sequence comes from Micromonosporaceae bacterium, assembly GCA_003543035.1. Lineage (GTDB taxonomy): Bacteria > Actinomycetota > Actinomycetes > Mycobacteriales > Micromonosporaceae > Rhizocola. The sequence continues at coordinate 4,743 of DPJL01000244.1, read as the reverse complement.
AAAGGCGCGGGCCGCGCGAGCCGGGCGAAGCGCGCCGGAGCTTTTTGCCGACTATCTGGAGCAGCGCGGCAGCACCGACGAGCCGACCAAGGCACTGTTCAACCGGCTCTTTGACGAGGTGAGCAGTTCATGAGGCTTTTCCCAACCGCGCCAAGATCCGCGCCATTTCGGGGAAATCGCGCGATCCTTTTCGCGGGAAGGGACCATTTCCCCGAAATGGCGACGCTGAGCCGCTCGGAGGTCCGGGCATGAGGCCTATGCGATTGGACTTGCGCGGGTTTGCCGCCTTCCGGGAGCAGACCACGGTCGACTTCACCGACACCGACTTCTTCGCCCTGGTCGGCCCGACCGGGTCGGGTAAGTCCACCATCCTCGACGCCATATGCTTTGCGCTGTACGGCACAGCTCCGCGTTGGGGAAGCGTGAAGTCCGTGGCCCACGCACTCGCTCCCTCGGCCAGCGAGGCCGCCGTTCGGCTCATCTTCGAAGCGGCGGGTGCCCGATATGCGGTCACGCGGGTAGTACGCCGTGATGGCAAAGGTCGCGCGTCGACCCGCGCCGCCGCACTGCAGGCGCTCTCCCCTGGCTTCGATCCGTCCACTCTGGACGGTGCAGAGCTGCTGAACGAGCTGGGTCAACCACTTGCCGGCACGCCGGCCGAGCTTGACGTCGCAGTGACCGAGGTCGTGGGGCTGCCCTACGACCAGTTCATCAAATGCGTGGTGCTGCCACAGGGCGAGTTCGCCGCGTTCCTGCACGCGAAACCGGCTGAGCGGCAGGAGATCCTGGTCCGGCTGCTCGGTCTCGACGTGTATGAGAAGGTGCGCGACCGTGCCACAACCCTTGTCACGGAAGCAAATGCACAGTTGGCCGCGACCGAGCCGGTGCTCGCCGAGCTGAATACGGCTGCCTCCGATGCCTCATTGGAAGACGCGGCCATCGCTCTCCACGCGGCCGAGGAGCTCACGGCCGCGGTCGACAAGGCACTCCCAGCCCTTGCCGCGGCGCAAGAAAAGGCGACGTCGGCTTCCCAAGCGGTGGCGGAGACCGAGCGCCGCTTGTCGCTGCTCACGATGGTTCGTGCGCCCAAGGATGCCGCTTCATTGGCGGCCGCAGCACAGCAGGCGACCGCCAAGGTGGCCGACGCGGCGGTGGCGGTCGGCGCGGCCGAGGAGCACGAGGAGAAGCTGCGCCACCAGCTCGACAGTGGCCCCGACCCAGCCTTGCTCGCCGCCGTGCTCAACCTGCACGAAGAGCGGTCCAAGGTCGCTACGCGGCTGTCCACATTGGACAAAGATTTGGCCAAGACCACCAAGGCTCACGAGACCGTGGAGAAGCAGCGAAGGCTTGCCGAGCACCTGGCTGCTACCTCGGCGGAAAAGGTGACAGCGGCGCAGCAGGCTCTGCTCGCCGCGCAAACTGCGGACCGAGCTGCCTGGCTGCGACGCGACCTCAAAGCCGGGCACGCCTGCCCGGTCTGCGAGCAACAGGTCGCCAAAGTGCCTGCCCAGCCGGAGAAACCGGCCATGGCGGCCGCCAAACACGAGCTGGCACAGGCTGAAGAGGACGCCGAGAAGGCGCGACTCCAGCTCGGCAAAGTGGATCGCGACTTGCGAGAAGCCGACAAGAAGCTCACCACTGCCACCGCACAGCACGATCAGCTGGCGGCCCGACTGTCCGAAGTGGATGGCCTGCTCGACGGAGCCGAGACGCCTGAGGAGTTGCGTCAGCAGTTGAAAGCGGTGGAGACGAGACGCCGTGAGCTTTCCGACTCGGCCACGGCGCTTCGCACGGCGCGCGAAGCACATCGGCAGGCAAACCTCGCGGTTCAGCAAGCCGAGGAGAGGCTGCGCCGGGGTTGGCGTGACTTCGACTCCGCCCGGGACACAGTCGCCGCGCTCGCTCCGCCCGTCGCGGATCGCGACGACCTCGGTCAGGCCTGGGCA
>DPJL01000244.1:0-2470 GCA_003543035.1 Micromonosporaceae bacterium | reverse complement strand
GCGGAGACTGCTCGCCTGGCCGGTGCCTTGGACGGGCTCTTCGCCGAGGCGGGGATCGCCAAGCCCCGAGCGGGCGAACATCAGCGCGCCGCCGCGATCGCGGTGGAGCGGGCTACCGCCGCGCGTGAGCGGATCGTCCAAATGCAAGCCCAGGCTGACGCATTGCGGGCTCAGCGAGCTTCAGTGGAGACCGAAAAGCAGGTCGCTTCGGCGCTCGCACAGCACTTGCGCGCCAACAACTTCGAGGCTTGGCTGTTGCAAGAGGCGTTGGAGGCCTTGGTAACCGGGGCGTCGTCGATCCTGCGCGAGCTGTCGAACGGACAGTATGACCTGATCCACGACGATCGCGAATTCTTCGTCGTCGACCACCACGACGCCGGGCTCCGGCGTGCTGTCAGAACATTGTCAGGTGGCGAGACCTTCCAGGCCTCGCTCGCACTGGCGCTCGCCCTTGCGGACCAGCTAGGAGGCATGTCGACCAACGCCAGCCTCGAATCGATCATGCTCGACGAGGGCTTCGGCACCCTCGACGCGTCCACTCTGGACACGGTGGCCGCGACGCTGGAAAACCTTGCCGCCATTGGCGATCGGATGGTCGGAGTGGTCACCCACGTGCAGAGTCTCGCCGAACGCATCCCGGTCCGCTTCGAGATCACCAAGGACGCTCGAAGTGCCCGAGTGGAACGCATAGGTTAGAAAAGTAGACATGAAATTTCACGTCGATGCGTGGAGTCCGGGGTTTGGGTCGAGCCACGATGCTTCCGATCGTGGGCCGGCCGAGTCAAGCAGCGCCAAGCTCGACACCGATATCGAGCTCGACGCGAAGAGTTGGCGCCCGCTGGGCCCGCCGCCGAATCTGGCTCCCCCGCAACGGGTGCTGCTCGTCGACGGCGTACGCCGCACCGACGCCCGGCTCTGGATCGCCCAGCACCCGGGTCTGGCCTGCTCCTACGCCGCTGGAGTGGTCGAGTGCGTGCCGGGTGCGGCTCGCGTCACCGACTTTGACGTGCAGCGGACCATCTTCACCTCCGCCGAGGAGGTGTCCGATGTGGGCACCGCGCCGGCTAGGTACCGGGCTGAGTCCATCATCGGCGCCGACGAAGGTGACCTGGCCAATGCCGTGCAGCGATCGTTGATCGAGCTGGAGATCCGGGTCTCCGGGCTATCCCGCACCGATGACGACCTGTTGATTGTGGACGGTCCGTTGCGCAGCCGGGACGCCTTGCCGCGCACGCTCGGTTACGTGAAGACGCAGCAGAAGCAGTATCTGCCCGATCGGCTCATCGACGTGGTGACGGCATTGCGCCCGACCCAACGCACACCGGTCTTTCGCATTTCCGGGATTTATGAACGGCTTACCTGGTACTTGAAGCTGCCTGGTGGTGGAGGCGCACCATGGGCCGGAATTGTGCGCGTCGAGTGCTCGGCTGAGCTGCCCGAACACGAAGCGATCCGGCTGGCGGAGCTTTCCAGCGTGACCATTCCGCGCTATGCGTCGGTGTCCTATAAGGACCCCCGGGCACCACAGAACCTCGTTCCGATAGCCGGCTTGGAAAAGCGGCTGCGCCAACTGCTCGGTGACGCGAAGCTGCTCCATCGCGCGCTGGTCAGCGCTTCACGCTGAAATTCACGGTATTGAAGTCGATCACAGTAGGGCGTAACTTCATCTCTTAGTTAAGTTAACTTAACGTGAGATGGAGGTGCGTTTCTATGCGGCCTTTACGCGCGGCCGTTGCCGCGGTTGCCCTTGCCGCGGTGCCCGCGCTTGCGATCGTGGTCATCACCGGTTCACCTGCCGGTGGCCACGGCACCATGGCTACCCCGGTCAGCCGGGTGTTCCAGTGCTATGCGGAGGGTCCTGAGTCACCCGACTCAGCGGCCTGCCGCCAAGCCGTGGCAATCGGCGGCACCCAGCCGCTCTACGACTGGAACGAGGTCAACCAGGCCAACGCCGGCGGCAATCACAAGGCTGTCGTCCCCGATGGCAAGCTATGCAGCGGCGGGCGCAGTAAGTACGCCGGATTCGACCAAGCCAGGTCAGATTGGGTGTCGACCACCATCCCGACCTCGGGCAGCTATACCTTCCGGTTCCGGGTGACCGCACAGCATCCCGGGGTGTTCGAGCTCTACGCGACCAAGCAGGGCTATAACCCGAACAACCCGCTGCGCTGGTCCGATCTGGACGCAAGCCCGTTCCTTCGGGTCAGCGACCCACCGGTGGTCAACGGCTATTACGTGATGACCGGCAATCTGCCGTCCGGCCGCAGCGGACGCCATGTCATCTACGCCGTTTGGCAACGTCACCTGCAGATGAGCACCGAGGCGTTCTACTCGTGCTCCGATGTGATCTTCGGAAGCGCGCCGCCGACCTCCCCGACGGCATCGCCGACCGCCTCACCCACGGCGTCGCCAACGTCGTCGCCGACCGCCTCACCCACGCCCACCGCTACCGGGTCCTACCCGGCGTGGG
>DPJL01000204.1:38068-42218 GCA_003543035.1 Micromonosporaceae bacterium | reverse complement strand
GGGGCGTGGGCGGGGGGGGGGGAGCGGGGGGGGCGCCGGGTGCGTCCGCCACGATCGCCGGTGTCGACGAGAGCGTGGGCGGCTCGCCGGCCCCCCGAAGCCCGTATGGGGCATGGGGATCGGCGTTTTCGAGGATCTTCATGCGCATCGGCGGCATGTCGAGAATGGTCGGGATGAGATAGTCGGTGAAGGAGGGGTTGCGCACCTTGCCGTTGGTCACCTGGATCTCCTCCATCACGGCGAGACCCAGGCCTTGTGCGGTGCCACCGTGGATCTGGCCTTCCAGCGACAGCAGGTTGAGGATCTTCCCAACGTCCTGCACCGCGGCCAGCTCAACGACCTTCACCAGGCCGAGGTCCACGTCGACGTCCACGACCGCGCGATGCACGCAGACCGCAAGCTGGGTGTGCGAGTTCCCTTGGCCGGTAACGGGATCCAGGACCGTGGTGGGCCGGTGATGGTACTCGCGAATCTCCTCAATCGCCGTCTCGCCCAGGATTTCGGCCAGTCCCGCCACGACTTCGCCGAGAGCGGTAACGAGCTTTCCGCCAACGATGCGGGAATCCGAAGGCGCACCGGCCAGCTCGATGACCCGCTGGCGCACCGCCTCGCAGGCGACCTTGACCGCTCCACCGGTCATATAGGACTGTCGTGAAGCCGAGCTCGAACCGGCGTTGCCGATCTGGTTATCCGCCGGGGCGATCGTCACCCGTTCGATGCCCAGCTCGGTCCGGGCGATCTGTGCCTTAAGCGTGACCAGACCCTGGCCGACTTCAGCCGCGGCTGTATGAACGAGCGCCGCGGGCTCACCGCCGATCATTTCGAGCCGCACCCGGGCCGTGGAGTAATCGTCGAACCCCTCGGAGAAACAGATGTTCTTGATGCCAACGCCATATCCGACACCCCGGCGGACACCTTCGCCGTGAGTGGTGTTGGAGACCCCGCCCGGCATGCGGCGCAAATCGAAAGCTTCATTGGGCGGCAAAGGCATCGCGGCGAGGTCGTCGAGCATCTCGGCCAGCGGCACCGGTGAGTCGAGCACCTGTCCGGTGGCGAGCTTCGAACCTTCGGAGACCGCGTTGATCTGGCGGAACCGTAACGGGTCAATGCCGAGCTCGGCGGCGACGGCGTCCATTTGCGACTCGTAGGCGAAGCAGGCCTGCACCGCGCCGAAGCCCCGCATCGCGCCGCAGGGCGGATTGTTGGTATAGGCACCGTAGGCGTCAATCTTGATGTGCGGGATCTCGTACGGCCCAACGCCTAGCGACGCCGCGTTGCCCACCACGTTCGGGGTGGCCGAAGCGTAACCGCCACCATCGAGGATGATCTCGGCCTTGGCGAAGACGAGTTTGCCGTCGGCGGAGGCGCCATGCTCATAGCGCATCACGGCTGGGTGGCGGTGCACGTGCCCAAAGAACGACTCTTCACGGTTGTACACGATCTTCACCGGTTTGCCGGTATGCATGGCCAACATCGCCACATGGATCTGCATGGACAGGTCCTCGCGCCCGCCGAACGCCCCACCTACTCCGGCCAGCGTCATGCGAATCTTGTCGTCCGGGAGGCCAAGGCAGGGACCAATCTGCGTGAGGTCGTTGTGCATCCACTGGGTGGCGACATAGAGCTCGATCCCGCCGTCCTCGCAAGGGATCGCGAGACCCGACTCCGGCCCAAGGAACGCCTGATCCTGGATGCCAACCTCGTAGTCGCGGGCGACGATGACAGCGCATTGTGCTCGCACCGCAGCATCGTCGGGATCGCCCACCCGGACGGGCTGGTGCCGCACGATGTTTGCCGGATCAGATATCGCCTGTCGCGCATCGAAGACCGGCTCAAGCACTTCGTAGTCCACGACTATCTTCTTGAGCGCCCGCCGTGCGGTCTCCGGATGGTCCGCGGCCACCAGTGCCACCGGCTCGCCCTGGTAGCGCACTCCGTCCATGGCGAGGACCGGCTGATCGCGGTGTTCAAGGCCGTAGAACTTGTGCCCTGGAACGTCGGCATGGGTCAGCACCGCGTGGACGCCGGGCATGGCCAGGGCTTCTCCAATGTGGACGGCGGTAATCTGCGCGCTCGGATGCGGGCTGCGGAGCGTCGCACCCCAGAGCATGCCGTCGATCCAGAGATCCGAGGAATAGGCGAACTCGCCCTTCACTTTGAGCGGGCCGTCCGGCCGGACCGGGCTGTCGCCGACACCGCCCCGATTCGATGACGTGAGCTCACGAACCTTACTCATGACGCCTCCATCAGCTTGCGGCTGGCGGCCCGGGCGGCGCTCGCCAACGCTCGCTCATCGGCGTTGACGAGAGCATCATCCGCGACCACCGGCTTCCCAGCCACCAGCAACAGCTTCAGCGGGGCGGGTGGCCCGAAGACCAGCGCCGCCACCGGATCGGCGATGTCCGCATGGCCTAGTCCGTCCAGTCGCCACAGCGCGATGTCCGCGAGCTTCCCGGGCTCGAGCGAGCCGATCTCGTTTTGCCGGCCAAGGTTGCGAGCGCCGCCCATGGTGCCCAGGTAGAGCGCGTCACGAGCATTCAGTGCCGCCTTGGATTCCGCGGTTCCGGCTCGCAGTCGCGAGGCATACAAGGCTTGTCGCAGCTCTTCCACCATCATCCCGGCCTCGTGCGAGGCGGCGCCGTCGACGCCGAGCCCGACCGGGGCACCGGCGTCCATCAATGCCTTGACCGGAGCCAGTCCCGAGCCCAGGCGTGCATTGGAGCTTGGGCAATGTGCTGTCCCGGTACCGGTTTCGGCGAACCTGTGCACCGCCGAGTCCGACAGGTGCACACAGTGGGCAAGCCAGACGTCTTCCCCGAGCCAGCCCAGCGAATCAGCGTACTCGGCTGGAGTGCACCCATGCGTGGCCACACAGAAGTGCTCCTCGTCCAGCGTCTCGGCCAGGTGGGTGTGCAGCCGCACCCCATGCCGGCGAGCCAGCGCAGCCGATTCGGTCATCAGCTCCGAGCTGACCGAGAAGGGCGAACAGGGCGCGATCCCGATCCGGAGCATCGAATTCGGCGCGGGATCGTGGTATCTCACGATCGCATCCTCACTCGCGGCCAGGATGGTGTCCCGGTCTTCGACAATCGACTCCGGCGGCAGGCCCCCCTCGGACTTACCCCGATCCATCGAGCCACGCGTGGGATGAAACCGTAGGCCGATCGTGCGTGCCGCCTCGATCTCGGCGGCCAGTAGATCGCCGCTGTCCTTGGGAAAGACGTAATGGTGGTCGCTGGACGTGGTACAGCCGGTTCGCGCCAGCCAGCCGAGCCCAGCACCGGCCGCGGCGTGCACGATCTGCGCGTCGATTCGCGCCCAGACCGGATAGAGCGCCACGAGCCACCCGAACAGGGTCTCGTCTTGGGCAAGCCCACGGGTCACCCACTGGTACAAGTGGTGGTGCGTGTTCACCAATCCCGGGGTAGCAAGACAACCAGAGCCATCCACATAGGACGCACCTTCGATGAGAGGTGCCTGCCCTGACCCGACTGCGGTGATGTACTCGCCTTCGATCACCACATAGCCGGCTGAGTGCTCCGCTCCGGATACGGTAGCCACCGCGCAGTTCTCGATGATGGTGGTCATGCGAGGGCCGCCTTGCGCCCGGAGGCGATCCGGACCGCGTCCAGGATCTTCTCGTACCCGGTGCAACGGCACAGGTTCCCCGCCAGCGCCTCACGAATTTCGCCATCCGAGGGGTCCGGGCATCGGGCGATCAAATCGTGCGCCGCGACGACCAGCCCGGGCGTGCAGAATCCACATTGGACGGCACCTGCTTCGACGAAAGCCTCCTGCACCGGGTCGAGCGTCTCGCCCTCGGCCAGGCCTTCGACCGTGACCACATCGCGGTCGATCGCCTGGCCCGCTGCCACCAGGCAGGAGCAGACCGGGACGCCGTCCAGGTACACCGTGCACGACCCGCACTCGCCCTGCTCGCAGGCGTTCTTCGCGCCCGGCAGGCCAAGCCGCTCACGTAGCACGTAAAGCAGGCTTTCGCCCGGCCACACGTCGTCGGCCTCCCGGCTTTCGCCGTTGACGGTCAGATTGAGGCGCATTGGTACTCCTTCCAAGCCCAGCCCAAGGTGCGGCGGGCCATCACGGACAGGGCGTGACGCCGGTACGCGGCGCTGCCCCGTACGTCGTCGAT
>DPJL01000204.1:0-37797 GCA_003543035.1 Micromonosporaceae bacterium | reverse complement strand
CGCTGCCCCGTACGTCGTCGATCGGGGACGCGGCCTGTGCCGCAAGCTCTCCGAATCGCGTTGCCACTTCAGGCGGGAGCGGGTCCCGGCTCTCCCACGGCAACGCTTGAGCCGCAAAGTCTTCTGCGGCCAGCGCGCGCCGGGGTGTTGGTGCGGCCGAGCCGACACCCGTTCCCACCGTCCGCTTCACCTCGTCGATGGCGAGTCCGAAGGAGCAGACCGCGATCACCATCGCGTTGCGGGTGCCGATCTTCGAAAACTGTTGCGGCCCCTGCGCAATGGGAACGTGCACGGCACGGATGAGCTCGTCCGGCTCGAGCGCGTTGCGCTTCACGCCGAGGTAGAACTCTGTCACCGGAATCAGCCTGGTACCCCGAACCGACTCCACCTCGACCACCGCGCCCACGGCCAGCAGGATCGGATGCGTGTCACCGGCGGGCGAGGCCGCGCCCAGGTTCCCGGCGACTGTCCCCCGATTGCGGATCTGAGGTGAGCCAACGGTCCGCGACGCGATCGCCAAACCTGGCAGTTCGGCGCCAAGCTCGGCGATGAGCCGGGTGTAGGGAACCGTAGCCCCGATGCGGATTGCGGTCCCCTGGCGCTCCCATGAAGCGAGCGGAGCGATACGAGTGACGTCGAGCAGGGCGGCAGGCCGGCGATGGTCGAAGTTGAGTTCCACCATGACATCGGTGCCACCGGCGATCGGCACCGCGTCGGGTCGCTCGGCCTTGACGGCCAAGGCTTCCTGCCACGTCTCGGGTCGGAGAAAGTCCATCGTCACTCCCACGCCGGGCCCGCGTCGGGCGCGTCATCGCGGAGCACGTCGCCTTCGATCAGCCCGTAGGGCCGGTCCGCGGCGTAGAAGACCTCGTTCGCGTTGTCCAGCCCGAAGGGGGTGAGGTCGACGGCGAAGTGATGCTTGTTGGGTAGGGCCAGCCGCACTTCACACAGCTCTGGACGGCGATCGAGGATCCTGGTACCCATCGCATAAAGGGTTTGTTGCAAGGAAAGGCTGTGCGTGCCGGCGAACGCCTCCAACAGGTGACGGCTGGCTTCGCCGAACGACTTGGCCCACTCCGTCCGATGTGGACTTGGGTCGGTATCAGTGTGCCGCCAGCGGGCAGTGACTGCGGTCGAGAGGATGCGGTCGTGTGCCTCGTTCAGCGTGGTGAACTCGTCTTTGAGGAAACCCCAGAACTCGGAGCCGGTCGAGTTGAGCACGACCAGATCCTTGATACCCGAGACCACATAGGCGTTGGTGCCGTCGTAATGCACTACGGCAGTCCGCACCGCGGCGGTGGGCGACCGGAGAAAGGAATGGGCCACGCCCACGCCAAGTTCCTGACCGGGCAGGGGAATCCGGTCCCAGAAGTATTCCTCGATCGCGACCCGGGCGGTGTGCACGGACGGTTGGCTGTCCACAAAATGGCGCGCCAGCAGGATTGCGAACTCCTCGATCTCACCGATCCCGTGTTTGCGGGCAAAGGCGAAGACGGTGTTCTTTTGCGTATCAGTCGGTAGCACCTTGGAATTGCCACCGGACAGATGGGTCTCGAACATGTCCCCGGAGAGGGCGACGCTGACGTTGAGGTCCTTGATTTCGTGCCGGTCGGGGTACTTACGGACCGCGACCACACGGTTCTCGGCCTTGCCGTATCGGTTGGCCCCGAGCTTGATGCCCATGGCTGTCAGCTCCCTCGGTAGGTCGAATAGGCGAACGGGCTCAGCAACAACGGCACGTGGTAATGCGCGGCCGGATCGCTGACTCGGAAGGTGATGACGACCTCGGGGTAGAAGCCGGAGCGGCCATCGAGATCGAAGACGAGCCGATAGACGCCCTCCAGTGGGGTTGGCAGGGCGGGAATCCGGCCGTCCGCGTCAGTTCGGCCGGTGGCCACCGTGTCGCCAGCGCATTCGAGCCGGACTCCAACCGCCGTCGCCGGTCGGCCAACGGTGCTATCCAGGACGTGAGTCGAAACCGTCATGACGCCAACAGCTTTCGCAGCCGAAGCCCGACGATCTTGGACAGCTCTCGGCGGACCACCAAGCGCTCGGCCGAGATGTCGTTCGCCAAGCGCTTCGTGAGCTCTGAGTGCATCTCCTCGCCGGTCAAGCCGGTCGCACAGATGAGAAATACGTGCCCGAACCGACGCTCATAGGCGATATTTCCCGCCACCAGGCTCCGCCGGAAGTTCTCGGCCAAGCCCGCCTGTTCCTGCTGCGACCAACGTGCTTCCCGGTCATCGCGGGAGAGACGCTCGCCTATGCGAGGGTGCGCAGAAAGGGCCTTTAGCACGTCCGGCCAGTCCAACTGATCGGCCAGCTCCGTCCCGGCGTCCACCAGAGCCGTTTCGTCAGCGAATGGCCACAGCCGCCACATCTGCGCTGCCCAAGATGGGGCCGAACAGCACGTCATGAGCTCGGTTATCGCCTCTTCATGCGACAGTGAGTGGAGCCGGTCCACTTGTCCTCCTGACGGTCATCAGCGGTGGCCACCAGTAGAGCAATGGATCTCCTACGCGGCCTAGCGTCGCGAACGACGAAAGTTCACACGTGCTTCACCCGGGGATTTGGAGGTTTCACCAAGGCTTGGGCTGAGCGTGAGAACGGGCTAGCCTGGCGGTCACCACTAGCCCGCGGCATCGAAGGGAGGTGCCCGAAATGCGCCTGCGAACACTGCTTGACCTGCCCGAGCTCCAGCTCGAGTTGCTTAGTGGCGAGCCTGAACTCAACCGCCCGATCCAGTCGGTGATGACCACCGATCTGCCGGATCCGAGCCGGTATCTGCATGGCGGCGAGCTCGTCCTGACCGGGATGGTCTGGCGGCGGAACCCGGAGGACTCGGCATCCTTCGTGAAGGCCCTCGCCGACGCCGGGGTCTGCGCGCTCGCCGCCGGCGACGGCATCTCCGGCGAGATCCCAATCGATCTGCGCGCCGCTTGCCGCGAACGGGGATTGCCACTGTTGCGTGTCCCGGCGGACATTGCCTTCACCACGGTCACCGAGGAAGTCGTGCGGCGCCTGTCGCCGGTTCGTGCCGATGACATCACCGACTTCCTTGGGCGGCATCGCTACCTCGTCTCCGCCTCGATGACCTCGGAGGGCGAAGGCCTCGGAGCCGTGCTGGACCTTGTCCGCCAACAGTTGTCGATGCGGTGCTGGGTGCTTTCGCCTACCGGCCAGGAGATCGCCGCCAACGGCTCGGCGCTCCCCGAGGAGGTGAAGGCAAAAGCATTGCGGCACTATCTGTCCGGCAAGCGGCTCCCGTATCCGCTGCCCGCCCAGGCGATGACGGTGCTCAGCGCGGGCGACCCCACTCAGCCCCGGCTGGCGAATTGGCTGATGATCTGCGATAGCGACGTCACTCAATGGGAGCCGCAGCACCATTTGCTGGCCCACGAGCTGACCGCTCTGGTTGAGGCAGAACGCCGCCGGCTGGACGGCACCCGAGAAGCCAAACGGGTGGCCGCCCGCGATCTAGTCAAGATGGTCACCGCCGACGCCGATCCCACGGAGTTGGCCTATCAGCTCAAGCTGACCGGGCTGCCGGCCGATGAAACCCTTGTGGTGGCAGCTGTTCAGCTCGACGGCGGGTTGGCTCGCTCCATCCTGGAAGACCTGTTGTGCCGGTTGCCCGCCGCGGTCGCGGTCCTCGATCAGACCGCTTTCGCCATTGTCGCCGGAGAGCCGGAAGTGCTGCGCCAGGCCATCAATCAGGCTGCCAACCTCGCGCCCGCACTCGCCCATAGTCCACTTAGGATCGGCGTGAGTGGCCCGGCAACGGGAGCCTCCGGCCTACGCGGGGCAGTAGACGAGGCACGGCATGCTTGCGCTATGGCCGGCATGAGCCGCGAACCCGTTGCCATCATTGGCGAAGACGAGTTGACCTCACACATGATGCTGCTCGCCGCGGTCCCGGACGGGGTCCGGCGGGCGTTCCGGGACCGGCTTCTAGGTCCGCTCCTGGAATACGATCGCGTGCATCGCGCGGACCTGGTGCCGACCTTGCGGGCCTTCCTCGCCTACTCCGGATCCTGGACAAAATGCGCTGAAGTTTTGCACGTACATGTGAACACGTTGCGCTACCGAATTCAGCGGATCGAACAAATGACCGGCCGTGACCTGGGAAAACTCGACGCACGAGTGGACCTGTTTCTTGCCCTCGCACTGGCCGGAAACCCTTGACCTGGTCCAACGCCTGGCCTAGCGTGCGCCGCATGACCTTCTTGACCGCGGAATCCGGTGCCCCGGTCGAGCGGGCAGTCCAGCGGCTGCGGGCCGGAGACTGATGATTGCCGGCCTCCTCTTGGCCGCCGGTGCCGGTCGCCGTCTCGGTGGTCGGCCCAAGGCTCTGTTGCCCTATCGGGGAGGCCTCTTGGTTGAGCACGCGGCACAGACTCTCGTGGCGGGCGGGTGCGACCGAGTTTATGTGGTGCATGGTGCCGCCGACGTCCCCAACCGTCCGGAGTGGACTAAGGTTCACAATCCGTTCTGGGAGAGCGGAATGGGTTCCTCCCTGCGGATGGGGCTGATGGCAATCGATTCCTCGGCCACTGCTGTGGTGGTGCTCCTGGTAGATCAACCTGGGATTGGTCCCGCTGCGGTGAACCGGCTGATCGCGGCCAACCGCGATGGCTCTAACCTAGTCGTGGCCACGTATGGGGGTGCACGTAGCCATCCGGTGCTCTTCGGGAGGTCTTATTGGGACGCCGTCGCGGCGTCCGCAATCGGAGACGCCGGTGCCCGGAACTTCCTGCAGGAGCATGCCACAGCCATCACCACAGTCGAATGCGGGGACATCGCCGACCCGGCCGACATCGATCTGCCGGAGGACCTCCCTTTGATAACCACCCCGGACGGGTAATCCTGGCTTGGGTACCGTAGCGAAGATCGTCACCCAGGCCGGACCACAGACCGCAGCCATCCGGGTGAGGCCTGGTGCCGCAACCCGAGTCATGACTGCGCGACCTTGGCCCGCAGCATCACCATGTCCGCCGCGCGGAAGGCCGCGACCAGGCCGGTCCGGCCGTTCAACTCGGCCCAGCCGACGGTGAGGGTCACCGGGGTGCCCGGCACCAGGGTGCTCCAGTCGTCGGCACAGATCGCGGCGATAAGGCGGTCACCGAGCCTGGTGGCCTCATCGAGGTCGGTCATCGGCAGCACGATCACAAACTCGTCGCCGCCATACCTGGCAAGGAAGTCGCCGGTGCGCAAGGTGCGGCTCAGGATCGCTGCAACCCGTTGCAGCACCTGGTCGCCGGCGAGGTGGCCGTGCACCGTGTTTACGGTCTTGAACCCGTCGAGATCCGCGACCCCGATGGCGCCATAGGTGCCGCGCTCGGCCAGCTCATCAACATAGCGCTCAAGATGGCGCCGGTTGGGTAGGCCGGTCAGCGGATCGGTGTGGGCCTCGTCGGCATATCGGGTCACGATGCGGCGCAACTCATCGTGGTCCAAACGAGCCGACACCCCCTCGACGAACAGGCCGTGCAGCCGGTCGGCGTCACGTGCGATCACCTTCATCACCGCCCGCTCGGCGAGATGAGCCGCTGGGTGATCGCCGGCGGCGGCTAGCGCGATCGCTCGCAACCGTGGAACCTCGGCCGCACCCATCGCGCGGGTGTAACCGGCAGCCTCCTCCAGCCGGGCCAGAGCGGTGGTGTGCTGCCCGTCGGCAATGGCCAGACAGGCTTCGCCCAGTGTCCGCAGCTCGACTGCCTCCCCAAACGGACTCACATCCGCCCACAGCAACGGAAGGGGGTCACAGCTGCTCGGGGTACCCAGCGCTGCCAGCCGCGCCATGGCATAGCCAAGGTAGGGCAGCTCAAACTGAGCGACATCAGCCGGCCCCACGCAATTGAGCACATCGCTGAGAATGCTTACGCAGGCTGCGGTGTCCCCTTTGTGGTCGAGCGCGACGGCCACCCGGATCCTGATCTCGGGATGGGTGAAGTCGGCCGGGTCGAGCCCGGCAGACCGGGCAATGGCCTGAGCGCGGTGCAGGGCGTTGACCGCGTGCCCGTGAAAGCCGACGCCCGAATAGGTCACGGCCAGATCGAGCCAGGCCATAGCCGCCGGGTGATCGTGCACCCGTACCAACTCCAGCGCCCGGCTGCCGCGAACGAGATGAGCGACGCAGCCGTCGAGCGAGCCCTGCTGATCGGCGACGTTGGCGGCAAGCGCGTGGAACTCACCCAGCAGGGCCGGCTCATCACATCGGCCGAGTGCCGCGTGGGCCTGATCGGCCACCTCTGGACATTCGGAAACGCGGCCCACATTGATCAATGCGCCGAGCTTCATCAGCAGGATCTGAGCATATTCGGCGGCATCGGGTGCGGTGCTCAGAAACGAATCGGCGAGCTCCACCACCTCAGCGGAGCGACCGGCCCGGATGAGGCGCCCGAGCGCCTCGGCATCACCTCCGGGCTCCACGCCGATTTCCGCCGACACCACTGCACCGCCTGTCCAAAGGAGTTATCACTTGAAAGATACGTGAAGAGTCCCTGCGCATCGACCGCAGGCACTTCTATCCACTCACGACGGTCGGGGCCGGTCAGCTCCGGCGGGCGCGTTTGACGCGGTACAAGGCTTCGTCTGCGTTGTGCAGGGTCCCGGCGACGTCGCCGCCGGCGGTGAGCTCAGCCCAGCCGATGCTCGCCGACACGGTGGTGCCGGGCACAAGCGCCTCCCAATCCTCACCGTCGACTGCGGCGATGATGCGGCGCTCGATGTTCCGGGCCTCCTCAAGCGTGGTGGCCGGAAGGATCAGCATGAACTCGTCACCGCCATAGCGGGCCAGCAGGTCTCCTTGACGCACAGTTCCGGCCAGAATCCCCGCGACCCGCTGCAGCACGAGATCTCCGGAGGGATGCCCATGCGTGTCATTGACAGCCTTAAACCCATCCAAGTCGAGCGCCCCGATGATCGCGCCTAGCCGGCGTCCGGTGAGCGTGCTGACGAAGGTGTCGACGCGGCGCCGGTTGGGCAGGCCGGTGAGCGGATCGGAATAGGCCGCATCCGCGTGCTGGGCGGCGACCCGGCGCAACCTGTCCTGGTCGAGGCTTGCGCCCACGCTCTCGGTGAATCTGTCCCGAAGCTGCTTCTCTTCGGCGGTGACCGCCCGGAGCACTGATCGCTCCGCGGCGAGCGCGCCTTCATGGTCACCCGCCTGGGAGAGGGCCAGCGAGCGCAGCCTAAGCGGCTCTGCCACACCGAAGACCTCCACGGCGTGCGGGGAACCATCGAGCAACGCGACCGCGCGCAGCGGCTCCCCCGCGGCGATCGCCTCGCATACCTCGCTGAGGTGGTTGACCTGAGCCAACCCGGCGTCCACCTCCGCGTCCAGCCCCACTTCGAAATCGAACCGCTGGTCCAAGGCAGCGAGCCTGGTTACCGCGTACCGCAGAAAGACCCGCTCCATCACGACGAGCTCGCCGGCGATCTCTCGTCCAAACTGGACAGCGGCTTTCAACTCACGAACGCACGCGTCGGTGCAGCCGCGCTGATCCTGAGCGACGGCCGCCCGCACAAGCGTTTCCATGCAGGCACACATGGCGACCGGGATCCCGGCGGCAACGCATACCCGCCGCCCTTCCCGCATCGCCTCGACCGCCTTGAGATGGAAGCCGAACGTGGAATAGGTCACCGATAGGTCGTGCCAGCTGTCTGCCGCCGCGAGATTTATCTCCGTCATTTTGCGGAGGGCCCGCTCCGCCCGCACCAGATGGGTCACCGCCACCCCGAACGAGCCGTGGTTATAGGCCACATCAGCCGCCATGACATGGAACTCGCCGATCAGCCGGGGCACCGGGGCGTCGCGCAAGGCGACCGTGATCTCATCGAGCAACGGGCCGACGTGAGCCGCCTGACCTAGGTTGACCAGTGCGACAAGCTTCTCGATGAGCGCCTGAGCGATACGGGGCGGATCGGTGGACTCCGCGATGATGCGGTCGGCCAGGGCGAGGACATCTGCTGAGCGGCCCGCACCGGTGAGGTCACGGAACACCACCCACTCCGCCGCGACCGGATCCCGCTCCAGCGCCATATGGCTACCTTACGAGGCCAGCCGCCCTGTGATCCTCAATCGTTCAGATGTATTGGCCTTTCAGCGACCGGCGGCTTTCAGTACCCGCAGGGCGTTGAGCGTGATCATCTCGTTCGGCCCGGCGCGACCCCAATCGACGGCCTCCGGCGTGATCGTGCCGCCAGGCGGTTTCCACCAGTGGCCCTGGGCTTGCCACCGGCCATCCGCAAGCCGGCGCTCCTCCAATTCGTCGAGGGCATCAGCCGCGCGAGGATCGCGGGCTTTGTCCATGCGCGACAAGACAAGCAGCGCCTGCAGGATGTCGTAGTGCCAATAGGACGGGTATCGCAGGCTCAGCCAACCAGGATTGATGACCTCACCCGTGCGCAAGCTACGAAACAGGCGGTGATCAAGGAAAAGCTCCGCCGCCCGTGCGGCCGCGTCGAGAGCTTCCGACTCCCCGGTCGCCTGCCAGAATTCGTACAGACCCCATGCGGGAGAAAGCGTTTCGTGGAAAGAGGATCGGCGGCCGGTAGCCTCTCGGTCGCAGTTCCATCCGCCGTCCGGCCATTGCCAGCCGATCAGCGACTCGGCCAGGAGCTGAACCCTTGGGTCCTTCGCCAGGCCAAGACGCGAACAGACTGCCAACGCGTTTCCCTCAATGGAAGCGCACACCCGAGTTAGCCCGTCAATGAGCGGAACCCGGCGGTGGGCCGCTCCGGTGAGCCAGCGCAACACTTGATCTGCCGCAGCCACAGCGCGTGGCTCATGCGTGGGGACGGCCAACTCCACCATGGAGACGAGTCGCCAGTGAGCGCCGGTCCACTTGCGATACGGGCGATTGCCGAACCCTCCGTCGGCCTGCTGCCCCAAGAAAAGCGCCCTCATCTTGGCCCCGGTGAGGACTTGGGGTTCCTCGTTGCCGGTCGCCTTACCAAGGAGATCGCGGCGCGTCAGCAGCCGGATGGCAGGCTCATCGGAGGAGAGCAGCCAGTCCACAGCAGCCAACGGTCGCTGGTCCATGTCCCTCATCTTGCTCTAACGGCGGAGCGGACTCCAAGAGGCGATGGCTAGCGGATAAGGCCGGAGATGAGGTTGATCGCACCCGCCACGATGACCACGCCGAATAGATAGGCCAGCACAGCGTGGGCAAGCACGGTTTGCCGGATCCGGGGATCGCGCATGTCCGTATCGGAGACCTGATAGGTCATGCCGATCGTGAAGGCAACGTAGGCAAAGTCCAGATAGCTCGGCTGCTGAACGGCCTGACCGCCAAAAGCGATGCTCCCAGCCGTCTCTTGATAGTACAAATGCGTGTAGCGCAAGGTGTAGACGGTGTTGATCACGACCCACGACAACACGACTGTCAGCACGGCCAGGGCTATAGGTAGTGTCCGCGCGGCCCCACTCTCTCGTCCGGCGAGCCCTAAGGCGAAGCCGGCGCCCAGCAGGCTGGCCACACTTGCCCCGGTGAGCAGCACGGCGGCGGATCCACGCGTCTCGTCTTCGCGCCTGGCAAGCTGCTCGGTGTGCGGGCCGGCCGCGCGAGCAATGATGGGCCAGACGGTCGCCAGAAAGGTGATCGCGGCGGCGTCCCAGCCCGCGATCACGGCCAACTCCCAGGGCACGAAACCCAGCAGCACCAAGGCGACGGCCAATCCGATCGAGACCACGATGACGGCTCTGCGCAACGCGGGGGCATGCCAGCCCAGCCATCGGTGGTAGAGCGTCTGTGACGGGAAGCTGCTCACCGCACCATTGTTTCCCACGGACCCCCGGCAATGTTGACGCATTGACATAGCTCATGGGACGGGCATACGTTTCGAACGCTACCGACCGGTAGTCCCTGATCCCCCCAGGAGGCTCGCATGCGGTCGCGTTCGATGCGTTTGTTTGCTCGTTACTTCACCGCCGGGGTCTGCATGACCCTGGCCATCGGCGTTGTCGGCGTGGCCCCGGCAAACGCTGATTCGGTACCAAGTGATCAGCCGTTGCCCGGCTACACCATCAACAACCCGCCGCTGACGCCTGCTCTCGTCGGCGGCGTGCCGGCCACCGTCCGGCAAGGCGTACACAAGCACGCCGCCTACGACATCGAGGTCCCGCCACAGTGGAACGGCGACCTAGTGATGTGGGCGCACGGCTATCGCGGTCAAGGCTTCGTGCTCACAGTCGACCCGCCCGCCTTCGGGCTACGGCAGAAGCTGCTGGATCAGGGCTACGCCTGGGCCGCCTCCTCCTACTACGGCAACGGCTATGACATCCGGGCCGGAGTCCTCTCCACGCGCGATCTGGCATTGCTCTTCCACTCCGCGGTCGGGCGTCCACATCGGACATACGTGACCGGGGTTTCCATGGGCGGCCACATCATCGGCCGGTCGCTGGAGCAGTATCCGGGGTTCTACGCCGGCGCCCTGCCGATGTGCGGAGTGCTCGGAGACCACAAGCTGTTCGACTACTTCCTCGACTACAACGTCGTCGCACAGGATCTGGCGGACGTTCCGGCCTGGCCTGTGCCAACTGACTACCTGACCAATGCAGTGCCACGGATTCAAGCCGCGCTTGGCTTGTCCGCTCTACGACCCGGCGGCCCGGACACCACCAACGACCTTGGCAAACAGCTCCGGGCGATCACCATCAACCGATCCGGCGGCCCGCGTCCGGGCAGCGACGCCAGCTTTGCGGCCTGGAAGGACTTCCTGTTCTCGATCGCCGTCGGAGCGACGGGAACAAGCCTGGCTCAGGATCCGGGCCAGGTCGCCACCAACCTGGCGACCCGCTATGACCCGAACTCGCCGGTGGACGTGAACCGCAGCGTACAGCGGGTTCCGGCGCGCAATTGGGTGGGCCGGTTCAACCCGGGGCTGACCCAGCTGCCGATCATCTTCGGCCGGCCCAACGCACCCGTGCTGACGCTGCACGGGCTGGGAGATCTCTTCGTCCCGTTCTCGATGGAGCAGGACTACGCCAATGACGTAGCCCGGCACGGGCGCCAGACCGAGGTGGTGCAGCGGGCCATCCGATCCGTTGGACATTGCGAATTCACCCCGGCCGAGGTCGGGGCCGCTTGGGATGACTTGGTGCGTTGGGTGCGGGACGACTCACAACCCTTGGGCGACAAGGTCACCGGCCGGGACGAGGTGGCAGCCCCCGACTTCGGCTGCCAATTCAGCGATAGGGCGGCATACGGGGCAGGCGTCGGCACTCGGCGGCTCTATCCCGCTTGTCCCTAACACCAACGAGCTCGGTCCCGCGTCGTGGGATGACAAGAGAGCGCTTTCTTGCGCGACATATGCTCAGCGCCATGCTCGCCTTCGGACAGTTGTACGGCAGACTCCTCGCCGTTGTTGCTCTGCTGCTGACAACCGCGGCCGCCTGCGACGCGAAGTCGGCTGAGCCCTTCCGAGACAGGGCCTGGCCGGTCGCCGAGCGGGTCAATGACCTGCTGGGCCGGATGAGCCTGGACGAGAAACTTGGCCAGATGACGCAAGCGGAACGGGCTTCGATCACCGCGGCCGAGGTGAAGGACCACCGGATCGGCTCGATTCTGTCCGGCGGTGGCTCGGCGCCCAAGCCCAACGATGCGGGCGGCTGGGCAGCGATGATTGACGCCTACCAGAACGCGGCTCTCGCTACACCGCTTGGCATTCCAATGATTTACGGAGCCGATGCGGTCCACGGCCACAACAACGTTGCCGGTGCCACGATTTTCCCGCACAACATCGGGCTCGGTGCGACGCGAAACCCGGCACTGGTTCAGGAAATCGGGCGTGCGACGGCACAGGAGGTGGCCGGCACCGGGGTGCACTGGACCTTTGCGCCGTGCCTCTGCGTGGCTCGCGATGACCGATGGGGCCGCACCTACGAATCCTTCGGCGAAGACCCTCAGCTCGCCGCGTCGATGTCGGCGATAGTCACCGGCTTCCAAGGCGAACGGCTCGGCGGCGATGCCTCGATTTTGGCTACTGCCAAGCACTTCGTCGGCGACGGCGGCACCATCGGCGGCAAGGATCAGGGCGACACCCAGGTGAGCGAGGCCGAGCTGCGTGCCGTCCACCTGCCGCCCTTCAAGGCGGCTGTCGACCGTGGCGTGGGCTCGGTGATGGTTTCGTTCTCCAGCTGGAACGGGACCAAGATGCATGCCAGTGAGTTCCTCATTACCACGGTGCTGAAGCAGGAGTTGGGCTTTGCCGGCTTCGTCGTCTCCGACTGGAACGGCATCGAACAGATCGACGGCGCCAAAGGGCTGTCAGCGCAAGATGTCCGGACGGCGATCAATGCCGGCATCGACATGGCCATGCAGCCGACCGACTGGCGCGCATTCATCGACCTGCTGCGCCAAGAGGTGCAGGCGGGACGGGTGGCGATGACCCGGATCAACGACGCCAACCGCCGCATCCTCACCAAGAAATTCGAACTCGGGCTGTTTGAACGGCCTCTTACCAACCGGGCGCATGCCTCCACATTGGGCAGTGCCACTCATCGTGCCCTCGCTCGCAAGGCGGTCGCCGAATCCCTTGTGCTGCTGAAGAATTCGGGCGGGGTGCTCCCGGTACAAGCTGGAAAGAAGGTCTTTGTTGCCGGCCGGAACGCGGATGACCTCGGGCACCAAAGCGGCGGTTGGACCATCTCGTGGCAAGGCGGCTCCGGGGCCGGCGCCGGGGGCACGACAATCCTGCAAGGAATCAGGGATGCCGCTGCGCCATCGGCAACCGTGACCTACGCTGCGGACGGCTCTGGCATCGACCGGTCCTACGACGTGGCGATCGCCGTCATCGGAGAGCGGCCTTATGCCGAGTTCGAAGGCGATCGCCCTGATGGGCTTGCCCTGGAGGCCAAAGATCTCGACACCTTGTCCCGGCTGAAAGCGGCTGGCGTTCCGGTCGTCGTGGTGCTTGTTTCGGGGCGCCCGTTGGACATCAGCGGCCAGATATCCGGCTGGGACGCGGTTGTAGCAGCGTGGCTGCCCGGCAGCGAGGGTGCCGGCGTGGCGGACATTCTGTTCGGAATGGTCAGACCGGTTGGCAAGCTTCCCGTTACGTGGCCCCGCGACTCCCAGCCGGTCAATGCCGGCGACGGCAAACCCGCTCTCTTCCCTTACGGCTACGGCCTTACTTACTAGTTCAGCCCTTGACGGCTCCCGAGGTGAGACCGGAAACGATCCTGCGCTGAACGAGGAGGAAGAACACGATTGGGGGAAGCGCGAACACCACCGCGGCCGACATCACCGTGTTCAGTGGCGTAACGAACTCGCCCACGAATGAGGCCAATCCCTTTGAGGCCGGCCACTTGTCCTGATCGGTGATGAAAGTGTTGGCGAAGAGAAATTCGTTCCAGCCCTCGAAGAAGGTGATGACGGCGGCTGCGGCCAATGAGGGCGCTGTCAGTGGAAGAACAATGAGCCGCAGGATGCTGTACCGGGAACAGCCATCGATAGCAGCAGCCTCCTCGATCTCGCGTGGCACGGCGTCCATCGCGGTCTTCATAATCCACGCGGCGACTGGCATCGCGAAGGCGACATTGCCGAGCACCAGACTCCACAGATTGTTGAGCAGACCAAGTGTCAAGAAGATGGTGTAGAGCGGCACCACAAGCAGCGCCTCGGGCAACATCTGCGTCGCGAACAATGAGAAGCCGAATAGGCCCTTGCCGCGGAACCTGAAGCGCGACAAGGCATAGGCGGCGAGCACGGCGAGCAGCAGGCTCAGCACGGTGGTGCCGAAGGCGACGAAGGCACTGTTGGTCAGCCATTGCAGCATCGGAATGCCGTTGGTAATGCTGGCGAACATGTCGTCGAGGCGGGTGAGGTTGGGCAGCAGATGCGGTGTCTCGCCGAAGATCTCCTCGGGGCGGCGAGTCGCGGTGGTGAGCATCCAGTAGAGCGGGAATCCGGCGGCGATGACGAGCAGCAGCAAGGAAACCGTTCGCACCGCGACCCCGAGACGATGGCGGGTCATGCGTATTCCTCCTTCGCGGTGGCGCGACGTTCGATGACCGCGTAGACGCCTGTGACGATCCCCGACAGGATCAGGCCGATGGCGCCTGTGGCGGCGGAGACGCCAAGCTCGGAGTTGAGGAACGACTCGCGATAAACGTTGATTACCAATGTGTTGGTCGAGTCGACAGGGCCGCCCTGGGTCAGCAACCAGATGATTTCGAAGCGACGGAACGACCAGATGGTCATGAGCAGCGCGACCACCCGCAGAGTCGGCACTAGGAAAGGCAGCACGATTTTGCGGAAGATGGTCAGGGCATCGGCGCCGTCGACGTAGGCGGATTCATAAAGATCCCGCGGTACGTTCTGCAGCGCGGCGAGAACCACCAGCAATACAAAGGGAAACACCTTCCAGACTGATACCGCGGTGACCGTGGCCAGAGCGAGGGAAGGGTCGGTGAGCCAGCCATGCCTACCCAGACCGGCTTTCTCGGTGAGGTGGTTGAGCACTCCGCTGTCGTTGTTGAAAATCCAGACGAAGATCAGGCTGACCGCTACAGTCGGTGCCGCCCAAGGGAAAGTGAGCACCGCCCGGGCCAGCGACCGTCCGCGAAACGCATGGTTAAGCATCACCGCGCCCAGAGTGCCAATGACAAGCGAGCCGAGCACTGTGGCCAGACTGTAGATGACCGTGACCAATAGCGAGTCGTAAAACCTGGGGTTGGCAAACAGGTTGGCGTAGTTCTCCGCTCCGATGAACTCACCCGCGGTGGGGTCGAGCAGCTTGGCATCGGTGAACGACAGCCACACGCCGTTGAGCAACGGCCCCGCGGTGAACAGCAGCAGATAGATGGCGGCGCCGGCGGCAAAGACATACGGCGCCAAGCTTTCCGCTCTTCGTCTCTTCGCCGGCTGAGCTGTCTGGAGGGCCATAGGCCAAGTCCTCCCGGGAGGGGTGGGACGTGGCGCCGGTGCTCCCGGCGCCACGCGGGCGATCACTTGGCGGTCAGCTTCTCGGCTTCTTTCTGCGCTCGTTGCAATGCCACGGCTGGATCATCGCCCTTAACGAGTACTTTCTCGATCTCGGTCAGCACCAGATGGCGGATCTGTGGGGTCTTCGTTTCGAAGCCGTCGACGACAGCGTCAGTGGAGTTTGCCGCCTGCGCTTGGAATATCGGCACCCACGGGTGATTGGCCACCAGCTCCGCTGAGGGCTTGGCGTTGGTGCCGATCACACTGGCGCCAAGGGCCGCCGCGGCCTTTGACTGCGCCTCGGTACCGAAGAACCACTTCAGCCAAGCCTTGGCCAAGTCTTTGTTCTTGGCGTGCTTACTGATCCCGATGAAGAAACCGGCCTGGCCACTGCCTGCCGCCGGGAACGGAAGCTTGGAAGCGCCAACGCCTGAGCTCGGCACGGTCTTGTTGTTGTTGACCATGGTGAACAAGGCCGAGCTGTTGTCGATCATCATGCCGACCTTGCCCTCTTTGAACTTTGACCGGAAGGTCGAGGCATCGTCACCGACCGCCATCGCGCCGCTGTCGTACATCTCCTTGTACGCCTTGACCGCCGCGACATTCTGCGGGGAATCGATGGTCAGCTTGCCGTCCTTGGACCATCCTCCGCCGAAGCCATAAGGCCAGTTGGAGAAGTCGATCCACCACGGCGTTTCCTCGTTGATCTGATGGCGCACAGCGAATCCGGGCTGCCCGGTCTTCGCCTTGATCGCCTTGGCGGCGGCGACGAGGCTTGTCATATCGGTGGGCGGGGTAGCACCAGCCTGATCCAGAAGCGCCTTGTTCCAGAAGAGCGCGTAGTTGACGATCTCCCAGCCGTAGGCGACCTGCTTGCCCTTGTATTTACCGCCCTCGTTCGTGGCGTTGAGAGCCTTTGTCTCCGCGTCGCCGAGTACGCCGTCGAGCGGCTCCAGGACGCCCGCATCGGCAAGCTCTGGCAGGAAGGTGTCCGGGATGATCAGGATGTCCGGGCCGCCGCGCGCACCGAGCTGCGTCTTCATGGTGCTCTCGTAGTCCTTGCGCGCGATCGACTGCTGCTTCATCTGCGCCTTTTGGTTGACCTGCTGGTAGCCGGTCACGGCCTGCCACAGCTGGTCGCCACGGTTGGGTTCGAGCCATTGCCAGTTGGCGAAGACCAGCTCGCCCTCCAGCTTCGCGGGTGCCTCCTTGTCAGCGCCCGCGCAGGCAGCACCGAGCATCGCGACCGTCATAGCCACGGCAAGTCCGGCAATTCGTTTCCGCATCGGTCCTCCACTATACGAGCCATGTTCGGAAATGGTTCGTTGTTCGTGGGTCCAAGAATGCGGTCTGAGCCGCCAACAGTCAACGGGAAATTTCCGATCGTGACCTGCGATCGGTGGTTGGCCGGAGCCCGACGGCGTCAGTCAGCCCGGCGGGCGCGAGCGCGGCGTTTGCCTTCGTGCATCGCCTGTACCCGGGCAATCGGAATCGTGCGGCCTTCCTCGATCAGATCGGCGGGTATTTGTTGCGGCTCGGGCATCTGCTCAGTCCACGGATCGCCGTCGGCGAGCAACTGCGCCGCGTTGTGCAGGTTGAAGTCGGCTGGCGCTACCTGGTCGAGGTCATCCCAAGCGATCGGGAACGACACCGGCACACCGGGACGGAGTCGTGGGCTGTAGACCGCCACCACGGTCGCCCCGCCGGCCCGGGTGGAGTCGAGGAACACCTTGCCGTCGCGGTCTTCGCGGATAAATGCCGTCGTTGCCAGCGCGGGATCGATGCGCTCCGCTCGCGCGGCGAGGGCGCGGGTCGCCGCGGCAATGTCCTCAATCGACGTCTGCTCATCGATCGGCACGAAGACGTGTAAACCCTTGGCACCACTGGTTTTTACCGCGCCTGCCAAGCCTGAATCGGCTAGCGCCTGCCGGACCAGTTTGGTTGCGCCGACAGCCAACGGAAAGGCGTTCTCCTCCGGCGGGTCGATGTCGAGGATGAGGTGGGTGGGATGCTCCCGGTTGCCGGCCCGGACGAGGCTGGTGTGGTACTCCACCGCTCGCTGATTGGCGAACCACAGCAACGTGCGACGGTCATTGCAGAGGGCGTAGGACACCTCTCGTTTCGAGACCTCCGCCCATACCGGCACCGTTCGCACCCACGACGGGGTGTATTTGGGGACGTTCTTTTGCATGAACGGCTTCTGCCCGCGCAGCACCCGGATCACCGACAGCAGGCGATCCGCCAACTGCGGGATGATCCGGTCGCTGACCGCGTCCAAGTAGTCGACTAGATCGCGCTTGGTCGCCTCGGCTCCCTCGAACAGTGACTGGTCGAGATTGGTCAGCGACACACCCTCCCGCTCGTCATCGCTCACCAGAACACCTTCCCCCATCCCGCATGGTCTTGGATAGTGCGCCTGGTTAGGCGTCTGGGCTTGGGAACAGCGGCTGGATCGAGGCTTGCGCCCGCAGAATGCTCCGTCGGGCATACCAGCTGAGCGCGCCGAACATGACCGCGAAGGCCGTAAAGCCACTCACGATGGTCCAGGCAGTGCCCCAGCCGAATTGGTAGCCCAGCATCGCGCCGATGACTCCGGCGATCACCGACGACAGCAACGCCACCACCGAAGGCGTCGCGGCGACCAAGTGCACGAAGAAGTTGCGATTGGGCTCGACCCCCATCGTCACCCCGACACCACGCGCATCGTCGTGCGGGCTCATCACGAAATACCGCTCGAGGTCGGGCGCAATCTCCAGATAGGCCGAGCGGATGCGGTTCATCCCGACCACGCATTGCGAGTCGTGATAGTTGGACCCGCCCAGGCGAATGAACGTGGTGATCCCTACGAACAGGACAACGGGAAGTATGGCGAGGGCGAAAAGGGAGAAGGTCCGGCCGAACCCCGATGCCTGTGCCACCAACGCCAGCGCGACGGTCGCTCCGGACAGGGTGGACAGGAACATTCCCGCGCGGCTGAACGACTCGTTCCACGCCAGCGAGCGCGAGGCGAGCAAGCTCCAATGTTCCGTGGACAGGATTTGTAGCCGCATTGCGGTAGTCACAGTTCCGTCGCCCCGATCGACGCCGGCTGGCGAAGCGCTGACTCCCACCGGCAGACCGGGTTCTGCCGCTCCCGAGGACATGATCAGCACTTTACAGCTGTCGTGAAGGTGATTCAGTCGCATCCATTGCTCTTATTCCGCCTCGGCTGCCTCAGACTCACGCCATGGATCGCCGAAGACTTCTGATTGTCACCGCAGCACTTCCGGTCGCCGGGGTCCTGTCCAACGCGCCAGCGGCTTGGGCCAACGGGGATCTCCCTCCCGGCGATACGCAACCGCCGCCCGGCCCGCCGATCACGGTGACCGTGGAGCCGATCGAAGGTCCAGACGCCGTATACCTTCCACTTGCCCCGGGCACGATCAATGACGTCGAGCGGGCGAAACTCGTTCTGCGACTACTGATTACCAACAATGCCGCCGCAAGCCTGACCATCTCGAAGATCTCCTTCAGCTTCCCCGGCTCGGGCATCCCGGCCAAGGCGATGCAAGGCGTCGACCTCGTCCTCGGTGACGGCGGTGTGCTCACACCGGGCCAGGCCAAGTGGTGGTCCAACGGATCGGTCACCCTCGCCGACGACACCAAGGTGAAGAACCAGGTGTACCTGGATCTGCCCGTCCCCGCGACGGTGCGGGTCCACGTCTACGCATCCGGATACCTCTATCCCGTTGTCGTCACGCTTCCACTGGCCCCGTATCAGATCGGGCACTCGCTGCCCTTCGACATCGCGGATCTGCGCCCTGGCGAGTGCATCTCGGCCGTCGGTGACCATTGGGCCAACGGCGGTGCCCCCGGCCCCCAGATCTATGCCCATGATGTCGGCGTCATCGGCTGGGACGACAATGCGAACGCATGGAGCGGTCTACTCCCCTACGCGGTCGGCACACCCAACGAAGACCTTCTCCTGCAAGACTTCCGGGCCTGGAACCTGCCGATCCGCGCCGTCGCCGATGGCACAGTGATCTCGGCATTGGACGGGATGGACGACAACACCGTGATCGGCCAGTTCCCGGACCCGACCCCGAGCCCCGTTGGCGGGAACCAGGTGTGGCTCGCCCATGCGGACGGCACCCGGACCTACTACACTCACCTGCGCAAGGGAACGGTCGCGGTCGCCAATGGTGACACTGTCACAGCGGGCCAAATCGTTGGCCGCCTTGGCAACTCGGGTAACACCACCGGCCCGCACATTCACTTGGAAGTGCGAAAGTACGTCTCTACCAACCCTTTGCGGCCGTGGGTACTGCGCGATGCCTGGCTGATCGAAAGAGCGGCCAACACCCCGTGGAATCCGCAGTCCCAACTATGGGTCAACGGCAACGGTCTTGGCATCCCCAACAAGGAGATGCTGATCTGGCCCTCAAAGTGGGCGCCGGTCTGGTACCGGCCGCACATTCCCGAGTTCATCGAATACGACTGGCCGCCGCACCACTGGACCAAACTGCTCGACCGGACGCATGACTCGGGCTACCACGCGGTGGCGATCAGCCCCTACCAAGTCGATGGCAAGGCGCTCTTTAGCGCGGTGTTCCGGCCCGCCGGCCGGGTCGCCCAGAAAGTCAGCTTCGCTTTGACGGCAGCCGAATTCGCCGCCGAGTCCGCCGCACTACGACGCGATGGCTATCGCATGGTGAGCCTTGCCAGCCACGTTGAGGGGGAGGTCCGGTACACGGCGATCTGGAGCCGTGACGCGGGACCCGCGTCGACCTCCTATCAAGGCGTCGGTCTGGATGAGCATCGCAAGCAGCTCGAGGCGTTGACAGCCAACGGTTTCCGCCCGGTCAACGTGTCGATCGTCGCCCCGGACGGCACACCACAGGTCAGTGCCTTCTACGTCAAGGACGACTCCCGGTCGTTCGCGGCGCCTTACCTGCTAACGGAATCCGACTACCTCAAGGCGGTGCAGGAGAACGCTCGCGCGGGACGCCAAGTCACCCACGTCAGTGCGGTCACCTACGCGGGTAGGCCCCACTTCTCGGCCGTCTTCCAGCAATCCGCTGACGGCCATTTCAAGCATGGCTTGACTTCGGCCCAGCTCTTCACCGAGCTTGACGGGCAACGTGGCGGCAGCTACCTCACGCAGGCGTTGGCGGGCTACGAAGTCGACGGTCGCGCGGCCTTTACGGCCAACTGGTCCAAGGGCTGACGGTTGGCGAGGCGGAACAGGTACACGCAAAGCACGATGACCCAGATCCAGAACAGGGAGTAGCCCAGGAACCAGAATGGTGTGGTCCAAACCGCTCGCGCCGCCACCAGGCACACTCCGGCAGCGATCGCCCACCAGCCGAGCCAACGCGGCAGCGATTGGGACGACAGCAACGCCCATCCGGTGGCGATCGCAAAGCTGCCCAGCGCGACCCATCCGGACGCGAAGGACAGATTGCCCATGTCGAAGGCGAAGCGGGCCAACTGCGGGTCGACTCCTTCCGAGACGCGGAAAACGGCTAGCTCCCAGCTTGCCGCAACGGCTGCGGCGGAGAACAGCGCACCGGACACCAGCGCGATGCCCGCCCGCCAGTCATCCCTCAGCAAGACGAACAAGCCGCCGACAAACCACAGCATCGTGACAATGCTCAGCACGGAAAGGTAGCTGCCGATCGCGAAGAGATCCTGATCGCGCTTGGCGAAGAAGTTTGCGATTTCCGTTGCCGGAGCGTCGAAAGCGGGCTCGCCGCCGCCGACCTGAATGAAGGCCTGCCCGCCGAACAGCAACACGATCGTGGCGAGCCCGGCAACCGCGGTGGTGCGAAGCGACATCGGCGACTGCATCTGACTGTCTCCCTTCGGATTGGAGCCGCCGGGCTGTAGCCCGGCGACTGATCACGAGGAGTGGGAAAGCTCGGTCGTGGGCCTGCGAAACGCGGCGGCGAGAAGAGCAACGCCTGCAACGGTCGCCACGATGACGATGCTGACGACGATACGGGCCCAGCCGGGCGCTTCGTCGGTAAAGAACACCGGCACGCCGAGCAGAATGGAGATCAGCCGTGACGCGATGACTGTCAGCACCGCGCCGCGGCCGCCGCGCCAGGCCGGAATCGTTGCCGCAAGCGTGACGATGCCAAGCACACCACCACCAATCGCGACTCCGACGGGCGGAGCGCCGTCCATTCCCATGCCCGCCAACGCGGCAACGTCGAGCAGACCCAGCAGAGCACAGACCACAAGGCCTGTCTTGAATCCGGTTGAGGATTTCACTTGGTACCTCCAAATGCCTCGGCGAGGACCTGCACGGTGGCCAGGGTGTCGCCGGTGACGCCTACTTGCGCGGCCTTCTGCGCCCTGCTTTCGACGAGAGCCTTGAAGCGGCCGGCGGATTCGCGGCTGTCAAAGATGATCGTCGTGTGTCCTCTTCCGGTCTCGGGATCGTGCATCCAGTAGCCGCAAACGAAGCCCGGCTGATCTTGCGTGAGCGGGACGACCTCCTCGCGGAGAGCGCGATCACGTTCATCGAGCTGGGATTCGTCGACTGTCCAGACGCCCACTACGGCGTGCATGGTCGGCCTCCTTGCATCCTCGGATCTATTTGGTCACAGATGACGCTAGGAGCGGTGGCGGCGGCGCGAATCCGGGGAAACACTCAGCGTGGTACTCAGTTATCCCGCTTGCGAGCTGTGTGCCAGGCCGCGATCCGGGCTCGGGAGTCGAAACCGAGCTTGGTCAGGATGTGGGTGACGTGGTTCTCCGCGGTCCGTTCGGATAGGTGCAGCCGGTTGGCGATCTGACGATTGCTCAGCCCTTCGGCAACCAGCGCGGCAACCTGTTCCTCCCGTGCCGTGAGCACACCTGACCTGTTGCGCTGCAACGCTTCCCGCAGCGCCGTCGCCTCGCCCAGCAGCGGTGCCATGCCCAGGTGTCGCGCGATGCTGATGGCGTTGTCAAGGTGATGATCGCCGGCCGGATCCTGCGGCCGATACCGCATCAGCAGCCGAGCGGTCGCCAGATGCGCTTGCGCCTCATAGGGTGGGGCGCCCATGGCTTTGCCGGCCGCCAACGCAGAATGCAGATGCCCCCCGGCCGCCTCCCAGCTCTCCAAGAGGCTTGCGAGCAAGCCCAGATATAGCGAAACCGGGCCGTAGCAAGGAGTGTGCGCTCCGCCGACAACCTGCCGATCGACATAGGTCAGCAGATCGTCGTAGAGGGCGGCGGCGACGGCCCGATCCTCGAATCGAACTGACAGCTGAGCGTTCCCGCATGACGCGACTATCCACTCTGGACTGTTGGCTGGAAACTCGTGCAAGTGTGGGACGACCATGTTCCACAACGCCGCGGCTTCGCCATGACGGCCCATACCCAGCAAGACTTCCGCGTGCCAGGTGCGGGCGAGATACGGGCCGTTCTCCAGAAACCGCCGCACACCGGCCTCCGCCTCGTCCAGGCCGGTACCGGTTTGCAGTGCCAGGTGCGAGGAGAACACCAGATGGAAGAAGTCGGCGCCCTCGTGGCCGCCGCGCCGCCCGATTGCCAAAGCGTCCTGCGCCAGGGCGCGGGCTTGGTCGAACCGGCCCTCAAAGGTCGCGATAGATGCCTGGATCATCGTCAGCCGCCACAACCAGAGGGGCTCCTTCAGCGGTGCCACAAGGTTGGCGAAGGCCGCCAACTCGGCGTTGAGCTGGACCCGCCGCCCGAGCTCCCAGAACGCGTCCATACGCCACACGTGGCCCCAGGCCGTGTATTCGTCCAAGCCGGCATCGTGCCCAAGTCGCACCGCGCGTTCGCCGAGCGAGAGGCGCTCAAGCACATGCGCCGGGGCGGCCAGGTTTGCGTGGCGAGCCTGCATCGCCAAGAACCGTGCCTCGGGGTCGCCGGTCGCCTCCGCCGCGAGCATCGCCTGCCGGCTCAGCTCAGGCTCATCCGCACTGGAGAACGGATCCACAGTGACCGCCAGTTGAGCGAGCACCCGTGCTTCTCGCACCGGGTCTGCTCCACGCAGCATCGACAGTGCCTCTCGGCACATCGCATGGATCTGCGCCGTCACCGGTGAATTGGTGATGCCGCGCAACACAATCGCCGCATCTGCCACCACCGTGGAATCGCCCTCCGCACGACCCACGTCGGCGGCCTCGCGGCAGGACCGCCACGCATCCTCAACCGCCCCGGAACGAAACTCACACCGAGCCAGCTCAAGCAACACCTGCGCCCGTTCGCTGCTACCGGAGACCAGGTTCAATGCCTCGCGGTATTGGAAGGCAGCATGCTCATAGGCGAGCTGACTACGAGCGCGGGCCGCGGCTTCAAGGGTCGCCTTCAGCGCCTCAGCTGCACCACCGAGCGGAGCTGCTTTGCGCAAGTGATGCGCCAACGTGTCGAGCACGCCTACCTCACCGGCTGTCTTGAGGGCAGCCGCGGCACGGGAGTGCAACTGTTGCCGTTCGGAGGTCGGCAACTCCGCGTATAGCACCTCCTGCGTAAGGACATGGGCGAACCGCAGCGTATGTCCATTCACGACACGGACGAGTTCGGCGGCGATCGCCGGGTCGAGCAAGTCGAAAAGCTCGCCGGCTTCCATGCCCGTCAGCGCGCCCAGGAGGCCGGCAGTGAACTCGCGGCCCAGCACCGAAGCACGGGCCAGGACCTGCCGGGTGGGCGCCGGGAGCTGATCCAGACGGCGCCCGATCACCGCTCGGATCCCGACCGGAAGCCGTGAGTCCAGCCGGCCCGAGCTGTCCACCAGCCTCAGTAGCTCCAACACGAACAGCGGGTTGCCCTCCGAGCGCTCCAGCACGGCCTTGAGCGTCGCCTGAGCCGGAACGTGTCCGAGCTTGCGCGTGACCAGCTCGGCACTTTCCTCGGTTGTCAGCGGGCCTAGAGTCACCTGCCGGGCGGCCCGCTCGCGGCCGATTGCCATGAGCACCCCGGCCAGTTCGGCATGTGGGTACGCTTCCCGGCTGCGGGACAGGGCAACCAGCATCAACCGGGAATCGGCCACCGCAGCTGCGACTGCCTGCAGCAGCCTGGTTGAGGGAACGTCGGCCCAGTGCAGGTCGTCCACCACGACGAGGAGCCCGCTCGGCACTGAGGCGGCGCGCAGCACATCGACCACGTCGTCGAAAAGCTGGAAGCGGCTTACCGCGCCGGCGGCGTGCGGATCAACCAGCACCGAACCAGATGCTCCAAGCTCCTTGAGGATGTGTAGCCATGGCAGGTAAGGCGGCGCGCCTTCACCCTCCAGGCAGGCGCCCCACGCCACGCGCATCCCGGTCGCTCGGGCGCGATCCACCAGCCAGCGAGCCAATGCGGTCTTGCCCACGCCGGCGTCGCCTTCCACCAGCACCAATGCACCGCTGCCGCTACTCGCGGCAGTGAGACGGCGCTCCAGGTCAGCGAGCACCGGTTTGCGCCCGACAAGGACGTCCTCATCCACCGCATCACCCTAGAACGGATTGAGTACCACACTGAGTGTTTCCTCGGATGGAACTGACAGCCGTCACGCCTAGCGTCCGAGCTATGAACGACAAGTCTTCATTCATACGGGTCGCGGGCATGCTGTGCTTGGTCGGAGCGGTGATCGGGGCGATAGGCGGGCTCGTTACCGCCTTCTATCCGGCCGCCGTTGCGTCCACACAGTTCAGCTACCCGTTCACGCCAACGGGTTACATCGTCGCGGAGCTGTCCTTTGCGCTCAACCATGTCCTACTGCTCATCGGCCTACTCGGGGTCAGCCGATCCGGGGCCGCGGGCACTGGCCTTATCGGGCGCAGCGGGCTATGGATTGCCGTTGGCGGCATGGCAGTGCTCACCATCTGTGAGCTTCGGGCCATGACGCTGGCCAACTCTGCCTATCCCGCGCCGGAAACCGATCTGCTGGACATGGGCTACGGCGCGGCCACCATCCTCATTGGAATCGGCCTGACAATGGCAGGAATCGCTGTGGCAAGAGCGCGCATCTGGACCGGCTGGGCTCGGTTTGTGCTCCTCGCTTGTGGCGTTGCCGTGTTCGTTGTCGTGCTCCCAGGCGTTTTCGGCCCGTTCCTGGCTGGCCGGCTGGTCCTGGTCACGTGGATGCTGATGTTCGCCGCACTCGGCCTAGCTCTCGTCCGATCAGGTCAGCCGTCCTCGATGGTGAGTGACCATCGGGCGAAACTCGAGCCGTCGGCCAGCTGAGTCATCCATCGCACCCGGAGTCGGTAAACACCCGGCCTCACCTGGAGAAGTAGGCCGCCTGGGTCAGGTTCGTCGCTTGGCGAAAGCGCTCGAGCGTCGGGCACGCGGCCCGGTTGCGCTTCAACAAGCTCGCCGCTGTACTGACCGGTGCCGTCGATGGCCGCATTCAGCAGAGCGAGATAGCCCTTGGTGACCTCGATTGTGCCGCCGTCGAGGTCACCATCCTCGGGGTGGGCGAGCGCTTCGTGCAGCTTTGAGCCACCACTACCCTGAACGAGCGCGACCCGGTCATCCTCAGCGCAGAAAACCTCAATCCAGCCCTCGTCGACGCCCACCACGGCCACCGCCCTGTCCCCAACGACGACGGCGTTGACCTCTTGCGGCAGCGGAACGATCATCTTGTTGTAGCTGTCGTCGCTCCAGCCCCGCCATCGCGGCAGCAGCACCGAATCCATTGCCAGATAAGGCTCGCCGTTCGTCCACAACCGACCGACGTGCACCCATTCCGTCATCTGCCAAGGCTTTCCATAAAGTCTGAGAGGTCTTCGGCTACCCGCTCGGGTTGCTCCCACAGGACGAGGTGGCCGGTGGCCTCGTAGACCACGAGCAACGAACTGGGGATGTCGGCCGAGAGCGCCAGCTGGTCATCCCGGCTGAGCAGCTCGTCCCGACCGCCCCAGATGATCAGAGTCGGTGCGGTGATCGTTGCCACCTCGACCGGCGGCGTGGCACTCGTGAGCCCGGCGAGCGCCGAACGCCACACATGGGCCGGCATCCGGACACCGTCATCGATCCGCTCTTCCAGGTACCAGTCTGGGACGTCATGGAACCGGGGGAACCATGACAGCGAGTCGGTCACCCACGGCCGATCGACCGGGTCCTCCAGTCGATCCACCTCGTCGGCGAAAGCCGTTCGCCCGTGCAGACTGCGCGGCGACCCAACGAGGACGAGCCCGTTCACGCGCTTCGGGTCGGCAATGGCAACCTGTTGTGCCACATAGCCTCCACTCGAGGAGCCCACGAGCACGGCGGAGGAGATCTCCAACGCGTCCATGAATGCCGTGACATCATCGGCGAAATCCGTGAGCGCGTATCCTTCGGCCGGCTTGTCGGCAGCACCGTGCCCGCGCATGTCCATCGCCAGAACATGAATCGTTTCGGGCACGAGCGGGAGGAGCCGATCAAAGCTGTTAAGTGACTCTCCCCAGGCGTGCAACATGAGGACCGCAGGGCCGGTGGGGTCACCCTGCGCGACGTAGGGAAGGGTCAGGCCGTTAGCAAGGCGAACGGTGCGGGTGCTCGTATCCCGTCGCATCTCACAATCGTATACGCGGATCGCTTCTGGCGTCGTCTGTGTAAGCGGCAGCTTGCAGGGTAAACAGCTCAGCGTAGACGCCGCCCGAAGCCATTAGCTGCTCGTGGTTGCCATGTTCGATGATGCGGCCGTTGGCGAGAACGTGAATGTGGTCGGCATCGCGGACCGTGTTGTACCGGTGAGAGATAAGAAGAACTGTCCGTCCTTTGTAGAGGGTGCGAATACGGCTGAACAAGTCGTGCTCGGCTCGCGGATCCAGCGATGCGGTCGGCTCATCGAGAATGATCAGGGGTGCGTCCCGGATGAAGGCCCGGGCGAGAGCCACACGTTGCCATTGCCCTACCGACAGATCGCGTCCGCCGTCGTATTCCGGCGACAGAATCGTGTCGTATCCGCTCGGGAGCTCGGCCAGGTAACGATCTGCTCCGGCATGGGAGGCCGCAGCGGCGATGGCTTCCAGGTCATCGATCTGCTCGACAGCGCCTAGGCCGATGTTCTCCCGGGCGGTCAGGTCGTAGCGGGCGAAGTCCTGAAAGATGACCGCGATCCGGCGGTGCAACTGGGTGGCGTCGAGCTCGGCGATGTCAACGCCGTCCCAGGCGATCACGCCGGTCTTGGGTAGGTAAAGCCGGGAGAGCAGTTTGGCCAGCGTGGTCTTGCCCGACCCGTTCTCCCCCACCAGGGCAATGACTTGGCCCGCCTTGATTTCGAGCGACACACCGTGAAGTGCCGGGGTGCCGGCGGCTGGGTAGGTGAAGGTGACGTTGTCGACGGTGATCCGGTCGAAGTTCGCCGGTGCCGGTTGGGACCCGGACGAGCCATGCGTTTGCGGTGCGGTGGCCAAGAAGGTCGTGAAGTCTTCTACGAACAGGCCCGCCTCATACATATCGCCGATGCTGCCCACCGTTGTCATGATCCGCTCGCCAAGGATCAGCAAAGCGCCTGCGGCTGTGGCGGTTTCGGCCATCTCCAGACGTCCGGAGAGAGCCAAGGCGAGCAGTCCGCCCATCCCAGCACCCAACGCTACCGACAGACCGAAAGTGGAGAAGACAGCGATCCGGAATCGCTTGCGGGTTGTCTTGCGCAGCTCTGTCATGTGCTGGTCGTAAAGCACGGTGTGCCTGGCGGAGAGGTATTCGCCCAAGCCGAATGCGCGGACCTCCTTGGCGGGATCCTTTTCGGTGAGCAACCGGTACAGGTAGCTGCGGGCACGGGCGACGGTGGTCATCCGCATGTGGAAGCCGAACATCGCCTGCCCAGCCTTCATAACTCCTAGAAGCAGCGGTAGCCCCGCCAGAAACAGCAGCGGCACCAGCCAAGGCTGGATCGCCAGCAAGGCCACCACAATCCCGGCGATGGAGGCGATCGCACCGATCGTGCCGATCAGGCCGTCGACCATCTGGATTGGACGGTGCTCGCCGGATGCGGCTCGCACAAGCCGGTCGTGGAAGGACGGGGTCTCGTATGCGGAAAGCTCGACCCGGCGGGCGACGTCGATGATGGCCTGTTTGGCGTGCCGGGCGGTGGTTTCCGAGAGGATCTCGCGCACCTCTCTGCCGGCCGCTGTCACCAAGCCGAGGACGGCGATAATGCCCACCACCGTAGCCAATTGCGGCGCCACGGCACCGATTCCCGGTGTGCTGCCCGCTGTGTCGGCGGTCAGTACCGAGCCGATCAGATCCCGGCCGAAGATCAATGCGGCGGCGAGGCCGGCGCCGTTGATCAGCTTCAGCGCGATGCTGGCAATCAGCATCCGCGGCGATGCCGCCCACACCATGCGGAGGGCCTCCGCGGTGATGCGGGGCAGTAGTTTAAGCGACTTTGGCCGGTCGGGGGTTGGTTCGGGTTCGCTCACCATCAGTCCTTCGAGGAGATCGCCTGCCGCAATGCTTCGAGCATTCGTGAAATAGTGGGAACGCCCAGCCGGCATGCCTGGATATGTTGTGCGCCAGCGGAACCGGTCATGACATCGATGCCATCCACAAGCACGGTCGGCGAAGGAAAGTCACCTATGCGTTCGGCCACCGAAACCTTCAGCCCCAACTGGTTTGTGCTTTCTGATACGACCAGACGCGCGGCGTCGGCGAGCGGGCAGTCCGGCGCCAGCAGTAACTCAACCCGCATCTCGTGGTCCTGTCATGACATCGAGCTCATCCAGGATCGGGCAGTCGCGCTGCGAACGCGGCCTATCGCAAGTCGCCACCAGTTGGGTCAACCCTGCCTGCAACGCCTGCAAGTCAGCGATGCGCTGCTCAAGGTCGGCGATCTTTTCATCGGCAAGGGTGCGCACTCCGTCGCAACTGTCCGGGCCGCCCTCGGCAAGATGTAACAGTGACTCCACCTCGGCCAAGGTGAAACCGAGCTCCTGCGCCCGTTTGATGAACCGCACCCGGTACACGGCCTCGGGTGGATAGGCCCGGTACCCCGACCCGGAGCGCACCGGCGCAGCCAGGAGCCCTCGACGTTCGTAATAGCGCAGCGTCTGCGGATTGACGGACGCCCGCGCGGCTACCTCACTCGTCCTCACCCGTACAGCATGAACCCTGTACCCCACTACAGGGTCAAGCAGTTTTGAGCCGTTCGAGGCCGTCGAGGATCAAATCGAGCCCGAACTCGAATTCGGTGACGCCGGAATAGCTTGATTCCATGACGTACCTCGACATCTCAGCGAGGTGGGGGTACTCGTCGGCGGAAATCGTTGGAAGATAGGTCGCCGCCGCCTCTGGAATCGTCTCCGCATCAAACGGAAAGTTCAGCTTCTGGAGTGTGAATCCGTAGATATGGCTGTCCATGGCGTTCCACGCGTGATCGGCCATCTCGATCGAAAAGCCCGCCTGGCGAAGGGTTCCGATGGTCGAGTCCACATATCGCAGCATCGCGGGACCGACGTTGACCCGCGAAACCATCAGCATGCTCGCCCACGGATGGCGCAATAGAACTTCGTGAGCCGAGATGGCTCGCTGACGCAGAGCCGCCTTCCAATCGGCTCCAACCGAAGGCACATCGATCTGGCTCACGACGATGTCGACGATGCCGTCCAGGATGTCGTTCTTGTTCGCCACATGGTTGTAGAGCGACATCGCCTCAACGCCGAGCTCCTGGCCGAGCCGGCGCATGCTGAGCGACTCGATCCCGCCCTGATCCGCCAGGCTGATCGCCGCGCGCAGGACGCGCTCCCTGGTCAACGGGGTTCTTGGCGCTGCGCTGGGCTCGGGTTGAGGTGCCATCTGCTCATCCTTGACAAACTTACGGCGTATGTCTAACTTACGCCGTAAGCTTACTCTTAAATCGAGGCTTTGAGATGTCGACTGGTACCAAGGAAGCGTCGTTACAGTCGTATGCAAGAGTCGCCGGGTTTGCCTATCTGGCGATCATCATCGGGTCAATACTCAACCTGATCTTTGTCGACTCCAAGCTCATTGTGGACGGCGATGCAGCCGCGACAACCACTAATGTCGCGGCCAATGAGTCACTGTTCCGCATCGGGTCAGCTGTCCACCTCGTCATGTTCGCTGGGGTCGTGCTCCTGTCGCTGAATCTCTACGCAATCCTCAAGACAGTGAACCGAAACCTCGCGCTGCTAGCACTGCTGTGGCGGATGGCAGAGGCCATTGTTGGTGTCGTCACCGTGTTCGCGGGTATGTTCGTCGCGCTGCTCATCAATGACTTCAAAAGCTTTGATACGCAACAGGTTCAGGCGCTGGTGGATCTGTTCCTGCGCGCACGTGCCATCGGGTTCGACTTTGTCATATTCTTCCTCGCGCTGGGCACGATTGTCTTCTGCTACCTCTTCTACAGGTCTCGCTTCATCCCCAGATCGCTTGCCGCCTATGGCATTGCGTCCCTGGCCATCATGTTAGTGGGCTCGCTGGCGAACATTGTGACGCCTCGCTACGCAGACCTGACGATGGTGAGTTACGCACCGGGCATCCTCTTTGAACTTGGCATCGGCGCTTGGCTCTTGCTCAAAGGCGTGAAACTCCCAGCAAGCTAGCTCTCAAAGTGGCTATCGCCGATGAACTCGGTCCAATCACTTTCGCTGGGGTATTGGTATTCGCGCCAGCGGCTGATCCGCCCATCGCGAAGCTGTGTGATGACAAGGCCGTGGTACTGACGCCGGCCGCGGAAGGTGTATTCGCCGCAGCCGAGTTGTTGCGCCCCATCGAAAACGAGGCTGTGCCAAGTCATCGCCATCGGCGGTGGCGCCTGGCCACCGGAGAGCGCGAAGATTTCCGCCCGGCCGACATAGCGCTGCCGGTCGCCGGGCTCGACGTAAATCGCATCTGTGGTGAAACAGTCCGCGGCCGCGTTGGCATCGCCCGTATTCCAGGCGTGAGCCAGCCTATGCATCAAAGATGTGAACTCATGACTGTCCATTGTGCTCATAGGTGCGAAGAGTAGGACCTCAAGCGCAGTTCAGGTCAACCCTGGGTCGTGGGCAGAATGTCCTTCCAGAACTGGAATAGACGGTAACCAAAGTAGTCGCCGTTGACAGGCGCGCCGCTCACGTCCAGGAACCAGGTGCAGGCGCCGCCGAAGGCGTCGCGAACCGGTGGTAGATAAAGCAACACGAACAATGCGATCACACCAAATGGTTTGATCTTGTTGCCAATCCGCCGGGTGGAGGCGGCCAGGTAGGGCTCGATCATGCCGTAACCGTCCAGGCCCGGCATCGGGATCAGGTTCAGGATCGCGGTGGCGACCTGAAGATACGCGAGGAAGGTAAGAGCGGCCCAGAACGCGGCGTGTGGCTGGCTAAGGTTGTCGATCCAGAACGGTCCAAAGACCGAGACGACGATGAGCAGGATCGCCGCGGCCACAATGTTGACCGCTGGACCTGCGGCCGAGACGAGCGCGTCGCGGAAACGGTTGCGCAGCCGGTGGGTTTCGATCAGCACTGCGCCACCGGGCAGCGGAAGGCCGCCGATGACAAGGAAGAACAAGGGGAGCACGAGCGTCAGAAGCCAATGGCCGTAGCGGCGCGGGTCCAGGCGCAAATATCCCTTGGCTGCCACTGTGTCATCACCGCTGCGATGCGCGGTCAGGGCATGCGAGAACTCGTGCAGGCACAGCGTGACCAGCCAGCCGGAGAGCACGAACACGAAGACGGTGAGGCTCGCCGGGCCTATGCCAAACCACAACGTCGAGCCGCTAATCAAGAAGACCGCCACCAAGCCAAGGAAGATCTTGGAGACGCCGCGCCCTTCCATGACTGGCGCGCTGCGCCGCTGGCTTGGCACGGGACGCCATTGCCGAATCCGTGCCTTCCGCCGGGCTCGCGAAACCTCGGTCTCGACTGCCCTGACCCGGGCGCGCCAATCCTCCTCGGCTGCGAGGCGGTCGAGTGGGTCGTCGTGATTGCCTTCCGGGCGGGTCATGCCGTGAAGGGTACCGAGACGACGAGGACGCCGCAGACCCCTTCCGCTTAGGGGGCTACACCGGGTTGCAGGCCGTTGATGCGTGCGATTTCGTCGAGGACATCAGTAAGGGTCAGAGGTGCGTCGAGGGTGCGGTAGATGTCGGCGGCCACGTGGAGGTGCTGAAGACATTCGGAAGTCCGGCCGCGGCTTTTTGCGAGGCGATAGAGAGCAAGGTGAGCATTGGCGTGGACATCTCGTTGCCCGGTTTGGCTTGCTGTGAGCAGTGCCTCCTGCAGGACGGCGGCGGCCTGGTCGTATCGGCCCTGCGCGGCCATGACATCGCCGAGGCGGTTGAGCATCGCCGCGGTACCAACCGGATCGTCGTTGGCGCGCATGAGTTCCAAGCCTCGCACAAGCAGCGGTTCTGCTTTTTCCTGGCGGTCCTGGCGCACGTAGAGGGAGGCGAGACTGAAGCTGATTTGCGCGTAGAGACTGCTTGTCGTGTCGATCGCGGCCAAGCCAAGCGCCTGTTCGAGATGATGCTGGGCTGGGTCGAGGTCTTTGAGATATTCGCGATTGATCACGCCGAGCGCTTGGTGAGCCGCAGCCTGCCCGAGCACATCGCCGAGGTCTCGAAAACCGCGCAGCACCTCATTGGCGGTGTCGAGGGCGTCGGCTGTATGCCCAATGCGCCGCTGAATGAACTGGAGGTGATAAAGCACTTGGACGTGGCCGTGACGATCGCGGGCCTGCTCGAAACGTGTCAATGCTTCTTCGGCCAAGGGAAGCGCGTCTCGGACCTTGGCGGTTCTCAGGTGCAGCCGCACATCGGACTCCAATGCGTATGCCCACGCCAACTGGTCGCCGTTGTCCTCAGCCCGTGCGGCAACGAGATCGACGCACTGCCTCCACTCGTCGGTCAGGTAACGGTTGCGCAGATATGGGGTCAGGGCATTGAGCAGTCCCGCAGCGAGGCGCGTGTTGCCTCTCTCGGCACAGTGGCTTAAGGCGTCGATCAGCTGACGGTGTTCTCGGTCGAACCATCCGGCGGGATCGGCGATAGCGGCTTCGATGGAATGCTTGGTGGCTGGAATGCCGAGGTTCTCTCCCGGCAGCGACCTGGTCGCAAGAGGACGACTGGCCGCGCTGCTGAGGTGGAACCAATGGATCAGGACGTTGTCCACTGCGACGAGATCATCCTTGGTGACTTGATCGAGAGCATGAAGCCTGACCAGGTCATGCAGAGAGTGGTGGTGCGCTCGCTGGTCGTCTTTGCCGGCTGGAGTGACTAGGTGCGCCCGAGCCAGTTCGGCAAGAATGCCGGTGCCGGTGGGGGGTTGAACATCCATCGCGATGTGGACGCTCCATGGCGGGAACGCATGGGTGGGCAGGGCGGCCAGCCTACGCAGGGCAACCTGCGCCTGATCGCTGAGACCACGTTGGCTTGATTCAAGGCTGCTGCGCACTGCCAACTGTCCACTGTGGAGCTCGCTCAGCCGGTTGCGGGAGTCGTCCAGCGTCCGGGTCAGATCCTCTGCGCTGGTACCGGTGATCAGCCGCGCCGCCGCGATCCGAAGCGCCAGCGGCAAACCGGCGCAGAAGGCGGCGATCCTAGCGGCGGCCGCCGGTTCAACAAGTGTCTCGTCGGCGCCCACAAGTTGGGCGAGAACAGTCAGCGAGCCGTCCATGGGCAGCGGCTCTAGGAGATATCTGGTGACAGGCAACTCGACCAACGGATTGCGGCTGGTGATGATGACGTCGTTGCCGGCGTCAGCGGGAAGAAGCGGCAGCACCTGATCGCTGGTCTTGGCATCGTCGAGCACCATCAGCAAACGCCGCCCAGCCAGGCTGGATCGCAACAGGGCTGCCCGATCGGCAACATCCGGCGGAATCTCCGGAGCCGGTACGCCGAGCGAGCGGAGGAAGCTCGATAGCACTTGTTCGACTGGCATTGGATGTTCCCGCTCACCCTGCAGATCGGCGAACAGCTGACCATCCGGATAGGACTGCCGGATCCGGTGCGCGACATGCAATGCGAGCTCAGTCTTACCGACCCCGGGCATGCCGTGCACCACCACGATCCGCGGTGCCGGTATCTCCGCGGACCTCGGCGCGCCCCTCAGGTGATCGACCAGACGAGCCGTCGCAGCATCCCGTCCTGCGAAGAACGATGTCGTCATCGGAAGCTGGGCAGGCTTCGGCACATCGCGACGGACACGGGCGGCAACGGTGGCATTGCCGAGGACGGCACGGTAAGCGGCCTGGGTTTCTTCCGCAGGATCGACACCGAGTTCGTCGGCCAAACGCTTACGCATGTCGCGATACAGCCGCAGCGCCTTGCTCTGCTGTCCCGTGCCGGCGAGCGCGACGATCAGCCGACTGTGCACGCCCTCATGGAGCGGGTCCTCAACCGCGATCTGCTGAAGCCACATCACCGCCTGATCCTGTTGGCCCGCTTCTCCTGCCAGATCGGCCAGAGCACAGGCGGCAGCCAAACGCTCGCGGCGCAGCGCATCGGCCGCCGGGCGGCCCGACACGCGCCCGTCGCTGCCCGCCAGGACGGGCCCTCGCCAGCAGGCAAGGGCTTCCTGGTACACGCTCAAAGCGCGGCCGACTTTGTCTTCCTGATTGGC
Organism: Micromonosporaceae bacterium; assembly: GCA_003543035.1. GTDB lineage: Bacteria > Actinomycetota > Actinomycetes > Mycobacteriales > Micromonosporaceae > Rhizocola. The sequence goes on along the minus strand of DPJL01000204.1, from coordinate 3,398 downwards.
CTTGCGCGCCGAGGTGAGCAAAGCGACGAAACGGCTGGCATCCACGGTGCCGTCGGACAGCCCAAGTCGGTATGCACCGCCGTGGGCCCGTATGACGTCGTCCGGAGCTTGGCGTGACCGCCTCGGCTGGAGAAGTTTCCGCAATTGACTGACGTGCACATGGATCCGATTGCGCCAGCCATGCGGAGGCTGCGCATGCCATAGCACATCAGCAATCTCCTCGACCGTGACGAGGCGATCGGTCTCCAGCGCCAGTAAGCCAATAAGGCGTTGCTGTGCGACCGAGCCGATAGGCGCACGCACTCCCCGAACGGACACCGTCAGTGGCCCGAGAACGCCGATGGAGACCTGGTCCGGCTCGACTGCATGTGACCGGCCGATCAAGGACAGGCGCTCACTCTCGTCCAGATCGAGCGCAGAGGCAAGGCGCTGCAGCGATCCCGGATGTGGCCGTGTCACGCGTCCCTGCTCCATGTCCCGCAACGCGCGAACGCTGATATCGGCGAGAACGGCCAGCTGAGGTTGAGTCAATCCGGCAGTGAGCCGCAGCTTGCGCAGCAGGTCACCGCGAAGGACGCCCATCTCATTCCCCTCTCGCGGATTTCGCTGTGCCTGGCCGCCCGATTCTGCCGTACAAACTGCCGGTGCTGCTGCCCCATTTACCAGCAGGGAATCACCTCCACGCCATCATCAAGGAGAAACACAGGCCAATCCGCCCGGCCTACACCGGCAGTCTCCTGACGTAGCGCGACAAAGAACTTCGCTATCGGATCTTCCTAACTTGGTCACACGACCGGTGAACGCCGGTCGTGCGTAGCCACGGAAGGGACGTCCAAGTGTTGAAACGCAAGGGACTCTGGCGCATCATCGGACCCGCAATGATCGTGATCCTGGGGGTGGTGGCCGCCCCGTCAGCAGCGAACGCCGACACCGGCGGCGGCTGTAGAAACAACAGTGCGGGCTCGGCTTCCGCATGCATTAGCCGCAACGGCAACAGCGTCTATGCGGACTTCTACATCAATTGGGGCTACACCAGCTTCTGCCATGCCCACCTGGAGATCTACATCCACGGGAACATGGTTGAAGATCGCTGGTACAGCCCGTCCTACGACGGTCGCTATGGCCCGATCTCGCAGTGGGTGGACTCGTTCCCGGACCAGTATCAGAAGGCGTACTCAGGCGTCAGCTTCTACGACTGCAACTGGGGCTGGAAGGGCTCTGCGCAGTCGCCAAATCTGGAATACGTCAGATAACGGGGGAGTTGGGTGGCAGGTTGTCTCCTGCCGCCCAACTACCAACCCCGGGCACGCCACTCAGGGATCGACGCGCGCTCCGCTCCGAGCGTGGAGTCGTTGCCATGGCCCGGATAGAACCAGGTGTCGTCCGGCAGCCGGTCAAACAGCTTTGTCACCACGCCGTCCAAAAGCGACGCAAAGGCATCGGCATCACCCCACGTGCCACCCACTCCACCGGGGAAGAGACAGTCGCCGGTGAACAGGTGGGGGTGTCCGTGGGGGTCGTCGTACCGAAGAACAATGCTCCCGGGTGTATGACCCACAAGGTGCGACGCATGCAGGGTGATCTGTCCAAAGTGGATTTCGTCGCCGTCGTCGACGAGAACGTCGGTGTGCACAGGGATTCCGGGTGCGTCGAGGCGACCGACATAGGTGCGCGCTCCGGTTGACGAAACGAGGTCGGGGAGCGCCTGCCAGTGATCACCGTGCTGATGCGTGGTGACGATGGCGTCAAGCGAGCCACCTACCAGGTCGATGAGCGAGGAAGCATCGTTGGCCGCGTCGATGAGCAGCTGCGCCCCGGTTGCCTTACAGCGCAACAGGTAGGCGTTGTTGTCCATCGGGCCGACGGAGAGTTTCGTGATAGTCAGCTCTTCGAGCTCGCGAACGGAAGCTGGACCGCCCGCAGTGACGGCACCCGTATAGCTCATGAAGTTATTCCACCACCAGGTCGCTGGAGCCGGGGAGCTTTGTGACCAGGTCGGCGCCGCAGAGCTGCGACGGCGTGTAGTAGCCACCGGAGGGCCGGTTGGCCAGCACGTGCTGAACGCAGGCAAGTGACCCGGTGACGGTGAGGTCGTACCCGTTGGCGGTCTTGACGCGGGCCACCCGAACCACGCCCGCGTCATTGCGCGCCTCGCCCCAGACGTGGACCGGAGTCCTTTCGCGCGACTCAGGGGTGGGCCCGGTCTTGGGAGCCCGGCCCTTCATCATCTGTTGCAGCACGGAGAGCCGAAGGATCGGCCGGAGGATGTTGACGAGGGTGAGCCCGCGCTTCGCAGACGGCGAGGTCGCGACGTACACCTCGATGTTCGGGATGCCGGTCGTGTAGTAAGCCGTAGCCACGTCGCCCCAAGGGATTGCGGGCGCCCACTTCACTCCCGCGCCGAAGTCGATCTGACGCGAAAGGCTCCCCATCGGGACGGTGACAATCTTGCCGCCGCGACGGATCTTGCCGCCGTTGCCGAGGGATTCGACCGAGGTCTTCGACGTACCGGGCGACATCTTCATCCGGGAGTCGAAACCGAGGGCGAGATGGTTCGCGTCCGGCAACGCGTCTTTCAACGTCGCGGCCACGCAGTCGGTCGGGATGACATCGAAGCCGACGCCCGGGGCGATCACTACGTTCTGTGCGACGGCGCGATCGTGCTGGTCGTGCGCATACTCGAACACGCTGATCTCGCCGGTGATGTCGAGATAGTCCACGCCTGCGCGAAGACACGCGTCGATCATCGGCTTTCCGGTGGCGGAGAAAGGCCCGGCGCACTGAAGGAGCAGGCCGACATCGCTGAGATCCGGCTTGTTCACGTCGAAGACGCGAAACGGCAGATCGAGCTCGGCCGCAAGCGGCGCCACCTTGTCATGCGAGCGCCCCGCCAGGATCGGCTTGAGGCCGCGAGCCACCGCTTCGCGAGCGATCAGTTCACCGGTGTAGCCGTTAGCCCCGTAGATCATCCAGTCTGCCATGAATGCACCGTAGCCTCAGACCGTGAAAGAGGAAATTCAGGAGTGGGTACTGGAAAACAACCTCGACCCGATCCAGACCACAATTCTGGTCGACCGCCCGGGCAAAACGGTCGCCAAAGTGGAGACGACCAGCGGAAATCTGGTGCTGAAGGCGCCCCTGGATCCGAGAGAGGTGGCCGCCAACGATCGTCTGGCCGCCGTCGGTCTTCCGGTGTCTCGAATCGTTGCGCGCCGGGACAGGTACCTGCTGATGGAATGGATTGATGGGGAACGGCTCTCGTCAGCCTCCCCGCCGGGTGCGCAACTTCAGGCCGGCCGCCTGTTGCGCCAGGTTCACGATCTCGGCGGCGGCCCGCCCTACAAGGGAAACGCGACCTAGATCGGAAGAGCGATCGGAAGAGGACAAGGCTTAAATCC
>DPJL01000426.1 GCA_003543035.1 Micromonosporaceae bacterium | reverse complement strand
AAGAAACTCCGCCCCCATCTTCTGAGATAAGGACGCTTCAGCTTTGGAAGCCATAGACCGTCCGCCAGCAGGCGGATCTCACCTCCTCTGACAAGAAGAGAGTTCACCAAAACGCTGTTCGGATGTACCGAACAACGTATGGCATAGTGTCCGCTTGCTTGCCCTCGGATTCAATACCCTCTTCGGTTGGGCTCAGCGCAAGTGGGTGGTGCGCCCCTCACTCGGCTCGGGCGAGAGTGCCCGCGCCGTTGCGCACACCGCATGAGCCAGGATGTGCTGGCGCTCTACCGACAGCAGGCGGTCGGTGGCGCCGACGATTCCAATTGCGCCGACGCAACGGCCCGAGTCGCCCAACACCGGTGCCGCAAGCCCGGCATCGCCGAGCGCCGCCGTTTGCGCCTCGACGGCGTATCCCCGGTCGCGCGTCATCGCCAGGGCCTGCCGCAGGGCATGTGGATCGGTGACAGTGAAGCCCGTCAAAGGGTGAGCCGGCACGGCCAGCAGAGCTTCCTGGGCAGCGGCGTTCAGGTTTGCCACGATCGCGTGCCCGAGTGCGCAGGCGTGCCAGGGAATCGCGCCACTGACATTGCCGACCCGGTCCACGTCGTGTGGGCGCCAAGCGTGGCTTACGATCTCGACGTTGTGCCCTGAGAGCACGCCCACCCACGCTGACTCGTCGGTCTTGCGGGCAAGCATGTCGGCCCACCACGCAGCCATGGGCCCATCCAGGTCTTGCGGATTCGTCATGTCTCCTGCTCCCTGCTGGCTGCTCCGCGAGCTCCTCGCCACCCCGGTCCAGCCATCGCCCGTGGGCGATGGCGTTGCCTACCTGTGATGCAGCAAGGATCGAGATGATGTGATCGCCATTCCCGCTGGGCCGAGCCAATAAGAAAGGGACCTTGTTCGGCCAGACCGACTAATGTTTCAACGAGTTTCCATCTAGGCGACAAGCGCGTCAAGAGAAGTGGACGCTAAAGGCAACGTCGTGCATCTGGATTGCGGTGTTTATGTCACTCGGCGCCGGGCGTCGCTCGCCCAGCGCCTAAATCCCGTGACAGTGCGCGGGCCGTGGAACGTACCGCGTCGGTGAGCCGACCCTGTCGGCCTTCCGCGAGCAGCCGGTCGACAGGCCCGACAATCCCGAGTGCCCCGACCACCCGGCCGGACCAGTCGAACACGGGCGCCGCGATTCCGGCATCCCCGAGGGTTGCCTCCTCGTTCTCTACCGCGTACCCCCGCGCCCGCACCTCGGCAAGTTCCTGACGCAGCGCATTCGGATCGACAACCGTCTTTCCCGTCAGCCGCCTCAGCGGAGCGGCTAGAAGGGTGTCCTGCGTCTCGTCAGGGGTTGAGGCGACGAGGGCACGCCCGAGCGCGCAAGCATGCCACGGCACGGCCGCGCCCACTTCCAGGATCTGGACCAGGTCATCGGGGCGAAGTGTGTGGTGAACCACGACGATGTTGGGCCCGGAGAGCACAGCGACCCACACCGCCTCGCCGGCTTGGCGAGCCAGCATGTCGGACCAGGAAGCCGATCTCGCCCGCAGCTCCGAGCCGTCCAGGAAAGCATTGCCTAGCTGCAGCACCGCCGGACCCAGGGCGTACTTACCGCCTTCGGCCTCCTGAACCACGAGGCCACGGCGCTCCAACGTACGCAGCATTGTGAACACAGTCGGCTTGGGCACGTCGACCAGTTCGGAAATCTCGGACACTCCCAATCGCGGAGTACCCGATGCCAATGCCAGCAGGATCTGTGACGCCCGATCCACCGCACGTGTCACAGCAGTCCCTTCGGGTCTCCGACTTCCATTCGGCTGAACGAAACGGTAGCAGCATAATTTACCGAAGCGTCCGCCAGCCAAGCCGGAGCGGCCGCTGGGACTTTGCGTTGACCAAGAACGACCGGGGTCAGTCCTCGGGTTCCAGAAGGATCTCGACCGCACCAGCGATGGCTGCGCCCGCATCCGGCCCGGTTGCCGTCACCGTGATGGCGGTACCGGTAACCGCGCCGAGCGCCATGACCGCCAGAACGCTGCGCGCATTCGCCTTCTTGCCCGTAGCCGACGCCAGAATTTCGATCGTGGTCCCCTGGTACCGGGTGGCAAGCTGCGCCAGCTGGCCGGCGGGGCGAGCGTGTAGGTGTTTGGGAAGCACGACGGTTTCCGCAATCGCCGTGTCATCGCCGGGAATGGTCTGGGGCTCAAAGCTTGCGGACATCGCGGGCCTCCTGAGCGGCTGCTGCGACGGCGAACAGGTCAAGGCCGCCGCTGGCTGCGACAGCAGCGGCAACCGCGCCCTCTATGAATGGGGCGTCGGCGATAGTCACGGCCGGCCCGTTCGGCTTTTCGTCGAGATCGGCCAGGACCGACAACGCGCTGAGCACCGAGCTGCCCAGATCGGGAATCAGCAGGACTCCACCGCCCTGGTCGGCGAGCTTGATGGCCTTGGCAATCAGCTCCGTGCTGGTGCCGATCCGCCCGTCGTACGTCCCACCGGCCGCTACCACGCGTGCCCCGCCGGCGATCTGGCTGACGAGGTCCACCGCCCCTTGCGCCAGAACGCTGCTATGCGAGATAAGAACGATGCCTACCATTTGTTTAACCATTCCGTTCAGCTGTAAGGGTTCCGGAGTTACCAATGTGCTTGCCAAGGCCTTCATGTCAGATCCACCCCGACCGCAGCTCGCACTAACGCGGCCGTCTCATCGGCGGAGGTCAACTCGAGCGCCTCGGTGTACAGGGATCGACAAAGGCGCGGATCGAGGCGGCGCAAGCGATACCGGGACTCGTCGATGCGTGCACAGGCGACGCTGAAGGTACGTACGCCCGCGCCGAGTAGTAGTGGCAGCGTGGTCGGGTGTGAGCCTGCGTCGCCGCAAACGCTGAGCGGCCGGCCTGCAGCCGCCGCCGCGTCGACCACCTGCCCGATCATGCTCAACACCTGTGGGTCGGCGGTCAGCGCGGGACGGGCTCGTGGATCCCTTCGGTCGAGGTTCAGCGCTTGCGAGGTCAGATCATTGGTTCCCAACGACAGGAAGTCGGCGACGCGGCATAGGTCGACCACGGCGTCCACCGCCTCGACCGTCTCGACCATGGCACCGACTGGCACCCGGGCGACCATGAGCTCGGCGGCGACGCCATCAACCACCTCGGAAACGGCGAGCAGTTGTGCGGCAGTGGTCACCATGGGAACCATGATCTTGAGGTCACTGCCACGGGCAAGGCCCATCACAGCGCGTACCTGGGCGGCCAGCGCATCCGGGTTATCCAGCAGTGCCTGCAGACCAGCCTTACGCTCCCGGAGGAACGGCGGGATCTTGTCGTTGGCGAAGTCCAGCAGGCGTATCGTCACCGGCCACCCAAGCGCCTCCGCGATCATCGGGCGCAACGTACGCCGGTGATCGGACACGTCCGGCCAGCGATCGGCCTCGAGGAACGGCAGCTCGGTGCGGAGTAGCCCAATGCCCTCGGCTCCGCTGTCTCGTCCACGGTGCACTTCCACATCCGAGGCAACGTTGCAAAGGAGTACAAACGGAGTCTCGTCGGCGCAGACATGAGCCAGTCCACGATCGGCGGCGAGTCGGCGCCGAAGATCCTCCTCGCGGTCGCCGGCCTCGATGATTCGGGCAACGTCCAGTGCACCTGGGTGGGCCATGACGACGCCGGCGTCGGCGTCGATCAGTACGGGCGTGTCATCAGGAACGTCGAGCACCGAACTGTCGACGCCGCCCAGCAGTGGGAGGCCGATAGACCTGGCCACGATGGCGGCGTGCGAGTTGGCGCCGCCGCGAACTGTGACTGCGCCGACGAGACCGTTGCCGACACTTTCCAGCAGGTCTACCGGGCCGATCTCAGCGGCCACCAGAATGAAGTTGCGGGTACCGGGTGAGACCCCACCGACCGAGCCGGCGAGCTTTTCGATGACTCGCCGCCCCACCTGGCGGACGTCGGCGGCGCGCTCGCGCAGGATCGGGTCAGGTAGGGCGTCGAGCATGCCTGCGTACAACTCGACGGCCTCATGGATCCCCTGCAACGCGTCTCGCCCGCTCGTCACGACCTCGACAGCCGCCTCGACGAGGCCCGGGT
>DPJL01000424.1 GCA_003543035.1 Micromonosporaceae bacterium | reverse complement strand
TCGACACCAAGGTCGACGCGCTGGACAGGAAGTTCGACGAGCGGTTTGACGTGCTTGAAGGCGAATTGAAGGAGGTCGGTGTTCTCGTGAAGCGCGCCGTCGACCTCTTCGAGGAACAGCGGCGCGAGCAAGAAGACAAGTGATCAGAACCACGGGGGGCCGCCGGGAGGCGGCCCTTTTCGTTGGAGGGAATAGGGTCGGACCCGTGACAGCAGGACCGATTGAGCGGCATTGGCCCAAGCAGTGGGCTGATGAGGAGTTGACACTCCAGTTGGAGTTCCTCACCTTCCTACGTATCACCGCGGTCAACAAGATTGCCGAGTTGGATCCCGCGCTCGCGGCCGCCGCTCCGATCAAGACCTCCCCGGTCATGACTCTGCTCGGCGTGATCAAGCACCTGACCGCGGTGGAGCGGGAGTGGTTCACGCGGGTGGGTGGCGGATCCGATCTGCCGTCGCTCTGGGAGGACGATCCCGAGTTCGATTGGCGAATAAGGCCTGAAGACACTCCGGCGAGCGTGGTGGCGGCGTACCGGGAGGAGTGGGCAAACGCCGAAGCCGCCCTGGCCGGCAAGACAGCAGACGATCGCGCAGTCGTGACCGTCAACGGTCGCGATAGGACAGTGTGCTGGCTGCTGAGTTGGCCGATGGGTCCCGCGGCGAATAACCCCTAACATGCGACCATGCCACTACGGCGCCGCCCGATAGACATCATCTTCATTGTGTTCTTCACAATCAACGCCACGTTCATCACGTACGTCGTTGATCTGGAACAGCTCGTGATCGCGGATCCGTCCAATTTCGACTATCCGCTCTGGCCGCCTCCCCCGCTGGTCGACCTCGTCCACTGGTTTGGCAACAACTACGATCCGCTGCTGATCGCCCGCCCCGCTTTCTGGCGGATGACCATCTGGATCGACGTGATCTTCTTCGGCCCGTTCTACTTCTTCGCCATCTACGCGTTCGTTCGCGGGCGCAATTGGATCCGGGTCCCTGCACTCGTCTGGTCGGGCACAATGATGGCCAACGTGCTGATCATCCTGATGGAGGAGCGCTTCGGCATCCACGCCACACCCAACTTCGGTTTCATCCTCGCGGTGAACCTGCCATGGCTGCTGCTCCCGTTCGCGGTGATGTGGCGTATGCGAATAGAGCCCTTCCCGGCTAGGTTGCCGGAATGAAGAACAAGTACGGGCCGTGGGCTGTCATCGCGGGCGCCTCCGAGGGCATCGGTGCGGCGTTCGCCAACGCGCTGGCGAGGGACGGCATCAACCTCGTGCTGGTGGCCCGGCGAGCGGAGCCGCTCGAGCAGTTGGCGGCGAGCCTGCCGGTGGAGACCCGCAAGGTGGCCGCCGATCTGTCCACTCGCGACGGTTTGGAGGCCGTTTTCCTTGCCAGCAAAGGGTTGGATGTCGGCCTGGTCGTCGCGAACGCGGCGCTCAGCCCGAGCGGCCCGTTCCACGAGGCTGATCCGAGTGAGCTTGAAAGAGCACTTGACCTGAACTGCCGGGCGCCGATGCTGCTCGCACACCACTTCCTACCCGCGATGATCGCGCGCGGGCGAGGAGGATTGATCATCATGTCTTCGCTGGCCGGGCAGCAGGGGTCGCCTGGGCTCTCGGTGTACGCGGGGACCAAGGCGTTTGGCGCGATCCTGGCCGAAGGTCTGTGGGCCGAGGCACGCGAACACGGGGTCGACGTCGTGACGTGTGTCGCGGGTGCGGTGTCGACTCCGGGGCTTACCAGTCGGAGCAAGACTCAGGCTCCGGGTACCTTGCCGCCGGAAGTCGTTGCGGGAGATGCGCTTCGGGCACTTGGCCGTGGTCCGCGCTTTGTACCCGGTACCCTCATGAAAATCTCATCGCTCTTAATGACGCGCCTGATGCCTCGCCGCTCGGCGGTCACCATGATGGGCAAGGCGTCACGAAGGACTTTGGGGTGATCCGTTGAGCCCCAACTCATCCAGGATCTGGGTGACCCTGGTGTCCTCCTCGCGCAGGAAGGTGCCGAAAGCGACTCCTTCGAGGTAGGTATCGGTCCACCGGTGCCCCGCGATCGCCTCCCGCCAGCTGGCCGAGGCGTGCAGCCGGGCCACGACATCGCGCAGCCGTTGCTCGTCCTCGGTGGAAAGCCCCGGCGGTGCAATCAATCCGCGCCAGTTGGCGAAGACGACATCGACCCCGGCCTCCTGAAGCGTTGGTGTGTCAACACCTTCGGCTCGAGCCCGGCTCGTGACCGCGAGCACCCGCAGCTGCCCCGAGTCGATTTGATCGGCGTATTCGCCAAGACTTGAAACGGCGAAAGCGACCCGCTTTGAGAGAATGGCCGCGAGCAGCGCTCCCCCGCCGTCGAACTGCACATAGCGAACGGTCGAAGGCGCGATCCCCACCGCCTTAGCCATCAGCATGGGCGCAAGGTGATCCGGCCCGCCCGGCGACGATCCGCCGCCGACAGCCAGCTTCGCCGGATCCGCCTGCCACTCCCGCACCAGCTCGGCGAGTGTCCGAATTGGAGAGTCGCGGGTGACCACGACCACTTCGGGCTCCTCGATGAGCCGTGCGATAGGAGTGACATCGTTCAATGTCGCCGAGGTGGGCGAGGTGTGCTGCGCGCCGACCAGGCCGAGACCCATCAGCATCATCAACTCGCCGTTGCCGCGTTCGTAGACCATCCGGCGCAGGCCGACCATGCCACCCGCGCCGGGCAGGTTGAACACCTCCACGCCGCGCTGCACTTGCGAGGTGTCAAGCGCTGTGGCAACCGTGCGAGCGGTGATGTCGTACCCGCTTCCGGGCGCGTTTGGCACCATAACTCGCAAATCGGTCCGAACGGCTGCTCGGCAACCGGCCGTTGCGAGGAGCGCAACCAGCGGTGCGGCGAGTACCGTTCGGCGCAGCATCCGCCCACTGTAACCGCGTAAAGGAGCAGGTCTGTGCGCTGGCAGCTCTCCCTGGCCAGGCAATTCCTGCTGTTCCAGCTCGGCATCGTGTTGCTGGTGGTAGGAGCCGTCGCCGCGATCTCGATCGCCGAGGCTGACGTGGCCTTCCGCCAGGATCAGGAAAAGCGATTGCGCTCGATCGCGGAGAACCTCGCCGCTAATGACACTGTGCGCCAAGGGATGCGTAGCCCAGTCTGGAGCGACTCGTTGGCGGCCGCAGCCGAGACCGCACGCAGCGTCTCGGGTCCGTCCTTCGTCGTGCTGACCGATGCCTCAGGCACCCTGCTGACCGGGCCGGATAAGGGCCGCCCCGCGCCGCTAGGAGAATCGGACAGTCTGTCCGGTAAAGCCTGGCGAGGCGTCATCGAAAACGGATCACGCTCACTGGTCGCCCACGCTCCGGTGCAGGACCCGGCCGACGGCCACGTGCTCGGGCTGGTGATCGTCGGGCAGACCTACCCGTCCTGGCCCGAGCTGCTGGCCTCGGCAACCCCGGATCTACTCACCTATCTGCTGCTTGGCTCGGCTCTTGGCATCGCCGGATCGCTGCTGTTGGCCCGGCGGGTCAAACGGCAGACCCTCGGCCTGGAGCCGGGCGAGATCACCGGTCTGGTCGAGCATCGCGAGGCGATGCTGCACGGCATCAAGGAAGGCCTGATCGGCCTCGATTCGGCCGGCCGGATCACGCTCGCCAACGACGAGGCGCTCCGGTTGCTCGGCCTGCCCGCAGACGTTGCGGGAGTACCACTTCGGTCGCTGGGCCTCGGCGACGAACTCAGTGCCCTTCTCACCGGCGGCTCGGACGACCCGGATCACGTGGTGGTGCATGACTCCCGGGTGCTCGTGCTCAACCGGATGCCGGTGCTCGTCCGAGGCCGCGCGGTGGGCTCGGTGACCACGCTGCGAGACCGTACCGAGCTGACCTCCCTGGAGCGCGAGCTCGACGTGAGCCGGCATGCCACGGACACCCTCCGGGCCCAGGCGCACGAATTCACGAACCGTCTGCACACCATCTCCGGCCTGGTGCAGCTCGGCCAGTACGACGAAGCCGTCAACTTCATCATTCAGGCGGGCCAGACGCAGGAGGCACTCAGTCAAGAGGTCCAGTCGCGCATCGCCGACCCCGCCCTCGCTGCATTGCTCATCGCCAAGTCGAGCGTCGCCTCCGAGCAGCACGTGGAACTGGTCGTGGACGAGGAGAGCTCGCTGCGCGGGCCGGTGGACGAAGTCCTTGCCGCGGATCTGGTCACGGTGGTCGGCAACCTCATCGACAATGCGATTGACGCCGTGCACACGGGCGGCTGGGTCCGGGTGCTCGTGCGCGAGGACGGTGAGCAGATCGTGGTGACAGTCCAAGACTCCGGCGCTGGGGTGGCGCACGAGCTCGCCGAGAAGGTGTTCAGCAGCGGCTTCACCACCAAGTCCACCAACGGCCATCGCGGGATCGGGCTCGCTCTGATCAGCCGGGTCTGCACCGCTCGCGGCGGCTCGATCTCGGTTGCCGGATCCACCTTCACAGCTCACCTCCCGAGGGGGCAGCGGCCATGACGAGAGTGCTCGTCGTGGACGACGACTTCATGGTGGCGAGAGTCCACAAAGGATTCGTCGAGCGGGTACCCGGCTTTACCGTCGTCGGCATGGCCCACACCGGAGCCGACGCGATCGCTGCCACGCATCGCGAAAAGCCAGACCTGGTACTGCTCGACATCTACCTGCCCGACATCTCCGGCCTCGAAGTGCTGCGCCGCCTAAGGGAAGGCGCGAGCCAGGTGGACGTGCTGGCCATCACCGCCGCGCGAGACGTGGACACAATCCGGACCGCGCTGCGCAGTGGAGTCGTGCACTACATCATCAAGCCGTTCACCTTTGACACGTTGCGGGATCGGCTTGAGCGCTATGCGGCCGCATTGCATCGTCTGACCACAAAGGACGAAGCCGCGCAGGCCGATGTCGACCGGCTCTTCGGCACCCTGCGCTCGGGCGATACCGCGCTTCCCAAGGGCCTCACCGTTGCCACCGAGGAACTCGTGGTGAATGTCTTGCGCACCAGCGAAACCGACCTCTCCGCGACCGAGTGCGCGGCCTTGGCCGGGCTGTCCCGGGTGAGCACCCGCCGGTACCTCGAGCACCTTGTCCAAACCGGCAAGGCCGAGGTGCGGATGCGTTACGGCGGGACAGGCCGGCCCGAGCACCGCTACAGCTGGATCCGCTTGTCCTAGTCGTCCTCGCCGAAGCTGAGGCGTTCCTTCTTCTTGCCCAGAATCCTTGGTACATATGGCAGACCGAACGCGAGAACCGCAAGCACAAGCAGCGTCAGAGTCAAGGGTCTCGTGTAGAAGATGGAGATGTCGTTGTCGGAGAGCAGCAACGCCCGCCGAAACTGGATCTCCATCATCGGCCCGAGGATGACACCGAGGATCACTGGAGCGACCGGAAAGTCGAAGTGCCGCATGAACATGGCGATGAGCCCGATCGCGTAGGCGATGAGGACATCGATGATGCTGCCTGACACCGCATACACGCCCAAGGTCGCGAAAACGAGGATGCCGGTATAGAGGATCGGGCGCGGGATCTGCAGCACCTTCACCCATACCCGGATCAACGGCAGATTCAACGCCAGCAGCATGACGTTGCCGATGAACAGTGAGGCGATCAGTGCCCACACGAGTTGCGGTGACTTCTCGAAAAGCTGCGGTCCGGGCGACAAATCGAAGTAGCCGAAGGCGGCGAGCATCACCGCGGCTGTCGCAGAGGTCGGGATTCCCAACGTCAGCAAGGGAACAAGCACTCCGGAGAATGAGGCGTTGTTGGCCGCTTCCGGCCCGGCAACGCCCTCGATGGCGCCCTTGCCCCACTCCTGCTTGTTCTTCGAGCGCCGCTTCTCGAAAGTGTAGGAGAGGAAGGTGGGGACCTCGGCACCGCCGGAAGGCAAGGCGCCAAACGGGAATCCGACCGCTGTCCCGCGCAGCCACGGCCGCCACGAACGGGACCAGTCCGACTTGCTGAGCCAGGCAAAGCCCCGGCCGACCGGCTCCAGCGGTGCCACCTTGGCGGGCAGATCCCTCAACCGCGACGCGATATAGAGCGTCTCACCGATCGCGAAAAGTCCCACGATGATGACCACGATGTCCATGCCGTCCAGCAACTCCGGGATGCCGAAGGTGAAACGTGCCTGCCCGGTAAGCGAATCGATCCCGATCAGGCCGAGGAAGAGGCCGAAGGTCAACGACATCAGGCCACGTACCATGGACGAGCCGACCATCGCGGTGACCGTCACCATGGCGAGCACCGCGAGTGCGAAGTAGTCGGAGGCGCGGAAGGTGATGGCCAGCTTGGCCATCGGGTCGGCGATGAAGGCCAGCAGCACGGTGGAAATCGTTCCGGCCACAAAGGATCCGATGGCCGCCGTGGCCAGGGCAGCTCTCGCTCGCCCTCGCCGCGCCATCTGATAGCCCTCGATCGAGGTGGCCACCGAGGCCGATTCCCCTGGCGT
>DPJL01000014.1:5209-18014 GCA_003543035.1 Micromonosporaceae bacterium | reverse complement strand
ATCAGACCGCAAAGAACGGCTACGCATGCCACAGCCGAGCCCATAGGCATCGGCGGTTGGTGTGGGAGTGTGGTCGCAAAATACGCCACCGCCACATCGCCAACGCTACCGCTGCCCACGGCTTCTGCTGCCTGGCTGTGGGCAACGGCGTCGGCGGGGACGGTTGAAGTCGCGTTGTGCGCCATAGTGCCACCGGGCGTACTGAAGTGCCCGAGGGTGTGCATCGTGAACAGGCCGGCCAAGACGAGTAGGAGCATCAGCAGCGCGGGACCGGTTCTTGCTCGCCGCAGTGTGATCACCTCCCGCTCCTGGTCACTGTCTGATGTTACCCGAGGGGGGTATCGCGGTGGAGCCGGTTGGCCAACCGCCGGAGCGAGTACGCCCATCGGGCTGGTGCCATGTTCCAGGTTGGTCGCCTTCGTGTCCCCAATCGGTCTCACCCGGGTCTGGCCACTGTTGCCGGGGCTTTGGCGTGTTGGGGGCTGCCGGGGTGCGCCTGTGCTGGACGGCGAGCGCGGCCAACGCGGTGGTGATGGGCACCGCGGCAATCAGGCCCATCGTGCCCACCACACTGCGCACGATCTCCTGTGCCAGTTGCTCGCTCTTGATCATTTCGGCCCAGCCACCGCGGCTCTGCCCCGGCCCCGCGGTGAGCAGCAATAGCAGCGGCAGGGACGCGCCCGCATAGGCGAGCACGATGGTGTTGATCACCGAGGTGATGTGGGCGCGGCCGACCCGGCTGGCCGCACGGTACAACTCGGTGAACCGCATCGCCGGGTTGGCTGCTGACAGCTCTGTGACCGTGTATGCCTGGGTGACGGTTACGTCGTCAAGCACGCCGAGAGCGCCGATGATGATGCCGGCCAGCAGCAGGCCGAGCATATTGACATTGCCGTATTGAAAGGAGAGAAAAGACGATTCCTCGCTGGCGACTCCGGTCAGTTTCAATGCCGATGTGGTGGCCCAGGCCAAGGCGCCGGTCAGAGCCAAGCTCGCGAGTGTGCCGAGCACCGCCATGGAGGTGGCCGTGGAAAGACCGTGGGTCAGATAGAGGACGATGAGCATGATCGCCGCTGAGCCGACGATGGCCACCAGCAGCGGTGATTCGCCTTGGAGGATGGCCGGCACGACAAACATCAGCAAGACGGCGAACGTGATCGCGAGCCCGGCGAGCGCCGTCAACCCACGCCATCGACCGAAGGCGATCACCGTGAGAGCGAAGACGGCCAACATCAGCCACATGGAGTTGCCGCGTTCGTGATCGATGATGTCGTAGCGCAGCTCGCCCGGTTCGTCGAAGTTCTCGGTCTGGATGATGATGACCTCGTTGCCGGGCTCGATCACTGGTGCTCCCTGCCCCGACGGGAGGGTGGAGGTGACCTGTTTACCCGCATCCGGGCCGCTGTTGACTCGCAACGTCACCGTGCCGCACACACGACCTTTTTCCGGTGTACCAGCTTCAGGCGGGACAAGGCACTCAGCCTTGGTCACGGACACCACATTGCCGGTGTAATGCGGCGGGCCGGTCCACGGCTCGCTGGCGATCTTGCCCGGCCACAGCCAGATCAACCCGATGATGGTCAGCACTGCCGCCGGAATGACCACGGCCAGCGTCAGCCGGGTGGCGTGCGAGGAAATCAGGCCGCTCCCACTGCGATGGTGGTGATGCCCGGCGTGCGCGCCGCCCACCTCTGACGGGGTGCGAGGGTCACTCACCACATGCCTCCATGAACGTCGCTGCTACTGCCGGACATAGTAGGTCGTCATTCGTGCCCGGCGCCTTCGCCTCAACCGTCGACAGTTCGCGGCAATACATTTGGTAAGAGAGCTTTAGGAGCTTTCCGAGCCTGCGTTCTCCAGCCGAATTTGAACCTTCTGTTTTGCCAGGTCAGCGCCAACGTCGATCTACTATCAAACTTCGTAGAAGTTGGGCAGCTCTGCAGCCTCCGGTAGCGTGGCCGACCGTGACCCTCAAGGCGCTCCCCCACCGCCGACGGTATGCGTCGGCGATTGCCCTGATCACGGTCCTGGCGGCGATCTTCGCGATGGCGGTTCCGGCAGCGGCCGAACCGACACCTGCCCCCACCGCGCCGCCCAACGAAACCGGCCCACCAAGCCTTTCCACCTTGCGCGACAACCTCGGCGCGGCCGCAGCGGGCTTCATCAAGGCGGAAGCCGATCTGGCTGCCTCGCAAAGCAAGCAAGCCGAGCTGCAAGAGCAATTGTCGGCCGCCGAGGCGGATCTCGCCCGAGTGAAAGGCAGCGTGGCGTCCTACGCGGCGCAGGCATACATGACTGGGCGCATCGCGCCACTGGGTCTGATGCTTCAGGCCACCACGCAAGAGGATCTTCTCGGCCGTGCTCAGGTCATCGAGAGCATCACGCACAACGACCAGGCTCGGCTCGCCGAATATGCGGACGCCAAAAGCCGGGCCGATGAGGCGAAAGCCGGTATCGACGCGGAGGTCGCCGCGCAAGCGGTCGCCGTGCAGGAGATGGCCAAACGCAAGCAGGCCGCAGAGAAGGCGCTTGCCGCTGCGGGAGGCACCAAGTCCAGAAGCGAAATAGATTTGGCTGGGCTGCCGACCGCCAACCCGGCACCGCGCAACTCTGACGGCAGCTGGCCCAGTGAAGGCTGCACGATCGACGACCCGACCACGTCGGGCTGTGTCACCCCTCGCACTCTGCATGCCTTGTCAGAAACCAAAAGGCTCGGGTTCAACTGGTACGTCTCGTGTTACCGGCCAGGGGACAGGTATGAACACCCCAAAGGCCGTGCCTGCGACTTCGCCGCCTTCGAAAACGGCTTCGTCAACAGCTCCGCCGGCGGAGCCAACAAGGTCTACGGCGACCGCCTGGCCGCGTTTTATGTCAAGAACGCCAAGGCTTTGGGCGTGATGTATGTGGTCTGGTACTGCCAGATCTGGCAATACGGCGTCGGCTGGCACAGGTACAACTCCACGGGCTCCAGCTGCGGTGACTCCCCTGCCGGCGACCACACCAACCATGTCCACCTGTCTGTCTACTAACGACTGATCTAGCCCGCCTTGCCTACGTCCGACCCCTCCTGCGAACGGTGTCGTTGCAGGCATCCGGGCGCGTTCACGCCGCCGTAGCACGCACGCCTAAGACCTCGTCATCGGTCACCGGCCCCCGACCTGGCTCAAACGCGAGAAGCCTGTTCTCACCCGGCAAAGCCTTTTACTTGGGCACCGCAACAATTGTGGACGGGTCAGGTACTGTCCGATCACCCCGAGTGTCCAAACGAACATGGCGCTTGCCTCGATCGCTGCGCGGCGCCCTTACCTTCTTCTCCGCAGCTGCTTCGCCTGTCTTTGCCACATATTGCTGACCCTCGAACGACGCCAACGCGGCAAGCAGAATAGCGTCAATACGATTTGAGGATGCAATCCTTCTACGATGGGCGGCAGAGTTGCAAGGCCGCTTCCAGCAGGTGACTCGGCTTGCGTTCGCGATCTCAACTAGGAATTGTGGGCTGGCACATTCACCGGGTCCACTTTGATTCGTGTGCGGCCCTGCTCAACCTCATCGCGCAGATCCCCAAACCACCCACGCGCGACGGCAAGCGCGGAAAGCCAGTCGGCGGCACGGCCAACTCAAGCAACAACGTGGTCAATCTCGTCAGCGGCCCATAACCACCACTGGTGCGCCGCCGCGATCAGCTGCGGCGCACTTTTCTGGGTACCCAGTGAGACGCGCACCGCATTCGCAGCTCAGCTGAGCTGCTCGGCCAGTGCGATGATGATGCCTTCGGGACCGCGGAGGTAGCAGAGCCGGTACATGTCCTCGTATTGCGCCACGTCGCCGATAAGCGACCCGCCGTGAGCGCTCATGCGGGCAACGGTGTCATCGATATCGTCGACAGCGAACATGATCTGGCGGATGCCAAGCGTATTCGGTGGCGCATTTTCCGGCTGCTCACTCAACGCCGTTGGCGCCCGGTATGTCGTCAGCTCAATCTTGCCGTGACCGTCGGGCGTGCGCATCATCGCGATGTCGGCCTTAACCCCGTCGATCCCGTTCACAACATCGACCCACGGCCCTTCCACGGGCATGCGGCCCTCTAACTCCATCCCGAGTTCGGCGAAGAACGCTATAGCAGCCTCCATGTCCTCGACAACGACGGTGACATGGTCCATCCGCTGAATCGTCATTTACGGAGCATATCGGCGTCCATCAGATCCGCCGCTCCCTGCACCGTGGCCGCGAACTCATCCGCTGCGACCCTGGCGGCGAAAACCTTTCCCAGGTCCTGCGGAAACCGGTGCGTCTCCCGCCAGAACGCGAAGACGATCACCAGGTCGCCCGTCGTCCTAAGACTGGTGAACGCAACTAAAGACTTCCGAAGACATCGACACTCGGCGCTAGATGCTGCTCGAAAACATCATATCGAGGGGCATCACTTGCCCCGCCCTTGCCCCAGTAGCGATCAAGGGCACTTACCCAAATGAATGGATAAGCGCCCTTGATCTGCAATTTCTCTTGTAGCGGGGACAGGATTTGAACCTGCGACCTCTGGGTTATGAGCCCAGCGAGCTACCGAGCTGCTCCACCCCGCGTCGGCTTGGTAAGACTAGCTCGGCGCGGGGTGAAACTACAAATCGAATCGCTTAGCCGGTCGGTGTTGCTGTTGGTGAAGGTGTGGCGGCTGCGGCCGCCTGTGCCGCCTGGAACTCCTTGATCGCGGCTTCCAGGGCGGCCAAGGCCTTGCCGTAGGCCTCGAAATCGCCCTTCTGCTGGGCATCTCGCAGGTCCGCAATGGCCTTGTTCACCTTTTCAGCGGCCGCGGCCAGAGCACTTCCGCCTGGTGGGACTGTGACGTTGGGCGGCGGCTGCACCACCGGAGGCGGAGCCCCGGTGACAAGTTGAGCAATGCCCGCCTGCACGGTTTCAGCGAAGGCGACCTTGTCCCCGAAGTTCATCAGCACCCGTTGCAGCTGTGGATAAGCCCGTTCGCCGCTGCTCTTGAGGTAGATCGGCTCGATGTAGAGCATGCCTCCTTCGAAGGGCAGCGATAGCAGATTCCCCTTGACTCCGTTGGGGCCCCAGATATTCAGCTGTGTCCGGGCGTCGGTGTTGTTCTCCATCTTTTGCTGCGCTTGGCTTGGCCCGGAAATCGGGCTGTCCTTGCCTAGCTCAAGTAGCTGCAGCGTGGGCTTTCCGTCCACATAGGACCCCGAGATCAGCGCGGCCAGGTTTTGCCGGTCTTTTGGCGTGACCGCCGCCACCAGCTGGAAACGAGCCGACTCCTGCTCCGGCAGCTGTGTCAGCAGATAGTAGGGCGGCTGCTTGGCCTTGATTGCCTTGGCCGGATCGTCGGGCAGTGCCCAGAAGTCGGCCTCGGTGAAGAACTCGTTCGCCTCGGTGACGTGGAATTGGGTCAGCAGGTCACGCTGCACCTTGAACAGATCGGCCGGGTAGCGGAAATGCGCTGCCAACTCCGCCGGCACCTCGCCCTTGGGCTTGATGAGCTTGCCGCCAAAAGCTGCATTCCATGCTTTGAGTACCGGATCAGTCTGGTCAAATTCATAGAGGGTCACCGTGCCGTCATAAGCGTCCACAGTGGCCTTGACCGAGTTGCGGATGTAGTTGATCTGCTGCCGCGCAAGGCGGAAGGTGCCATCGCCGGTCAGCGAGTCGCTCGTCACGTCCTGCAGATCGACCCGCCTGGAGTAGGGGAAGTTCGCGGAAGTCGTGTAGCCGTCGATGATCCACACGATCCGCCCGTTGACCGCGGCCGGGAAGGGGTCGCCGTCGAGGGTCAGGAATGGAGCCACCTTCTGCACTCGCGTCCGCGGGTCACGCTCATAGAGGATCTTCGAGTTGTCGTTGACCGCGTCGGCCAGCAGGAAATTCGACTCGGCATATTTGATGGAGTAGAGCAGTCGCCGCC
Organism: Micromonosporaceae bacterium; assembly: GCA_003543035.1. Classification (GTDB taxonomy): domain Bacteria; phylum Actinomycetota; class Actinomycetes; order Mycobacteriales; family Micromonosporaceae; genus Rhizocola. The sequence goes on along the minus strand of DPJL01000014.1, from coordinate 12,100 downwards.
AGGTCGATCCGATCCCGACCCCACCTTTGCCTTCGTACGTATGGTGAGCGTCGCTCGTCTCGCCAACCGGCCGGTCATATTCGACGTCTCCGGTGGCACCCGGCGCCTTGCCGACGATGGCATATTCGCTCATCTGCTCGCCGTAATACACCCGCGGCTGTTCGTTCGGGTTGATCAACGCGTCCGGGATTTCTTCCTTTGGCGCCGTACACCCGCCAGCCGTTGGCACGTTGGCGAAGAACCCGGAGACAAACTTGGGCTGCCCGGCGCTACACACCTCATTTGCCGGTGCGGCAACAAGTCCGTAGCCGTGGGTGTAGATGGTGTGCCGGTTGATCCAGTTGTTCTGAGTCCCGGTGAGCGCATCGTAGGAAAGCTCCCGCAGCCCGACGACGTAGTCGCGAACCCGGCCGTCTTTCATCGTGTACCGGTCGATGTCGAGCTTGTCGCCGAAGTGGTAGAAGCTGCGCACCTGTGAAAGCTGGGTGTACGACTCGGAAACCACGGCCGGATCCAGCAAACGGATGTTCGGCACGATCGTCTGGTCTTTCGCGAGCGACGCCGGTGGGTCGACCACACCGGACTTATAGGGAGTGTTCTTTGTCGTGTCGAGCCCGAAGGCGAGCCGCGTGGAATCTATGGCCCGCTTGATGTATTCGGCTTCTTTGACGTTGCGGCTCGGGTCGACCTGGAAGGTCTGCACACCCCACGGGTAGATGCCACCGATCGCCACCGCTGACACCGCAAGCAATCCAAGCGCCACGCCTGGCCAAGTCAGATTTCGCATCACCGCGTTGGAGAAGACCAGGATCGCCACGGCGACGATCACGGAGATGTAGATGAGCATCTCTTTGGCCGGCAGCAATGCGTTGATGTCGGTGTAACCGGCGCCCGTCAGCTTGGTACCCGTAATAGTGTCCAGAAGCAACGCACGACGGTCCAGGCTGTAGGCGATGGCCTTGAACACGACGAAGAGCGCTACGAGCCCGGTCAGGTGAGCGCGCGCGGCCGTGGTCATGCGGTCGCCGGGGCCGGAAAGCCGCACCCCGCCATAGAGGTAGTGCACGGCCAGCGCACCCAGCAGCGCGAGCACGACGACGGTGAAGCCGGTGCTCAGCAGGTATTGCCAGAACGGCAGCCGGAACACGTAGAAGCCGATGTCGACGCCGAATTCGGGGTCTTGGACACCGAAATCCTGGGCGTTGTTGAAGAGCATCCACTGCTGCCAATGTCCTTGCGCGGCAAGCCCGGAGAAGAAGGCGATGATTCCGCCGGCGAGCAGGAACCATCGCACCAGGCGCGGCCCTAGCAGGTAGCGGTAGCGCTCAAGCGCTTCCTGGGTATGCCCGGTCGGCGGCAGGAACGGTCTCATCTTGTAGGCCAGGAACAGGTTGGCGAAGATGAAACCCCCGATCACGAGGGCAGCGATCGAGAAGAGGACGAGCCGCGTGCTCAGCTGGCCGCTGAAGACCTCGGTCGCGCCAAGCTCTTCGAACCACAGCCATTCGGTCCAGGCTTCCACCACCCAGCCGAGGACGGCGAATCCGACGAGCAATCCGGTCAGGACGATGAGCCAGGCCCGGCTGCGGCGGCTCATCCGGGGAAGCTGACTTGATCTGGTCACCACGGTGGTTCAGCCTACGTGGCGAACCTCAGGATCAACAGGATGGCAGCGGCCCGCCGCCGGGCAGAGCGGCAAGTGCCGCGAGCGCCTCGTCCAGCGTGGACACCTTTACGAGCCGCAGCCCGTCGGGAACGTTCGTCTTGGCCTCGTCGCAGTTGGCTGCGGGGGTCAGGAAAACCGTGGCACCGGCTTCGCGGGCACCATAGAGCTTCTGGGTCACCCCACCGATCGGCCCGACCTTGCCCTCGTCGTCGATCGTGCCGGTCCCGGCCACGATGAAGCCGTTGGTCAGATCCTCCGGCTTGAGCTTGTCGATGATCCCGAGGGCGAACATCATGCCGGCGCTCGGCCCGCCGATCTTGTCGAGCTTGATCTTCAAGTCGAACGGATGCGGCTGTACAGACTTGACGCCGATCCCGATCCGGGGAACGCCATCATCGCCGGCCTTGGTGGTCAGCTCGACCGTTGCCTTCACCCCAGCACGGGTGTAGCCGATCTTCAACGTGGTCCCGGCAGGCTTGCCCTGGATCAGCTCGAGCAGCTTTGGCATCGAGGTGACCGCCACGCCGTCCACAGAGTCAATGACATCGCCCTCTTTGAGCTTGTCCACCGCGGCACCGTCCGGGGTCAGCTGGGTCACGGTGACCTGCACCGGATATCCCAGCTCCCGCAGCGCAGCAGTCTCGGCGCTGGTCTGCGAATCCTCGAACTCCTGCTTGTTCTCCTGCTCGACTTCCTGCTCGGTCTTGTCCTCCGGATAGATCAGCTTCCGGGGTACGACAGCCTCCTCGCCGGAGATCCAGCCTTTGATGGCCTCGATCAGGGTCATCGCGGACTGCACCGACACCGTGACCATGCGCAGCTGGCCCTTGGCGGTGGAGGTGGGTGCGCCGGTGACCTGGATCACCTCTTGGCAGGCAGGTTCAGGAGTTGGCGAAGGGGAGGCCGATGACGAAGGCACCACCGGTGCTGCGGTCGGGTTGTTGCACGGCTCGCCATCCCGGTCGACGGCACCGAGGGTGTCGACGGTCGGGCCAGGGCTCAGCGCCACATAGGGCACGTCGGCCCGCCCGATCTGGATGCCGAGCAGCACTGTCAGCACAGCGCCCAGCAAAACCGTCAGTCCCCGGCGTCTCATGCAGAGCAGACTAACCTTCCTGTCGCCGGCGGCCGCGGCTCAACCCTGACGTCTCCCTGATCTAGAGACAGGTATGAGTCCGGTCGGCTCAACTTGGCGTACGGTGGAGAACGTGCCTGACACCCCGTTCGGCTTTGCCCTCCCGGGCGGCCAGCCTCCAGATCCCAACGACCCGCAGCAAATGCAGCAGTTTCTAGCCGGGTTGCAGCAGCTCATGGCCGCATCTCAGACCGGCGGCGGCCCGGTGAACTGGGACCTCGCACGCCAGGTCGCCACCAGCACGCTGAACACTGAGGGCGATCCGGCCGTCACCGCTACTGATCGCAGCGCCGTGGACGAGGCGCTGCGGCTCGCCGATTTGTGGCTCGAGCCGACTACCGCACTGCCCAGCGGCGTTGTCACCACCGCCGCGTGGAACAGGAACGAGTGGATCTTCCACACCATGGACATCTGGCGCAAGCTGGCCGACCCCGTGGCCGAGCGCATGGTCGCGGCCATGGGTGATCTTGTTCCGCCGGAGGCCCGGGCTCAGCTCGGGCCGATGTCCACCATGATCACCGCGTTGGGCGGCGCCCTTTTCGGTGGTCAGTTCGGCCAGGCTCTGGCCAAGCTCGCGACCGAGGTGCTCTCCGCGGGTGACATCGGTCTTCCGCTCGGCCCAGCCGGGACGGCTGCCCTGGTTCCGGCAAACATCAAGGTGTACGGCGACGGCCTGGAGATCGATCCGGCCGAGCTGCGTTTGTTCGTGGCGCTGCGGGAAGCCGCACATCAGCGCCTCTTCGGCCATGTGCCCTGGCTGCGGGGCCACATCCTGAACGCTGTGGACACCTATGCGCGGGGAATCCGCGTTGATCGCGAGGCAATCGAAGAGGCCATGCGCCAGATCGATCCCAGCGATCCGAGCTCGATGCAGGGCCTGCAGCTCGAGGGGATCTTCGCACAGGAGGACACCGAGCAGCAGCGGGCCGCGCTGCGCCGGCTCGAAACCGCGCTCGCTCTGGTCGAAGGCTGGGTGTGCCACATCGTCGAGACAGCCGCCGAAGGCAGGCTCCCCAACGCCGTCAGGCTGGCCGAGGCGTTCCGGCGCCGCAGGGCGGCCGGAGGACCGGCTGAGTCGACCTTCGCCGCGCTTGTCGGGCTCGAGCTACGGCCACGCCGGTTGCGGGAAGCAGCGGCCCTGTGGACGGCGCTGAGTGAGCATCGCGGGGTGGCTGGGCGCGACGCGGTATGGGGACACCCCGACCTGCTTCCGTCCGATGACGACTTTGCCGACCCGGCCGCTTTCGCCCAGGCTCAACTCGATCTCGGCATGCTCGAAGGCTTTGACACCTTGGGCGAGGCGCCAAAGGAAGACGAACCCGGCAAGGACGACCCTCAGGCAACCTGAGCGGCGGCGATGCCCTCCAGGTACCCGCGGGCTCGTTCTGTCCGCGGGTAGCGGCCGACCAGCTGCCAGAAGCGAGCGTTGTGGCTGGGCACGATCAGGTGGACCAGCTCGTGCAGCAGCACGTAGTCGCTGACCCAGGAGGGCATGCCCTGCACCTTTTCGGAGATCCGGATGGAGCGGTCCGCGGGGGTGCATGATCCCCATCGACCGTTCTGATTGGCAACCCAGCGGATGCTGGCCGGCTCGACTATGTCGCCGAACTCCGCCAGGTAGCGGGCTGCCAGCTGGCGGCCGCGAGCGGCAAGATCTGCATCATTTCGACGGCCGCGCAGGTCACGAGCGGCGAGGCGGGCCAACATCTTGTCGACCCACTCGGTTTCCTCTGCCCGCGAGAACTGATTCGGAATCAGAACGACCACGCGTTCCCCCTCGCGGTAGGCGGACACCGTGCGGCGACGGCGCTCACTGCGCCGCACTTCAACCACTGGTTTACGTCGGCTTCCTCCCACGGGAAGGACGCTAGCGGGCTAAGGCCAGGGGTCCGCAAGAGCCAATTTTATGATCATCCCCATATTTACAGGGATAGGTGTGCTTTGTCGCAAAGATTCCTACGCGGAGAGTGAACCAGAAAAACCCTCATATCCGATATGTTCGAAAGCTACGGCGTGTCCCGGCTTACCTGACTTGTAAGCCTTGTCCGGGAAGGCAGACTTCCACCGTCCACGGCGACACCAGTCCCAAAGCACCGGAACAGAGCATGAGGAGGAATCGTGGCTGAAAAGACGCAGATGTACAACGGTTACTGCGTGAAGTGCAAGGAGAAGCGCGACTTTCAAGGCACAGTGACCATCTCGAAGACCAACATGAGGATGGCAAAGGGTCCCTGCCCGGTCTGCGGCACCACGGTGAACCGCATCCTCGGCAAGGCCGAAGCCAAAGCCTGACGCCAGATTGTGGGTGAACGATCATTCGTTCACCCACAACACCTGTGGATAACTTGTGGAAAACCCCGGGGATAGCCTGTGGATAACTCCTAAGGCGGGCTTAAGTTGCCTCATTCTCGAAGGCGTGAAAAGTCCATCGCTACCCCGTCCCACTCTGCTGCCCGGTTTGCGACCACTCTGGCGTGATCCGCACACTCTTCAGCTGGGTACCGATCCCGCCCAGGCCGTGGTGGTCGAGCTGCCCCATCCCACCGCGGCGCGGCTGCTCGAGTTGCTCGACGGCTCCCGGACGGAGCGGGCGATCGCCACCGAGATGGCCCGGATCGGGATGTCCGCAGCTGACGTCCGCTCGGTCCTCACCGCTCTCTCCGAGGCCGGCCTGGTCGTGGCGGCCCACACCCTGATGCCTGCGGCACTCCCCGCCGATCAGCGCCGTCTGGTGGCTGCCGAAGCCGCCGCACTCGCCCTGAGATTCCGGGAGAGGCCGGCTTCCCCGGCCGCGATCCTTCGCCGCCGGTACACGTCGAGGGTGATCATCGCCGGCGACGGAGCCTTCGCCCGGCTCTTGGCACCCGCTCTATTGGAGTCCGGTGTCGGCACCGTCGGCACTGTGACCGAGCCGGGGTCGACCGCGACGCCCGTGACACCGGCTCGTGCGCGCACTGTGCGGGCGGATGAGGCCTTTGTCGTCCAGATCGGGCGGATGGCCCGGGTGCCGTTGCGTGGAGCCCGCAATAGGTTGCCCCACTTGGCTTTGGGGGTTCGCGATGGGGTGGCGATCGTGGGCCCGTTGGTTCCGGCGACCGGCGGGCCGTGCCTGCGTTGCCTCGATCTGCACCGGACAGATCGCGATCCGGCCTGGCCCCGCCTGGCCGCACAGCTTGCCGAGGATGACGCCGAGCCTGTCCCCTGTGCCGCGGCGACGATGCTCACCGCGGCCGGCCTCGCCGCCGCCGAAGTGCTCGCCTATCTTGACGGTGCCGAGCCCAGCACCATCGGCACAACAGTGGAGATCAATGGCATCGCACCGTGGCGACGCCGAAGCTGGACTCCGCATGGCTCATGCGATTGCACCCGCCGGCGGCGTTAGCCGATAAACGCGCAGCTTCTCCACAACACCGGCACGCCAGGTAGGACACAATGGGCCAGTGACCGACATCCCGCGCCGTGCTGTGGCCCGCACCGCCAAACTGGCGTCGCTGCCACTCAGTTTCGCCGGCCGGACCATGCTCGGTTTCGGTAAGCGGGCGGCCGGCTTCGCCTCCGACGTGATCTCCGCCGAGATCCAGGAGCGCACAGCGGAACAGCTTTTCAGCGTGCTCGGTCAGCTCAAGGGCGGCGCAATGAAGCTGGGCCAGGCGCTAAGCGTCTTCGAAGCCGCGCTGCCTGATGCCTTGGCAGAGCCCTATCGCGAGGCGCTCACCAAGCTTCAGGAGGCGGCTCCCCCGCTTCCGGCTGCGACTGTCCACAAAGTACTGGCCGAGCAGTTGGGCCCGGATTGGCGCAAGCTTTTCAAGGATTTCGACGACTCTCCCGCGGCCGCGGCGAGCATCGGCCAGGTGCACAAGGCGGAGTGGAAGATCCCGCGCAAGCGCACCGGAGTGCCGGTGGCGGTGAAGATTCAGTACCCGGGGGCAGGTGCGGCTCTCATCTCAGATCTCGGGCAGCTGGCCAGATTGGCCGGGCTGTTCAAGGTGATCCAGCCGGGCCTGGACGTGAAGCCGTTGGTGGCCGAGCTTCGCGAGCGGGTGGTGGAGGAGCTCGACTATGAGCTGGAAGCCAAGAGCCAGAACGCTTT
>DPJL01000014.1:0-4896 GCA_003543035.1 Micromonosporaceae bacterium | reverse complement strand
TCCGCGCCCGAGCGGGTGAGGATGCTGCACGCCGACCCGCATCCGGGAAACTATCGGCTCCAAGCCGACGGCAGGCTCGCCGTCATCGATTTCGGCGCTGTGGCAAGGCTGCCCGAAGGGCTGCCCGAGCCGGTTGGCCGGCTGACCCGGCTCGCCTTGGCGGGCAAGGCAAACGAAGTTCTCGACGGCCTGCGTGAAGAGGGCTTCATCAAGCCCGATCTGGAGATCGATGCCGAAGCGGTGCTCAACTATCTCTTGCCTATGCTCGACCCCATCAAGGTGGACGAGTTCCGGTTCAGCCGCGCCTGGCTGCGGGCAGAGGCGGCACGCATCGCCAGCCCGCGCAGCCCCGCCTATCAATTGGGCCGTCAGCTGAACCTGCCGCCCTCCTACCTGATGATGCAGCGGGTCACACTCGGCTCGATCGGAGTGCTCTGCCAACTAGAGGCGAAAGCGCCCTACCGCGGCATCCTCGAGGAGTGGCTGCCCGGCTTCAAGGGATAAGCCAACAGACATAAGGAAAGGCCGGGAGGGTACCCTCCCGGCCTTTCTTCTCTAGTGGTGCTTATTGGCCAGAGCGCTCACGGCTGGCCCGGCGACGGGCGCGGATGGAGATCTGGCGGGCGGAACGGGAAGCCTCAGAGGGGATGGTCTGAGGCTCAAGCATTCGTGCTCGACTCAGGACTTCGTGGATCATATGCATCTCGGTGATTCCGTTCTGGTAGCTGTTCATCTCGGACTGTCCTTAGTGGTGGTACCTGCCGGTGAAGGCTGGTAATTGGAATGCGGAACTTGCTATGCGGCGAGTTGGACCGATTCCCGGCCTACGACCGCAGCAGCGACCCGAGCCTCGGTCTCGGCGACCAATGAGGCCTCCCGAGCCAGGTCGTCCTTACGCGGCCGACCCCGAGGACGCTTACGTGCCACGACAGCACCACGCTCGAAGATCTCACCGCCCCAGACGCCCCAGGGCTCCTCACGCTCAAGAGCACCGGCCAGGCACTCGACCCGCAGCGGGCAATCGCCGCAGAGTGACTTTGCGAGCTCCAGCTCAGCTGGAGCGTCCGCGAACCACAGGTCCGGGTCGAACTTTCGGCAGGGCAGCTCCGCACCCAACTCAACGCTCTCGTCGAGTGGGGCCAACGCCAGACTCATCTCCCGGTCACCTCTCCTTCTGTTCTCGATCTTTTGGATCGTTTCCCCGATACCGGCCAGTGGGGGCTGACCGGTGAAAATAACTAAGGCCGCGGATCCCGGTTTACGGGTTCCGCGGCCTCGAAGGTGAGCCGGAGTCTAGTTTTAGACTGGCCTACCTCGAGGCGGAACGCCGCGGAATCCACCGAGCTTCACGCTCGGCTTGGTCTCCGGACCGGTGTAGCTGCCCGCAGCCATACCCAAGATCGTGTTGATCCGGGCCTGGTGCACCTGCGGGAGCTGAGCCACCAGTTGCCTGGTGACGGCCGGGGAAGCCACGCGGAAGCGGGCATCCGGCGAAACAGTGCAAACGCCAGCGGCGGCGAGGGCCGGCACCGGCGTGCTGTTGGTGAACATCTGCCTCACGGGACTCGCCTCCTCTCGGCGATTGCGGGGTGAGGGCACCTGAAGTGCTCTCTTTGGCTGTGACGGAAGATTATGCCGACCTGTGGCGACAGTGCAAACGAATTACGGCTCTGTGGCCAAATCTTTTTCAAGAACTTTTTGCGTGGGTACCAGACCGGCCCAAACCTCGACAGAATCCCCGCGCAATAGTCCCAGCACAGCCTCGCCGTAGAGCTCGAGCTTGCGTGGACCGATGCCGGCGATGGCCAGCAGCCCCGGGATGTCAGATGGCCGACGTTCCGCGAGGGCGGTCAGGGTCGCGTCGGTGAAGACGACATAGGCCGGGACAGAGGCCGCGGATGCGGTGCGCACCCGCCATTCCCGCAGGCGTTCGAACAGCTCTTCGTCCATTGTGGACGGACAGGTGGCGCATCGCCCGAGCTTGCGGTCTATCCCGGCGAGCAGGGTCGCGCCGCAGACGCGGCAACTCACGACCATGTGTTTGCGACGCTCTGCCTTGGCCTGCCGGCCCGGCTTCGCCCGCTCTCCGGGCGCTTCTCCGCCGAGGTGGGGAAGGAACCGACAGGGGCGGCGAGCCCGGCCGCCCGGTGAGCGCGCCTCGCCATAGCTGAGCCACAGCCACTGCCGGGCCCTGGTGATCCCCACGTAGAGGAGCCTGCGCTCCTCCTCGATCGCCTCGAAGGTGCGGGCATAAGTCGTGGGCAGCGTGCCTTCAGCGAGCCCGACGAGGAACACCGCATCCCACTCGAGCCCCTTGGCCGAGTGGAGGCTGGCAAGGGTCACCCCGGCGACGGTGGGCACGTGCTGAGATTCGGCTCGCCGATCCAGGTCGGCCACGAAGCCTTCCAGCCCCTCGCTCTCATCGGGGCCGGGGCGATATTCGGCGGCGAGCCGGACAAGCGCCGCCAACGCCTCCCAGCGCTCGCGAGCGGCTCCGCCGGTGGGTGGCCGCTCTGGTTGCCAGCCAAGCCCAGTCAGCACCTCGCTGACGATCGAGGTGAGCTCGGCGTCGGCCGCCGACCGGGTCGCGGCCCGCAATGCCGATCGCGCCTGGCGAATCTCGGCCCGATCGAAGAAGCGCTCGCCGCCGCGCAAGACATAGGCCACCCCGGCCGCGGCCAACGCCTCTTCATACGCCTCCGATTGGGCGTTGGCGCGAAACAGCACCGCGATCTCTTCCGCCGGGGTCCCGGCGGCGATGAGCTCGGAGCAACGGCGGGCCACCGCGGTGGCCTCGGCGATCTCATCCGGGAAGACCCGCACATCCGGCTCGGGGCCGGAGGCACGCTGCCCTACGAGGTCGAGGCGCAACCTTGACTCGGCTCCGCGAGCCTGGCCGATGACCGCGTTGGCCAGACCGACGACCTGCGGGGTGGAGCGGTAATCACGCACCAGGCGGACGACTGTCGCCCCGCGATGCCGGCGCGGGAAGTCGACCAGATAGGACGAAGTCGCACCGGTGAAGGAGTAGATGGTTTGAGCCGCATCGCCAACGACCGTGAGATCCTGCCGGCCGCCGAGCCATGCATCGAGTAGTCGCTGCTGCAGCGGGTTGACATCCTGATACTCATCGACCACGAAATGCCTGTACTGAGCCCGAATCTGCTCCGCGACGTCGGAGTGCTCCTCTATCCCCCAGCACATCGCGCGCAGGAGATCCTCAAAGTCGATCACACCGGAGGTGCGCTTGACCTTTTCGTACTCCGTGAACACCGCTTCCACCTGTGCCGCGTCGAGTGGGATCTCGCGACCCGCTTTCGCCGCTGCCACCGCATATTCCGAGGGTTCCACGAGTGAGCTCTTGGCCCACTCGATCTCGCCGGCGAGGTCTCGCGCAACGGTGCGGTCGGCTCGCACCCCGGCCTTGGCGGCCGCGAGCATCACGAGGCGCGCCTTGCTGTCCACGAGCTCGGGGACCTCGCGGCCTTTGAGCAACCGGGGGCCGAAGAAGCGAAGCTGCCGCAGCGCGGCGGCGTGGAAGGTGCGGGCCTGAACTCCGTGCGCCTCCAACTTCGACAGTCGCTCACGCAACTGGGCGGCGGCGCGGGCGGTGAACGTGACGGCCAACACGTGGCGGGCCTGGATCTGGCCGGTTGTCACCCGGTACGCAATGCGACGGGTTATCGCCCTTGTCTTTCCAGTGCCGGCCCCGGCCAGGATGCAGACCGGACCAGGCGCGGCAACGACTGCCGCCTTCTGCTCATCATCAAGACCGCGCAAGACTGAGCTACCTGTCACAAGCCGACATCATTCCAGGCCCCTGTGACGTTGGCGCGTTTAGAGTGTCCGCGGAGGAGATTTCATGTTGACGATGTATTCGACCACCTGGTGTGGCTACTGCCACCGGCTGAAGAGCCAATTCGATCGCGAGGGCATCGCCTACACCGTGATTGACATTGATCAGGATCTGTCGGCGGCCGAATATGTGATGAGCGTCAACGGTGGAAATCAGACCGTGCCGACGATTCAGTTCCCGGACGGCACCGCTTTGACGAACCCGACGATCGTTCAGGTCAAGCAGCGGCTCAGCTGAGCCACTTCGGCGCGTCGAGCCGGACCACCTTTACCCTTTGCCGCCCCGAGCGGACCGCCCCCACCGAGGCCAAGGCGCGTGCCAGTTGCAGTGCCGAGTCGAGGTTATCCGCTTCGGCGACCTGACGGCGCTGCTCGGGCGTGGTGCTCTCATCGCGCAACGGGGCGTCCTCCATAAAGGAGGCCACCACCTCCTCAGGCGCGTAGGACCGGACCTCGGTCCGGACGATGAGAAACCGCATATGCTGACCCAAGTCCATCGGTAGAACTTCCACGTGTGTGTAGTGCAATGCTGGGACATTTCTCATGGTGGAATCAAGCAAGACTCCACGAACGGCGAGTACACCCGCCCGAACGGGTGACTGAGTGTGAGTAATGATCAGCGAAGTCGATCAGTGAGCCAGGTTCGCGATTCCTGAGGGTCCAACGCGGACCGGCGAAGCCAGCCGAACACCTGGGTGTACCGATGAACGCTCGGCCGATCGCTAAGCACCAGCTCACGGGCTAGAGTTTCGACCGCCACGGTTTCCGGATCATCTGGATCAGCAAAGTGATATATCGAAAACCCTGTGTATGGTACGAAATGCGGACCCACTACGGCCCGGCTCGCAAGTACGCGGATCGTAACGTTGGGTAACGAGGCTATGGCGGCAAGATGACTCAACTGCCCCGCCCGGACATCCTCTGGAGCACCCCGGCTAAGTAGGGCGTGTTCCTCGACAATCGCCTCGTACCTGGGGGCATCAGCGTCCCTGCTCAGGATCGTTTGCCGCGCCAGCCTTGCCGCCACCTCAACGTCGGATT
>DPJL01000066.1:633-5204 GCA_003543035.1 Micromonosporaceae bacterium | reverse complement strand
TTTCAGGCGCCTGTACTGGCACTGGCAGATTTGATACTGGAAGGGAAGTAGGTTAATGACCATCCTCGAACAGCTCGCCACCACAACGCACCCAACCTGGCTGAAGATGATCGACCAGCGCCGTACGCCGGTTCGTTTGACAATGCCATGGGACCGGACCGGCGGCACCCATTTCAAGGACGGACAGTTCTTCAAGAAATAGTACACGAGTGTCAACCAAGGTAGGCAGGTCTTGGATATACAAGAAGTAGAGAAGGCGGTCGAGGAACAGCGGGTGTGGCTTCAAGGCCACCTCAACGTCGCCGCTGGCAAGTTCGGCCTCCGCCTGGAGGGTGACATTGTCAATACGTATGACATGCGGTCTGCTGGTAGCCGCGCGCTGGACAATGGTTCCGACGTATGGCTCAGGGTAGTGTTCGAAAACCCTGTCTACCAACCCGCATGCCGTTGGGAGGGGAACGTCGAGGCCAACGCCATTCGGGGTGTGCCCAAGCCGGAGGTTCTGCGGTGGGCGGACTGGCACGACGACAGTAGCTACCGCGGTGGCGGCTGCCGGCTGCGGGGTGAGGTGATGACCTTGGCCCGCGGGGAAGTCGTAGGGTCGAGTGGAGTGCTGCACGACGACCCGCACCTACCCGACTCGTGGTGGAGTGACCTCGATCATGCGCTGACGGCGCTCGCCGTGCACCCGGCGCCAGAGAAAGACCTGGTTGGCACGCTGAGATACACAGTCAATGGCGTGCGGGCGCATTTCGACGTCAGTCTCGATGAAGCCGTGTTCGATGGCATCATCTGGACCACGGCCCACGCGGACCTGCACTGGGCCAACATCATGGGACCAGAACTGTGCATTCTCGACTGGGAAAGCTGGCGGCGCGCGCCAGCCGGGTACGATGCCGCCACCCTGTACTGCAATAGCCTGTTGCACCCACCCACCGCACGACGGATTCGTGAGCTGTTTCACCCCGTGCTGAATACCGATAGCGGACGAATCGCATTGCTGTTCGCGCTTTGCCGTTACCTGTGGCTGGTCGACGAGGGTGGCGAGTACCGAGACCTCGACCAGCCGCTGCGTGCGTTCGGCGCTGAAGTGATCGAATCGCTGTAGAGAGGTCAGAGCCGGAGCGGGCGGCCGCGGCCGTCGGTGCCGCCGTGGACGAGCAGCAGGACGCCGTCGATCATCGACCAGATGACGCCGACGCCGATGAAGACGGTGAGTAGCTGCGCCAGGCCGATTCCCATGTGGCCGGTGTAGAAACGGCCGACGCCGAACGGAAGCACGATCTGCAGCACGCCCGCGGCGATCCTGGACTTGACGGCGCCCGGTCTGCCATGGCCCGAGCATCTCGACGGGACGGCAGCGCTCCTCCGCGGGGTTCCTGTCATAGCGACGCGAGGTCGGCGCCTGTCTCCTCGTCCTCAGAGAGGAAGATCGCGGACCATAGCGATGTAGATCGGCGCATCGGGGAATGGCTGGAGCCAACCGAGGTCCTGGTAGCCCCATGCCGCATATGCAGCTCGTGCCGCCGTCGCCTCGGGCCGGCACAGAAGGGTGACGCGCTGTTCGTCTCGCCCGCTGAGCAGGTCATTGTGCAGTGCCTTGCCGACGCCCCGTCGCCGGTGGGCGGAGCGAACCGCGACCTCGATCACCACAAAGGTTCGGCCAGGTGTTTCCTGAGTTGTTCCGTCAGGGACGGGGTCGAGCAGGCCGTCCCACCAATGCGTCCCGGCTGTCAATTGGTGGGCCGAAGGCGAACCCGACCGCCTTGGTTGCTTCAGAATGGGCGATGATCAGTCGGAACCCCGGCTGCCTTGTTCGGCTTTCCCATTGCTGTTCGAATTCGGCGACGTCGGCTGGACCTTCGCAGTACGGTTTCTCGGCGTAAACCTCCGCGTAGAGCGGGCGAGGCGTGCAGTCGACGAGCGGGGTTGGTGCCGTGCGAACCGAGGTTCACGGACGGGCGTCTGCCCCGCTCAAGATACCGGTTGACCAGTCGAGGAAATCGCCGACCCGTGGGTCATTGCGTTGTGCGGCAAGTTGGCGGAGCACGAACCCGACTTGGTCGGTGATCCGCTTCGAGCCAAACTCCGGCATGCGTGCAACGGCCTGCGCGGCCACCATCAGCGCCTCCTCCCTCTCGCCACGTGCAAGTAGCAGGCTGGCGAACTCAGCGAGGCACCAGGTGTAGTTGCGCGGGTAGGCGGCCTGGTCAATGGTCGCCAGTGCCTCCCGTCCCGCTTGCTCGGCGGTCACCAAGTCGGTGAGGTCGGCCGCAGCTCGCATGCGCTCAAGCGCAAGATCCACGTGGCCGAAGAACTGCAGCAGGGATGGATCGGCTTCGCTGAACCCAGACTCCAACTCTCGATCGGCTTGGTTGAAGGCGCGCCAGGTATGCCCCGCGTCACCCTGGCCGGCATGACCGCGTGCCTCACGTGCGAGAAGCACAGCGCGCATCCGGGGAGTTGTTCGTGCTCGCGCTGCCCGCTGGTCGGCCGCGGCGAGATCAACCGCCTCACCCGGACGGCCGGAAGTCGCGGCCTGAAGCGACATCGACGAGAGCACCACCATCTCGGTCTGGGCGTCGTCGGCCATGCGTGCGGTGTGCATTGCCTCCAGCCAGCAGTACCGGGCCTCGGCGTGCCTTCCGGCGTCATAGGCGAGCCAGCCGGCGTGCTCGGTGGCCTGGCCAGTGATCGACTGCAACTGGCGGCCGGTCTCGGCGTCATAACTCGACCGAGCCAGCGTGTCGCGCAGCCGCCGAACAGTGCGCAGGGTCAGCTCGTACACCGCGCCCCCGCCGTGTTGATCGTCGAGCTGGTACAGCCGGGTCAGTGCATCGCGATACGAGGCGACATCGTTGGCGCCGATCCGCCGTGGGGGCGGCGACCCCGGTAGAGCCGCGCCGACTCCGGCGGCTACCACGGCCGCGATGAACTCGAGCCTCTTCACCTCATCCTCTTTCGCCGCTGCTGCAGTGCGTTCCGGGTCCGTGCGCCCACGCCGGCTGGTCTCGGGGACTAGGGCGGTCAGCATGTTGCCGGTGTCGAGGACCGTGTCACACGCGGTGGCGAATGCCCCGGTCGGCGGCTTGAGCCCGTTCTCGATCTTGGAGACGTAGCCCTGGTCGTAGTGCACCTGCCGGGCGAGCCGCCGTAGCGACAAGCCTCGCTGCACGCGCAGCCGTCGCAGCTCTTCGCCGAAGGCCGGCTGTGTCATCGCGCTCCTGACCGGTGCCCGTTGTCCGATAGCTCGAAGGCAACGGGCAACTCCTGGATCACACCAAGCGTAGCGCTCAGACTACCGAGCATGACCATCACGCACGCGGACGCCATCGGGGCGTTTCCAGAGTTGGCGCGGCTCGCGCTGCTACCCGCGGCCGGTTGGCGGTTTCAACCCATCGCCGAGGACGGTGTGCTGGTCTGTCTGGTCGGGTGGCGCAACCTGGGCCAGGCGACCGACGCATTGTGGATCTATGACCGCACCGACTGCCTCGCGGCGCGGCTGGTGGCGGATACAGGTGGCGCATCCGGGGGCATCGTGTGGGACCACACCGGCTCATTGGCGTCCTGTGTGGAGGAGTTGCTTGCGCTGCCGGGTCCGGACGAGCCCACCGCGCCTCGCCTCGTGAAGGCACGCGCCGCTGGCCTGTGGACACCGTGACGGCGCAATGGGCAGCGGGGATCTTCCGCCCGCTTGACCACCTGGTGCCGGGCCACGCTCGCTCGATGCGGGTCGGCGGCAGTCCGGTGTTCTTCGCGGTGTGTGGTTCGGTAACGGTCGCGCCAGGAATGTTCGTTCCCGGCTGCCGGGACCCGTGTGTGGACTGTCTTGCCCATCTGCGCGACTGTGAGGTGAGGGATTCGTGGACGACGTGGACTTCCGCGACACGGTCGACCATTGGCTGACCCGCGAGGCCGCAACCCTGATCCTGCAGCCGACCAGTCTCTGCCCGCTGGCCTGCACCTACTGCTACCTACCCGAGCGGCATCTCAAGCAGGAGATGTCCCCGGCGATCGCTCGTGCCGTCGCGGGCGCGATTCCATCGAGTTGGCCGTCGACGGGCGTCTTGGAGGTGGTGTGGCATGGTGGGGAGCCACTGGCCATTGGCCGGACCCGACTGGTCGAGTTCCTGGAGCCGTTCGAGCCGCTTCGTATCGCCGGGCGTGTGCAGCACAAGGTGCAGACCGGTGCCACACTGATCACGAATGAGTGGTGTGACCTCTTCGAGCGGTACGGCATCGGGGTCGGAGTCAGCATCGACGGACCGAGATCGGTCAATCGACATCGCATTGACCGGGGCGGGCGGCCGATGTTCGACCGCATTGTGGCGGGGATTGAAACCCTGCAGCGGCGTGGACTCCCGTTCACCGTTCTCGCCGTCGTCGGTCAAGACAGCACGGGTGACGCCGAGGAGATCTTGACGTTCCTGGCCGGGTTGGGGTGCACGTGGGTCGGTTTCAACGTCGAGGCGAGGGAGGCTGCCAATGTCGACGGCGAGACACCGGTCATGGAGGAGGTCCGCCGCTTCTGGCGGGATGTCTTCGCCTGGGCCAGCCGCAACCCGGGCATG
>DPJL01000066.1:0-269 GCA_003543035.1 Micromonosporaceae bacterium | reverse complement strand
CTGCTGACGCACGGCACGACCTGATCCCCACCGTCGGCTGGAATGGAGACGTTGTCGTACTGTCACCTGAACTTCTCGGAGTCCGTGACGATCGCTACCAGAACTTCGTCGCCGGCAACGTACTCGTCGATCCGTTGCCGGTGATACTTGACCGGGCAGCCGCCTTGGCCTACGTCCAAGAGTTCACGATAGGCCTCGAGCGGTGCAAGGCGACCTGCGAGTTCTTCGCATACTGTCAGGGTGCCCACGCGGGCAATACCACTAAGTTA
>DPJL01000299.1:18845-38191 GCA_003543035.1 Micromonosporaceae bacterium | reverse complement strand
GACCGGGCGAAGTTCCGGATCGAGTTCGGCGGACTCTTCGAGGACCTACCGCGGGCGGCCGACCGGACCGCGATCATCGCGGAGCCCCGCAACGATGAGAATCTCATCATTTCCGGACTGCACGCGGCGTTCCTGCTTTTCCACAATCGGGTCGTGGATCTGCTGCGCAGCCAAGGCGTTCCGGAGTCGGAGCTGTTCACCAGGGCACGCCGGACGGTCACCTGGCACTACCAGTGGATCATCGTGAACGAGTTCCTCCGCCAGCTCTGCGGGTACGGGATCATCACGGATGTGCTGGCGCACGGGCGGCGGTTCTACAAGCCGGAACCTGGGCCAGCTTTCATTCCCGTGGAATTCCAAGGCGCGGTGTACCGGGTCGGGCACACCATGATCCGGCCGTCCTACCGCGCGAATCTGGCCGGCGATCTGGGTAAGGCGTTCTTTGGTTTCATCTTCGATCCAACTCAGGAAGGCAGCCCCGATCCAGGCGATCTGCGCGGCCGGGCCCGGGCACCGCGCCGCTTCATCGGCTGGCAGACCTTCTTCGACTTCGGCGATGGTCAGATGAGGCCGAACAAGCGCATGGACCGGCGGATCTCCACGCCGCTGTTCCAGTTGCCGTTGAGTGCCATCCCAAGTGGCGACAACCCGACCTCGTTGCCGCAACGGAATCTGCTGCGGCACATCACCTGGTCGCTGCCATCCGGTCAGGACATCGCAAGAGCAATGGGGATACCCACACTTGATGCCAGCCAGCTGCCAGAGCTGGCCGGCTACGGGCTGGGCCTGGACCGCAGCACGCCACTCTGGTACTACACGCTCGCCGAGAGCGAGTTGATTGGCGACGGCATAGTGCTTGGGCCCATGTCCGCGCGGCTGGTTGCCGAGGTGTTCGTCGGCCTGTTGCAGCGAGACCCCAACTCTTATCTCGCGGTCCAGCCGTCGTGGCGCCCCACGCTGCCCAGCAGCAGGCCGGGAGAATTCGCCATGGTCGACCTGCTCCGCTTCGCCAGGGTTGACCCGGCCAGCCGCGGTCAGTAATACAACAACGTTAACTATTGCTTAAGGAAAGTTAACCGAAACCCCTTAAGGGGTTCTCCCAGGCCGTCCATCACCGTCCACACTCGATCCAGGGCCACGCTAACGGACTCCCTCCCGGACAGCGCGGCCCTGGGGAGGACGCGTGCATCCGT
Source organism: Micromonosporaceae bacterium (assembly GCA_003543035.1). GTDB lineage: Bacteria > Actinomycetota > Actinomycetes > Mycobacteriales > Micromonosporaceae > Rhizocola. The sequence goes on along the minus strand of DPJL01000299.1, from coordinate 36,998 downwards.
CAGCCTTACCACACCGTGCCCTGCGAATAGCCATCAGCTGCGAGCGGCGATTGTTCCGTGACGCGCTCGCCGATTGCCTGACGAAATGCTCCGACTTCATCGTTGTCGGCCACGTCGCCGGTACCGATGACCTGCTGGAGCTTTGTGAGCTGAGCTGTCCCGACGTAGTCGTGCTCGACATCAGCCGGCGCTTGCCCGATGGGCTCAGTGCGTTGCGCGCCTTGCGATCACGATGTCCGCAGACGACCGTGGTGATGGCCTACGACCACCTGGTGCCCAAGGAGATGAAGGCCGCCCTGCGCTCCGGCGTGGACACCCTCGTACCTTGCTCGCACGGATTGGATGCGTTGCTCACCATCCTGCGCCGAGGTGAGTATGCCGTCAGCGTGCCCGACAATCAATTGACCGAGTTGGACCGGGAGATCCTGACGCTGACCGGAGCAGGCCACCCGGTGGGCCGCATCGCCGAACTGCTCGGGGTCAGCGTGGGCACAGTCGAAAACTGCAAGCGCCGGCTCTATCACAAGCTCGATGTCTCGGGGCAAAGCCAAGCGGTAGCTCGTGCGGCGGCACTCGGTTTGATGGCACGGCCACCGCGCCCGGCAATCGCTGCCGATCAGCCGGACGCAATGATGCTCGCGCTGTTGCGAGGCGATTACGAACTCATGCAGGAGTACGTGATACCCGCGTTGCTTGCCGATCGGGTCCCATTCGTCATCGACAAGCCCCAGCAACCGTCCGAAGTGGACCTGCGTATTCGCTTACACCCTGGGCCGGTTCTTCTCGTGCTTGCCGACCCCACCCCGCAATGCTGGCTCGGTACTGAGGGTCTTGGCATCCCGATCGCGCTCGTGCGTTCTGCGCCAGTGGACCGCATAGAGATGCTCGATGCGCTCGACCGAGGCGTGGCAGGCGTGGTGGCAGCCGATCAGATACCGCATGAGCAACTCGTATCCGTGCTGACTCAGGTCGCCCGCGGCCATCTCGTCCTGGCCGTACCAGAGGCACTGGCCGCCGTGGGCGCGAGCGAGGCATTACGGCACAACCTCCCCGAGCTCACCGCCCGCGAAACCGACATCCTGCGCTCGATCGGATGCGGCCACACCGTCCGGCAGACCGCGCGGATTCTCGGCATCGCGGAGAAGACGGTGGAGAACACTCAGGCGCGGCTGTTCCGCAAACTCGGCGCACGCAACCGCGCAGCCGCTTTCGCCTCGGCACACGCTTTCGGTCTGATCGACTAGAGCTTTCTTCGAACGTATGTTCTATCATCTCCATCATGCGAGACCCAGCCTCGATCTTGCACGCGGACCTCGACGCGTTCTACGCGTCGGTCGAGCAGCGCGACAAACCTTGGCTGCGGGGGCGTCCCGTGATCGTCGGCGGCGGTGTGGTGCTGGCCGCCAGCTACGAAGCGAAGGCCCGGGGCATCCGCACCGCGATGGGTGGCCGGACAGCTCGCATGCTCTGCCCGGAGGCGATCGTCGTCGAGCCCCGCATGTCGGCGTATTCCAAGGCAAGCAAGGCTGTCTTCGAGGTCTTCAACGACATCACGCCGATGGTCGAGCCGATCTCGATCGACGAGGCGTTCCTCGACGTGAGCGGGCTGCACCGGATCAGCGGGAGCCCGGTCGACATCGCGGGACGACTGCGCAACGAGGTTCTTAGGCGGGTTGGCCTGCCGATAACGGTCGGCGTGGCACGGACGAAGTTCCTGGCGAAAGTGGCCAGCCGGGTGGCCAAACCCGATGGGCTGTTGGCAGTCGCACCAAACCGGGAGCTCGCTTTCCTGCATCCGCTTCCGGTGCAGATGCTGTGGGGAGTCGGCCCGGTCACCGCAGCCAAATTGCATGAGCGCGGCATTCGCACGGTCGGCCAGGTGGCACGCATCGGCGAGGCCGCATTGACCTCCATGCTTGGCACGGCAACAGGTCGGCACCTGCATGCGCTGGCACACAATCGCGACCCTCGCCAGATCGTGCTCGGCCGGCGGCGCGGATCGATCGGATCACAACGGGCACTCGGCCGAGGGCCGCACTCCCCGACCGAAGTCTCCGCCACCCTCGCCGGTTTGGTAGACCGTGTCACCAAACGGATGCGAGCCGCCGGCCGGCCCGGACGCACGGTGGTGTTGCGGTTGAGGTTCGCCGACTTTACCCGGGCAACACGCTCGCGCACCCTGCTTCGGGCCACCGTGCAAACCCAGACGATCCTTGACACTGCCAGAGATCTGCTCACTACCGCCCAACCGCTGATCGACACCCGGGGACTGACATTGATCGGTGTCGCCGTCAGCAATCTCGGCCACCATGGTCACCTGCAGCTGGAGCTTCCGTTCGACGAGCCCGATCTGGCTTCGCTTGATGCAGCGCTTGACGCCGTCCGTGACCGCTTCGGCAGCACCTCAATCACCCGCGGCGTCCTTCTCGGCAAGGATCCCGGCCTGACCATGCCGATGCTGCCCGATTAATTTTGCTTGTACCGATGCCAACTCTGGATGGCCGAGATCTACACACACGGCAAGTGCTTCCTGCCATGCGACGTCGGCCAGGTCGGTCTCGCCCCGGGCAAAGTGCGTGTAGCCGAGCCCGATCAGCGGCTGCACCAGGTTGTAGCGGTCTCCAAGCTCGCGATAGAGCGAAGTTGAGCGGCTGTACCCATCGACCGCCTCATCGAGGTCGCCAAGGTGAAGCTGGATATGGCCGATGCTGTCCCACACGCTGGCCACTCCCGGCACATCGTTGGCGGCTTGCGACAACTCGAGCGCTGCCCGGCAATGCTCCAGCCCGCGTTGGAAGTTTCCGAGCTTGGCTTGGTACCACCCCATCGCGCCGAGGGCCCGGCCCTGCCCGGCGAAGTGGCCGGAAAGCTGGTATTGCTCGAGGCCCTTGACGGCGTAAGAGAATGCGGCGGCGAAGTCACCGTCAGCTTCGCTGTGCAGGCAATGGAGATGGTAGGCGCTGGCGAGCCCGTAGTGATCTTCGAGCTGGCCGAAATGCTCGACGGCCAATTGGAGGGCCGAGTCGGCCGCGGAGCGACTTCCGTACCGGAATTGGGCCATGGCCAGACTGAAGGCGGCGTTAGCCTGTCCAATCAGGTCAGTCGAGCGTTGTGCCGCTTGCAGGGCAGTCGTTTGGGTGCTGATCCAATCGCGGCCGTGGCTGTGGCGCCGAAGATAGGTGCTCATGCTCCAAGCGAGCTTCCACGCATGCACGTCGAATCCGGCTTTGAAGGACCGTCCGACGGCACCGACCAGGGCAGGGTGCTCAGCATCGAACCAGGCCATTGCTTCGTCGTGTGTGGACAGTGCAGTGACTATCACGCCGGGCTGGCAGGCGTCGACGGCTATCCGCTCGCGATTGGGGTCGAGCAAACCGGCTGCGGCATATGAGGTGTGCAGATAGTGGTCGAGCAACCGGGACAACGCCTGGTTGCGCTCCTCTTCGTCCATGGTGCCGGCCAGCTCGTTCGCGTAGGTCTTGAGCAGGTCGTGGGAGGAGAATCGGCCATGCTGGTGCTGTGCGACCAAATGCGCGCGGTTGAGCTCGTGCAGAAGTCCTCGTGCGATCGACCCTGTTGTCCCGGCAAGGCTGGCCGCTGCCGCGACGGAGATGTCCGGGCCGGGATGCAGGCCCAGCAACCGGAACAGGCGTGCGGCATGGGTGCTGAGCGCGCGGTAGGACCAGGAGAAGACCGAACGGACATCTGCCTTTGGATCTGCACTGCCAAAGGCGTCCAGCGAACCGGCATCATCGTCCAAATCGGAGGCTATCTCGTCGAGCGAGGAGCCGGGCTGGATAGCCGAACTCGCTGCCACTACCGCAAGAGCGAGCGGCAACCCAGCGCAGTGATTGACGATGCGAGCCACCGCATCTCGGTGCTCCTTTAGCCGGGCCACACCGAGTCGGGCAGTGAGCAGATCCACCGCCTCCGCGTCGGAGAGCACATCGAGGTTCACCGGATGCGCACCTTCCACGGCGATAAGACCGGCCAGCTGATCCCGGCTTGTGACAACCGCCAGACTGCCGGGTGCTCCGGGCAACAGCGGCCGCACCTGCTCGACATCCCAAGCGTTGTCCAACAGGACAAGTATTCGCTTGTCTGCCAACATACTTCGGTAAAGTGCGGCGCGTGCCTCGGTGGAGGCCGGCACCCGCTCGGGTGGCACACCAAGCGCGTCAAGGAAACCGAGCAACGCTTCGCCCGGGTCTACAGCAGACCGTTCCGGATCGAAGCCGCGCAGGTTGACAAAGAGCTGGCCGTCGGGGAATCTTCCCTGCACCCGATGAGCCCATTGCACCGCGAGAGCTGACTTGCCGACCCCGGCCGTGCCGGTGATCGTGGCAACGAATGCTGCCATATCAAGGGCTTTGAGCGCTGCCTCGCGACCGATGAAGGCCGGCACGGCCATCGGCAGTTGGGCTGCCAGGTTCCGGCTGAGGCTCATACCGGTACCAGTCAAAGAAGGCTCTTGATCTGCCGCCAAAATCTGCTGGTGCAGTCGCTGAAGTTCGGCGCCCGGCTCCACTCCCAGCTCGCTGACCAATCGCTCGCGAGTGAGGCGGAATGTTGCCATCGCGTCGGCCCGTCTTCCGGACCGGTGTAGGGCAACCATCAACTGCGCCACCAATTGTTCGCTCAAAGGATTGGCGGCTACGTGCTGGGTTAGCTCGGCGATGAGCTCCGGGTCGGAGCCCGCGGCAAGCCGCGCCTCGAACCACTCCTCCAACGCCGCCAACCGCAACTCGGTCAATGCCGCGATGGTGGCGGTGATTGTCGCGGTGGGTGGCACATCCGCGAACGGCTCTCCGGTCCACTGCTCCTGCGCCTCGCCAAAGAGTTTGAGGCACCGGTCGGGCTGGCCTGCGGCACGTGCCGCGCGAGCGTCCGCAATGGAGCGTTCGAATTCTGTGACGTCCCACTCGTTTTCGCCGATGCTCAACAGATAGCCAGGTTTACGGGTGACCAGACGCTCGGCAACTTCATCGCCACTACGGCTGCTGCGCAAGGCCCGGCGCAGTCGTGAGACGTATCCGTGGACAAGGGTCCGCGGGTCGGAAGGCGGTTGCTCGGGCCAAAGCTCGTCGACGAGTTGGTCGACGCTGACCAGGCTGCCCCGGCGGGCCAGCAGAATGGCCAACACCGTTCGTGTGCGCGGAGTCCCAATCGGCAACGGCTGCCCTTGGTCCAATACCTCCAACGGCCCCAGCGCACGAAACAACAACAAAGCCACCGCTCCCCATCGGCCAGCCCCCGCTTCGCCCCTACCCGTGCTGACCTCGCCCGTCCATGTTTCGTACAGGTTTGCGCCAGCCCGAGCCGCCACTATAACCGGGCATCCGGGACAGCGGGCGAGCTAGATCGTGTGGCCATAGACTCATGCCATGGGCATGGGTGGGATCGACGCGATCGGTGGCACTCCTTTGGTGCAGCTGACCAGCGACTACGGCGCCGAGGTGTGGATCAAGGCAGAGGCGGCGGCCTCAGATATCTAGCCGGCCAGCTTTACGACTGACCCGTCGGTCCTAGCGGTTTGCAGCAGCCCGTAAACGAACCACAGCTGCCATGACAAGCCTTCTCTGGTATTCAGGTGTACCAGCCATTGCGACGGCACGTCCGGATTCGCTTGGCGTGCCGTGGGAAATTGCGTCAGCACGTCGCCCACCACGCACGACCATGGCTTCATCAAGTCGGGCGCCGGAAGCTTTGGCGCCCTGGCGTCGGCCGCCCGGACCAGCCAGCCGTGCAGCACCACGCCGTTTTCGCCGACCATGGCCTCCCAGCGCAGGTCCCGCCACAGGCCTGGAAGGTGCCATGTGCATGCGGTCACCGTCACGTCTCCATGCAGCACCGCACGCTCGGTGTCGGGTGGTCCCAAGGCAGCCTGGTAGAGGCCCAACCCACGCGGCGCACGTGTCGATATGAGCATTGACTGCCAACGGTTGTGGGCGGCCATGTATTGCGTATGGGATGCGCCCAGGGCCGCGCAGGCGTCTGCCACCAACTCGGGCTGGAAGTCGGCCATCCGGCGCAACAGCATCAGCTGGAACTCACGCCTCGCGAAGCCCTTCACGGTAGTCAGCGTATGCCAAGGCCCTAAACGCGCCGCACGACATGCAATAGATACTCCTTGCGGTTGAGCGGATTGTGGTCTGTCCGCGGCCGGGCCGGGAGTGCGCCGACGGCCAGCTGGTAGTGGTCGAAGGCGCATTCCAGCACGCCTTCGCCCCGGGTCAGCGACGGCAATTGTTGCTGCAGGTGGGCTACCTGAGCCGCCGGAATCACTCCCTCCAACAGATACGACGAACCACGCATCGCCGATGTTTGCGGGATGGCCCGCAACTGCGCCAACACGGGCAGCACCGACCCGAACAGATCGGCCGGGATGTCGAGGTGGAAACGGTGCATCGGCTCATAGACCGCGGTGCCGGCCTGCTTCAGCGCCTCCAGCAAAACCAGCGGCGTCAGGTTGCGGAAGTCGCCGGCCGTGCTGGACATGCTCTTGTCAAAGGTGCCGTGGGCATGGCTCTGCCGCGCCCAATAGCCGGAATGCGTCATGGTCACCGTGCAGTCCATCACCTGCCATCCGTGGATCCCTTGCCGCATCGTCTCTTTCACGGTTTCCTCAACTGCCTTGATGAACGAGAACGGCATCGACCCGAGCTCAACCTCGAGACGGAACTCCACCCCGGAGTTGATCGGCGCCGGGTCGACGCGCAGGCCTACGGTGGCGAGAAAGGGATTGGCCTCCTTGTTGATGATCTCGACCGCCGAGCCGCTTCCAATTGGCCGTTCAATGCAGATCGTGGTTGTCTCGCGGAAGGTGACGTCAACGCCGAATTCATTGGCCAGCGTTGCCTGGATGACCTCTTTCTGCACCTCACCGTAGAGCGAGACGGAGATCTCCTGCCGGATCTCGTCCTGCCGCAGATTGATCAACGGATCCTGCTCGGCCAGTTGAACGAGCGCAACATGCAACGCGCCTGTATCGCTTGCACGGCAAGGGATAACAACCGTTTCCAGGGTCGGCGGAGAGAAGTGGTGATTCTCGCCGGACGGTGGGAAGCCAATCGAGTCGCCTATCCGGATCTCGCCGAGACCCCACAGTTTCCCGATCTGCCCCGCGGCAACCGACGGACGCCGGACGGCCACGCCGCGCTCGAAAACGCTTACCGCGGTTATCTTTCCCTCCGCATCGCGGCTGAATCGCAGCCGATCCCTCGTGTGCACCGTTCCGGAGAACATCCGCACATAGGCGATCTTCTCCCCGGCCGGACCTCGCTCGATTTTGAACACGGTGCCGGAAACCGGGCCGTCGGCATCGCCTTCAGCCGCAGGCAATAGTTCTTTGATCCCCTCGATCAGCGGATCCACGCCGGCGCCGGTGATGGCCGAGCCGAAGAACACCGGATGTACCAACGCCTGCTTGGTTTGCGCCGCAAGCCGGCCACGAAGTTGGCTATACGAGACCGTTGACTCGTCGTGCACGTAAGCGGCAACGAACGCATCATCATGGTCGGCAAGAACGTCAACCAGCCGGGAGGTGAAGGCAGCATCTGTTGCGCCATACGGCGTAAAGCCAGCGCTGCGACCGCCCAGCCCGCTGGCAGATCCCATCGGGACGATCGCCGGAGAAAGCTTCTGGGAAATGCTCTGCAGCAACAGCTCGTATTGTGCGCCGCCGCGGTCGATCTTATTCACGAACAGCAGGGTGGGAATGCGCAGCCGCTGCAGCGCCCGCATCAACACACGAGTCTGCGCCTGCACGCCCTCCACCGCGGAGATCACCAGCACGGCACCGTCGAGCACACCCAACACCCGCTCCACCTCGGCGATGAAATCCGGATGGCCGGGCGTATCGATCAAATTGACCGCTACGTCATCGATCATGAACGACACCACGGCAGACTTGATCGTGATGCCGCGTTGCCTTTCCAGCGCCAGGGAATCGGTCTGGGTGCTGCCGTCGTCGACGCTGCCGATCTCGTCGATGACCCCGGCGGAATGCAGCAGCCGCTCGGTCAGGCTGGTTTTACCGGCGTCTACGTGCGCCAGAATGCCCAAGTTGAGTGTTCTCACAAAGCGTCATGTCCTCTGGATAGGTGGCTAATCCCTTCTGGTGAGACATGAACGCTTCGCGCATCTTCTTCTCCTCTGACTCGGTCGATCTTCTGCGTTGCCAACACAGCACAGCAGAGGGTCACCTGGGACGGCAACCGAATTCGGCACAGAGCTTTAGGGCAGGAACCTTTCGGTCGCGAAAGGCCTGCGATCGCGGGGCGCCACCCCGAAAGCCGTCAGCTGGAGCTGCTCGATCGCGGCGGCCACCCTTAGCTGCAGTGCTTTGGCACTGGGGTGGATCATCGGTTGATAACCCGCGGCGAGAGTGGCCACGATGGCCGGCGGCGTCAGCAACTCCACCATTGTGGACGGTGCCAGCACGGTCGGTGCCGCATATCCACTGAACGACCAGGGCAGCACCCGGCCACGAACAATCAGAGCCGGAGCGCCGTTGTACCGGATCATCGCGCCGTCAGGCAGCACGCCAAGCGGTGACGACCGTGTCAGCTGCTGCCGGGTGCGCGAGTCAACCCGCTCGTCATGCAGCCGTGCATCCATCTCAGGCGCACGCGGCCGCACGCCGAGACCGTGCGCGAGCCGCCATCGCTCGGCGAAGGAAAGGAAATCGGCGCGACGGCAATATCCGCAGGGCCGATGCCCGGCAGCGAGTGCCGTCGCTTCGTCCAGGAAGAACAGCGCGGTCCACTTTCCTGGCGGCATCGGGTCGCGCTGCACATCCTTGTACGAAAGCAGACAACAGATCCACAGCTTCGAACGCCAACGCGACTTGCCAAGCTGCCTGTCCTGCCCGTGCAGGCAACCGCGATTGCCCATCAACAGACCACGCGACGGGTCGGCGACTATCTCACCCGTCGGCAACACTCGATTCTGAAGCGGTGCCATCGGCAGGCAATCTACAACGCAGCCACGACATCTTGCGGCGAATACTTCCGCGCCCGCGCCAGGTCTAGCCATTCGGACAATGGGTTCTAAGGAAACTGGTTAGAGTGTCCCGATGCCATCGGTGAAGCTGCGCCACGCCGTTGACGGCATTGCTTGCCAACGGCGTCCCGGATAGGCCGGTGCAACTCCGCCTATGACCCGGCTTTGCGTGCCGTGAACAGGAGATACTCCCATTCCATCTTTCCCGAGCCGAGGTCGAATCGGCGGCCGAGCTCGGCGAGATCGCGGTCGAGTGCCGCCACCTTCTCCGGGTCCTCGGCAATATTGCGGTACGTAGCGATCGTCGGCCCGTATTGGGCTTTGAAGTAATCGCGGAACTCTTCGCCGGTGGCGAACCGGTCAACGTGTGCCACTTTGCGTTCTGCGGTGACATCCGTGATCCGGTCGCCGAAAAGGCCGGTGACGTGATCCTGATTGCCCCACAACGGCGGCGGCTGCGCGCCGGGCGGTGGCGGTGCGGCGTATGGCTTCATTGTCGCGAACATCTGGCCGATGAAACCCTCGGGAGTCCAATTGATCAGCCCGATCGTGCCTCCCGGGCGGCATACCCTGACGAGCTCGTCCGCGGTGGCTTGATGGTGCGGGGCGAACATGACTCCCACGGATGACATGACGACATCGAAGTCATCATTGTCGTATGGCAACGCCTCAGCGTCGGCCTGCTCCCACTGTAATTTCGCGCCGTGTTGCGCCGCGATCCGCTGCCCGGCCTCGAGCAGCTCAGGCGTCAGATCACTGGCGGTTACCTCCGCTCCGGCCAGCGCTGCCGGGATCGCCGCATTGCCCGCGCCGGCGGCGACGTCCAGCACCCGCTGATCCGGCCCGACCCCGCACGCCTGCACGAGCACCGGGCCCAGTTCCTGGACGACCTCGGCAGCGACCGCCGGGTAGTCCCCCAAGGCCCACATCGCGCGGTGTTTGGTCTTTAGTGCGCGGTCGGCCTCCTGCGCATCCATTGGTGCAGTCATCGCCGTTCTCCCATTCGTGTAGTTGTGCATCACGCTAAGAAGGGCACGATGATCCAGCTAGTACAGGATCTGTACTAGCGGCAACCTCCTCCACCATTTACGTTACGCACTATGGGAGCCTCGTACCGCCAGTTCTGCCCAGTATCAAAGGCAATGGAGTTGCTCGATGAGCGCTGGACGATGCTCGTCATCCGGGAGCTGATAGCCGGCAGCCGCCATTTCAACGATCTGCGCCGCGGCCTGCCGCGGATGTCACCCACGCTCTTGTCCAAGCGGCTGCAGCACCTGGTCAATGCCGGTGTGGTGGAGCGCCGACCGGAGGGGACCGAGGTGCAGTATCTGCTGACACCGGCCGGGCACGAGCTGGAGCCGATCGTGATGGCGCTCGGCGCCTGGGGCGTTCGCTGGATCGGCGAGCTTGGCGACCACGAGCTCGACCCGAAACTGCTGCTGTGGGACATGCACCGCAACGTCGATCATTCTGCGGTACCGAACGGGCGCACCGTCGTCCAATTCAGATTTCACGCCGTAGCGCCGCAACTGCGCGACTGGTGGCTGGTCATCACTGCGGGCGACGTCGACGTATGTGACAGCGATCCTGGACACGAGGTGGCCGTGGTGGTGACGGCCAGCCTGCGCTGCATGATCCGGGTGTGGATGGGAGACCTCACCTGGGCTGATGCCATGCGCGCCGGCGAGCTTGAGATAACCGGTCCCAAGGCACTGCGGCGGGCCGTACCCAGCTGGTTCACTTCGAACCCGTTCGCCGTGGTGCCGCGCCCTCAACCCGCCGCAGCCTGATCCCTACCGAACGTCGAACAGCTGGATGCCCTCCGGCACCGGAAGGGATCGCATCAGCAGTGTGATCGCGGCGGCGGCATCGGTGAATCTGGTACCGGACGGATATTGCGTCAGCACCGCGACAATGAGGCGATCGCCGTCGCCGACAGTGCCCGTCGAATGCAGCACCCGCCCGGTCATCAGGGCGGGCATGGCACCGCGAATGGCCGGTGCGGCAGCGGGCATCGGCAAGGCGGTCTGTGCCGAGCACACATCGGCCGGCTGATCGCCGAAGCCCCACCAGCCCTGCTTGGCTGTCCATGGCCGGCCGAACGCGGTGGGGATGCCGAAGGTCTGGTGGTAACGGTCTGTCCCACACGGTGTCGACAGGCGCAGATTGCCCATGATGGCCTCGCGCATCAGGGGCGAGCTGTTGTCCAAAACGTACTGATAGATGCGCACGATGTCGTTGGCGCTCAAGGTCGTCGAGCCCCAACCTTTGAGCCCGACGGCCGACGGTGGCTTGGTGTTCTCCAGTGACAACCGGGTGATCATCCGCACGATGGCCGGCTCGCCGCCGACCAGCTGCCAGAAGTAGGTGGCCGCCTTGTCGTCGCTGCCGCGCAGCATGAGCTCGAGCTGGATCCGATCCGCCGCCGGGATCGCATAATCGGGGGCTCGATCCCACAGATAGTCCATGGCGATGAGGACTTTCACCAGCGATGCCGAGCGGAAACGAGTGGTGGCGTTCACTTGCGTGGTGAACGCCGCGGTCTTGCGGTCGAAAACGGCGACTCCCGCGTTGACCCCCGGCGGCACCACCACCGGCTTCGCCTCGGCGGCGGAAGTGGTGGGCGAAGCCGTGGGGCCGGCAGTTGGGGACGCTCCGGCGGTGGCCGGCTCCTCTTTCGCCTGGCAGCCGACCGAAGCCGTCAGCCCCAGGCACAGCACGACGGCGGCAAGCGATCGCCCGGCCGACTTCATCATGGCGAGCATCCTGCCCCACCCGGCACGTTGCGTCATAGCGGGGGCGTGTTGCAGACTTCAACGTTGAAATATCTCAATTGGCGACTGTCAGCCCCCGCTCAGTGTCGAGTGAGGCGGGAGGAAACTCATGCTTCTGGTCTACACCGGCCGGCATAAGGCGGCTTCGAGCTGGTCTCGTTTCATCTTTCGCGACGTCGCGGCCGCCCTGGATCTGCCCATCATGACAGTGATTTCGCCGCAGCAGTGGGCCGAATACGGCTCGCTCGGCGACATGATCCGCGAGAAGAAGCCATGGCTGGTGTCGCTTACCAATGCGCGACAGGAGGACTACGACACGTTGCCACCCCGACGCACGGTCAACGTCATCCGTGACCCGCGCGACATCGTGATCTCCGGCTACTTCAGCCATCGCAACAGTCATCTCGTGGAAGCCCTTGGCATCACTTGGCATGAGCTCATCGAACATCGGAAACGCTTGCTGGAGCTCGATATCGACGACGGCATCCTGGAGGAGATCGATTTCAGCGGCTACTTCCTCGATCACATGGCTTCATGGAACTATTCCCAGCCCGAGGTGCTTGAGCTTCGCATGGAGGAGCTCGTCGCCGACCCGGTACGGGTGTGGACGCGGATCTTCGAACACTATGGTCTGCTTACTCCACATCGGACAGTCGCTGAGTGGATTCACACCACCGCGGTCAGGTGGAATGTTGCCCCGCAACGCGAGGAGCCCCGCAGCATGGTGCGGCTGCGCAAAGTATTACCCCGTGCACCCTTGCGCCGGCTGCCGCACGGCTACATACCGATGACGTTGGAGCACTTCACTTTCGCGAAGATGTCCGGCTCCGACCGCAAGCCTGGCGACGTGGATGAGATGAACCACTACCGCAAGGGGGTACCGGGAGACTGGCGCAACTACTTCACCGACCGGCATGTGAAGGCGTTCCGGCAGCGCTATGGCGATCTGGTGGAACGACTGGGCTATCCGCCCGATTGACACTCGATCGCCCCTACGCCGCGCCCTCTCCAGCGGGGAACCTTTGTCCTCATTGGAGGCGAAGGAAAGGGACGATGGTTGCAGGGCGTAGGTCGCCAATTTCGCGCTCTGAATGGGCCACGCACAAGTAAAAGTCGTCATTACCGTAAGCGCGGAATGACTATGTGTCGATATTTGTTCACGTGCATTTAATAGGCGTGCCACATTCGCATCCAGCTCTATCGAGCGATCTCAATTAGTGGGAAGCTGCCGTCACAGGCTTGCGCGCTGCCCTGGAAGGCGGTATTGAACGCGCGCACGCCACCCCAACCCCTTTGGAGCCAGTCATGGCTAGATCAGACCAAGCACCCACGGGTCGAAAGGGCAGGTTAAGCCGGCGCAAGTTCGTCGGCGGCGTCAGCGCAGGTGTTGCTGGCGCGCTCGTCCTGAGCGACGTCGAAGCGCATGCCGCAGAGGTGGAAGGCCCGGTCGTCTCGGCCGCGCCCGACCCTCGGTTCAGCCGAATGTTCGCCCTCCCCGCGTTCGCCAGCCCCACGTCTTCGGCCGTGAAGAACGCGATGAACGACATCGGCAAACTCGGCGGCGTCCTCGACGCGAAGGACCCACTCCACGAGGGCCCGATCCGGTTGATTACCAACCCGGAGCTGAGCCCGAACAACCGTGACAACGTCGTCACCAACATGACCGCGGGGACAACGTTCCTCGGGCAGTTCATCGACCACGACGTAACCTTCGACGCCGCCTCACCGCTCGGTGTGGTGGCCGAACCGACCGCGACAACGAACACCCGCGACACCCGGCTCGACCTCGACACGGTGTTCGGCGGCGGTCCCAGCGTCAGTCCCCAGCTTTACTCCTCCTCCGACCGAGCTAAATTCCGGATCGAGAACGGTGGGCTGTTCGAGGACCTGCCGCGCCAAAGCAACGGCGTGGCCATCATCGGCGACCCACGCAACGATGAGAACCTCATCATCTCGGGGCTGCAAGCCGCGTTTCTGCTGGCGCACAACCGGACTGTGGACTACCGGCGGGCCAACAATCTGCCGGGCGACGTCTGGTTCTACTCGCGGCGCACCGTCATTCACCACTATCAGTGGATAGTGGTGAAGGAGTTCCTCCCCCAGATCTGCGGGCAGGCACTTGTCGACGACATACTCCGCAACGGCCTTAGGTGGTACCGGTTCAGCCGTCCCACCATGCCGGTGGAGTTCCAGACCGGTACCTTCCGGATGGGCCACTCCCTCGTACGCCCCTCCTACCGCGCGAATCTGGCCGGCGACCGCGACCCGGTAAGCGGTGCCCCTGCACCGTTCTTCGGGTTCATCTTCGACCCGGCCGGGGAGAATCAGGCCGATCCGGTCGACTTGCGCGGCCGGGCGAGGGCTCGGCGCCGGTTCATCGGCTGGCAGACGTTCTTCGACTTCGGCGGAGATCAGACCCAGCATGTCCGGCCGAACAAGAGGCTCGACACCAGTATCTCGACCCCGCTGTTCCAGCTGCCGCTGCAGACCATCCCGACCGGCGCCCCACCGATCTCGCTCCCGCAGCGCAATCTGTTGCGGCACTTGACCTGGTCGCTGCCGTCCGGGCAAAGGATCGCCGCGCATACCGGGTCGCCTGTCCTCGGCTCAAGCCACTTCCCCGAGCTGAAGCCTTACAACCTTGGCCTGGATGCCAGCACCCCGTTGTGGTACTACATCCTGCGTGAGGCGTCGGTCTTCAATGACGGCCTGAGTTTGGGCCCGGTGGGCGGGCGGATCGTCGCCGAAACCCTTATCGGGCTCCTTGCTCGCGACGAGTACTCCTACCTCAGCACCGGATTCAGACCCTCGCTGCCGAGCCAGACGCCCGGCAACTTCAAGATGACCGACCTGTTGCGCTGGGCCCGGGTTGACCCGGCCAGCCGCGGGCAGTAGTACCAAAGCAAAACGGGCCGCGCCCACCTGGGTGCGGCCCGCCAGCCTTAACGGACAGTTAATCTTCTTGACAATTACTTTTGTCTGATCCAGTGTCGGAACAGCGAGCGGGGGCGCCAAATATTCCCATTCGTGCATTGGAGCGCCCCCAATGAGGATCAGACTACGTCCTGCTCTCGCGGTATGCAGCGCTGTCGCGCTGACCATCGCGGCGAGCATCGCACTGACGGCAAACGCCTCGGCCGCCATTACCTCAAGCCAGCTTAAGAACCCGCTGTCCGGCCGGTGTCTGGACGTAGCCAGTGCCGGCACCGCCAACGGTACCCAGATCCAGCTCTGGGACTGCAACGGCACCAACGCCCAATTGTGGACTTCGACCACCGCCAACGAGCTGAAGGTCACCATCGGCAGCGTCACCAAGTGCTTGGACGCCAACGCAAACGGGACCGCCAACGGCACGAAGATTCAGCTCTGGGACTGCAACGGCACCAGCGCCCAAAAGTGGAACCTCAACTCCAACGAAACCGTCACCGGGGTCAACTCCGGCAAGTGCTTGGACATCGCCGGCAACGGCACCACCAACGGCACCAAAATCCATCTGTGGACCTGCAAGACCGCCGGAAACAACAACCAGCGGTGGGTAGCCGGTGGAGGCACCACCCCACCACCACCGGTCGGCAAGATGGCAGCGCCGTACTACTACACCGGTTGGGGTGACCCGCCGAGCATCAGCACGGTCATGTCGTCGACCGGGATCAAGCAGTTCACCATGGCGTTCATGCTCTCCGGTGGCGGGTGCAGCCCGGCCTGGGACGGCAACCGGCCGCTGACCGGTGGCGCGGATCAGAGTGCCATCAACACGATCCGGGCCAACGGCGGCGAGGTGGAGATTTCGTTCGGTGGCTGGAGTGGCAACAAGCTCGGCCCGAACTGCTCCTCCGCGTCGGCTTTGGCGAACGCGTATCAGCAGGTCATCAACGCCTACAACCTGAAGTACATCGACATCGACATCGAGAACACCGATGAATTCGAGAACGAGGCGGTGCAGGACCGGATCCTGGGCGCCCTGAAGATCGTGAAGCAGAACAACCCCGGTATCACGACGATCATCACCTTCGGCACGTCGACCAGTGGCCCATCGTGGTGGGGCACTCGTCTGATCAACCAGTCGAAGGCGCTCGCCGCAAACATCGACGTGTTCACCATCATGCCGTTCGACTTCGGGTGCCCCGCCGCAACCGGCATGTACAGCTGCACGGTCAGCGCGACGAACGGCTTGCGCGACGCGCTCAAGACCGCTTACGGCTGGTCGGATGCCACGGCCTATGCCCACATTGGTATCTCGGGCATGAACGGTCTGTCGGACCAGTCGGAGCTGACCAGCATCCAGCACTGGACCGACATCCGTAACTGGGCCAACAGCAACCACATCGCCCGGCTCGCTTTCTGGTCGGTCAACCGCGACCGGCCCTGCCCGGGCGGCGGCGTGCAATCGAACTGCAGTGGCATCAGCCAGAACAACTGGCAGTTCACCAGCATCACGGCCGGCTTCACCGGCTGAACGGCAAACAATTCGGCGGCCGGGTCCTTGGCGGACCGGGCCGCCGTCTGCTTTGGATCTGGTAGTCAGCCGAACGCCTTAGTTAATAAGGACCGAAGTGAGGTAATCGGCCACACGTCTACCTATGACCGGCGATTCAGGCGACACTTTCTCCAGTCCAAATTAAGCCAAGGGAGGTCGTCCGGTGTCCGATGGCCGGTTGAGAGGCCGCGTCAAAGGCCTGTTCGCAGGGACGTCCGCGGACAGCGACCTGCCGGATCCGACGCCCATGCTCGCCGATCCTGAGGCCGAGCGGCAGGCCCTGCAAGTTTTGGTGCTTGCCCGGCGCACTGCTGATGAACATGTCGCGAGTGCTCAGCAGCAGGCCGACAAGATTCGGTCGGATGCGCGGACCAGGGCAGAGCAGTTCGCCAGGGATGCCCAGGCCGTTGCCGAAGGTGCTCGGCGCGAGGCTGAGCAGGTCCTCGCCGAGGCGCGAACAAGAGCAGCGGATATGGCGCGAGAGGCACAGGCGAATACCGACGACGCGCGACGTGAGACCGACCGGATTCTCGCCGACGGGCGATCCAAGGCAGCCGAGATAGCCAGACAAGCCCTGGCCAACGCCGAAGAACTCGATCGCGAGGCTCAGCAGCGGTACCAGGAGGTCGTCGGCAGCCTGGAAGCCAAACGCACGTCACTTCAGCAGAAGATCGACGTGCTGCAGAAGTTCGAGCGGGATTACCGGGCCAAGCTCAGGAAGTTCATGCAGAACCAGCTGAATACTCTCGGGGTGGATGACCAGCCGTCCATGGCCGAGATCGAGCAGCGTGGCTCCGACGGCAGCGACGCTGCGCTAGTCAAATAGCAGCTGAGCCACTAGTTGGGCAGCCGGGGTGATGCCTCCTGCGGCTGCGGCTCTCGCTGCACGGGGACGACGTTCTCGTTGTCGCGTCTGACCTGGCCATTCGTGTTGGCTTGCGGCTGCGGAGCTGGTGTGGCCTCAGCAGCTGCAGGGTTCTCCGCCGGCCGTTGCACTACCTGGGGGTACTCGCCCGTTTCGGCTCCACGCGCCGCGGCGGCCATCACGGCCGCTGCGGCAAGGTTTGCGACTCGCTCCGCCTCACGCTGCACCCGGGCGCGCACGTCCTTGGCGTGCCGCTCCGCGGATTCGGCCGCCCGCTTGGCTTCTTCCAACCGGCTGAGCTGGGTGGTCAACTCCTGAGTGGTCTCACCGAGACGCCTCTTCAGCTCCTTGAACTCGTTATCCGCCGCGGCTCCCTGCTGGCGCGACTGAGCGAGGCGCTGTTGCACATCGTCAAACTCGGCCTGCAACTGGGTCACCGCCTGACGGCGGGCCATGATCTCGTGCTGCACCACCGTGAGCTGCTGTTGATGCGCGGCGGCCTGCTCATCGGCGCGCCGGCGAAGATCGGCTGAATAGTGTTGCGCCTCGGCGGCCAGCGCCGAGTTCTTGTGATTGGCCAGGTTGCGTTGCTCGGTGAGCTCCCGCTCGGCATTGGCCTTCCACTGAGCCAGCTCCTGCTGGGTCTGTGCGCGGGCCGCCTCGATCTCCTGCTGGAGCTGTGTGCGGGCCGCCTCTATGAGCGCTTCCGCTTCAGCCTTGGCCTGCTCCAGCTGCTGGGCGCTCTCCTCGTTGATCCGAGTCGCCTCCTGCTCGGCCTGCTCACGGGCGGTGTCGCCCACTGCCCGCAGCTCATCGGCCTGCTCTCGGGCCTCGACGAGTACCTTGTCCGCCTTGGCATTGCGCTGGGCAGCCTGCTCCGCGGCGGTGGCGGTGATGGCCTCAGCCTGCTTCTCGGCGAGCGCAAGAATCTGGTCGACCATGGGGCCCAGGTCGCGGAAGGACGCCCGCTCGAGTTGGGGCGGGCGCTGGCGCAGGTCGGTCAGCTCTGCCTGCACCTGCTTGAGGTGCGAGCC
>DPJL01000299.1:0-18528 GCA_003543035.1 Micromonosporaceae bacterium | reverse complement strand
ACGTACTGGTCCACCTGGCGTTTGTCGTAACCGCGCATCACGGCATCGAAGCCCGGCCGAGCGATCATGTCATCGCGCGCCGCGGGCTGCTCCTTGGCCTGAGACATGTCGCCATACTCCAAACGATCGCAGCTGCAGTGCCGACGGACCCTACCGCCCGCCTGCACATCGACACGCTACGGCTTTCTTGGGTGCTCGTCACTCCGTCCCTGGTACCCATCTCAGCAAAACACCACGTTCGAGCTATCTGCGATCATGGGCCGGTGACTGTCACCACCCGCCTCGCCACCCTCGAAGACGTTCCCGTCCTTGCCGAGCTGGTGCGCGTCAATCGCGACTTCCTCGCCCCATGGGAACCCATCCGCGAAGACAGCTACTACACCGACGCTGGGCAACACGTCGTCATCAGCGACGCGCTGGACAGGCAAAAGCAGGGAGTCACTCTCCCCCACGTCATCCTCGACTCCGGTCGGGTGATCGGACGCATCACTCTCAACAGCATCGAGCGAGGACCTTTTCAGTCGTGCAGCCTCGGCTATTGGGTAGGCGCAGCCGACAACGGTCGCGGTGTCGCGACTGCCGCGGCTCGTGCCATGGTTCGCGTGGCCTTCGAGGAGTTGGGCCTGCACCGAATCCAAGCCGGAACCCTGCTGCACAACGGTGGATCGCAGCGGGTCTTGGCGCGCAACGGATTCATCCGCTTCGGCCTCGCCCCGAAGTACCTCAACATCGCGGGCGTCTGGCAGGACCACATCCTGCACCAACTCCTCGCCGATTCGCCGGCATAGGCGCGAACCAAACTGTTGACGCCTTCGTAGCACGTCGGTAACGTCTGGCTCGAAGTAGTGCAATATTTCAACAAGCAAATGCCTGATTCCGTTGTTTGCTTGTGCAAGTTCCAGCAGGGCCGCTCACCTGCCGGTGTTCTTTCCCGTTCCGGAGAGGCCCGGTCATGACGTCGGCTTTGGTAGGTACCGGCAGGTCGCCCCGCGCGACCCGGGTTGACCACGCGTCCCCTTCGCCGATCACTCCCTCCGCGCCTGTGGCTCTAGCCGTCCGCGAAACCGTCCCTTAGCGACAAGGACAACGATGAGACGAACAAATCTGATCAAGGTGGCGGCGACGACTGTCGCAACCGCCGTGATCGTCACCGTGGGGTGGGTGGTCGTCGCGAACGCGGCAGGCGGACCCAACCTCTCGCTCGGCAAGACACCTTCCGCGAGTACGGCCAACGGGCAGTACGTGGCCGGCAACCTCAACGATGGCAATCAGGGCTCCTATTGGGAGAGCACCAGCAACTCGTTCCCGCAGTGGGCCCAGATCGACCTCGGCGTCAGCACCAGCATCGATCAGGTCGTGCTGAAACTGCCGGCCGGTTGGGGCTCCCGCTCCCAGACCTTGTCGGTGCATGGCAGCTTGAACGGCACCACCTTCTCGACGATCGTGGCGTCCGCCGCGCACACGTTCAATCCTGTTGCCACCATTAACTTTCCGGCCACCTCAACTCGATTCGTGCGGATCAACATCACCGGCAACACCGGCTGGCCCGCGGGCCAGCTCTCCGAATTGGAGATCTACGGCGCCGGCACTCCCCCGAGCAACATCGCCCTCGGCCGCCCTACCTCGGAGAGCGGTCACACCGACGTTTACGCCTCATCCCGGGCGGTGGACGGCAATCAGGGCAGCTACTGGGAGAGCGTCAACAACTCCTTCCCGGAGTGGGTGCAGGTCGACCTCGGCTCCTCGCAGACCGTCAACCGGGTCGTGCTGAAGCTACCGGCCGGCTGGGGCACCCGCACCCAGACGTTGAGTGTGCAAGGCAGCATCGATGGAACATCGTTCAGCGACCTGGCCCCGTCGCAGACCTACACGTTCAACCCGGCGGTCGCGGGCAACTCGGTGACAATTGACTTCGCGCAGGCCGCCACCCGGTACCTGCGAATCACCATCACGGCCAACAGCGTGTGGCCCGCGGGTCAACTGTCCGAATTGGAGGTTTACGGACCGGGCGGCTCGGACATCACGCCACCGAGCATTCCCGGCACGCTCTCGTACACCGAGTCCGGCACGACGATCACGCTGAACTGGGGCGCGTCAACCGATAACGCGGGCGGCAGTGGCATGGCCGGCTACGACGTCTTCCGCAGCGGCACGCTCGCCGCGAGCGTCGGGCTCGTGACGACCTGGCAGGACACTCAGCCGGTCACGGCCACGGTGTCGTATTTCGTGCGTGCACGCGACAACGCGGGCAATGTGTCGGGCAACAGCAACACCGTCACGCGTACCGGTGCCTCGGATACGACTCCGCCGAGCGTTCCCGGCACGTTGAGCTATCTGGTCGCGGGCACGACGATCACCCTCAACTGGGGCGCGTCAACCGATAACGCGGGCGGCAGCGGCATGGCCGGCTACGACATCTACCGGAACGGCAGCTTCCTGCAGTCCATCGGCAATGTCACCACCTTCAATGACACCCAGCCGGTCACCGCCACCGTGTCGTACTTCGTACGGGCCCGCGACGTCGCCGGAAACGTGTCCGGCAACAGCAACACGGTCACCCGCAACGGCAGCGGAGGCGACACCACTCCCCCGACAACCCCGGGCACGCTGTCGCACAGCACCTCGGGCAACGTCATCACCCTGAACTGGGGCGCCTCAACTGATTCCGGCGGCAGCGGCTTGGTGGGGTACAACGTATACCGCGACGGGAGTCTCATCGCGACACTGGGCATTGTCCTTACACACCAGGACAACCAGCCGTCGACGGCGACCGTTTCCTATTTCGTCCGCGCGCGTGACGGTGCGGGCAACCTTTCCGGCAACAGCAACACGGTCACCCGCAACGGAACTCAGCCGCCCGGGTGTACCAATGTGGCGCTCGGCAAAACCATGACCGCGACCGGCTCCACGTTTACCTTCACGCCGGAGAAGGCCAATGATGGTCTGCTTACTACCTATTGGGAGGGCGCAGCCGGGTACCCCCAAAGTTTGACTGTTGCTCTTGGGGCGAATCACGTCATCACCGCCGTCAACGTCAAGCTCAACCCGGACCTGGCCTGGGGCACCCGCACCCAGAATTTCGAGATCCTCGGGCGAGACCAGGCCGCAACCGGCTACACCAGCCTCTTGGGAGCAGCCGACTACCAATTCGTCCAGGGCAACAACGTGCGGAACATCCCGCTCAGCGCAACCACGGCGGATGTACGGCTGCGCTTCAACTCCAACACCGGAGCCCCGTCAGGTCAGGTGGCCGAGCTTGAGGTTTGCGGCACACCGGCGCCCAACCCGGATCTGGTCGTCAGCTCAACGAGCTGGACACCCGCGTCGCCGAACGAGACCACTGCGATCACCCTGTCGGCGACTGTCCAAAATGTGGGGTCGGCTGCTGCCGGAGCGACGACGGTCAACTTCAGCCTGGGTGGCGTGGTTGTCGGAAGCGCTGCGGTGGGTGCACTCAACGCGGGTGCCTCAACCACCGTCTCGTTCAACGCCGGGCAACGGCCGATGGGCAGCTACAGCGTCTCGTCAGTGGTTGACCCAACCAACACGATCATCGAGCAGAACAACAGCAACAACGGTTTCACCGCACCCACTCCGCTTCAGGTCGCGCAGGCTCCCGGACCGGATCTGCAGGTCCTGAGCATCAGCTCCAACCCGCCGAACCCGGCGGTCGGTGCGGCCGTCACCTTCACCGTGGCGGTAAACAACCGTGGTACCAGTGCATCAGGCGCCACGACAGTTACCCGAGTGACGGTGGGCGGCACCACGCTCAACACCAACACTGCGTCGATCGCCGCAAACACCACTGTCAACGTGGCTATCAGCGGCAGCTGGACTGCCACCAGTGGTGGAGCCACCATCACCGCCATCGCCGATGCGACCAACGTCGTTGCTGAAACGAACGAGAACAACAACTCGCTCGCACAGTCCATTGTGGTCGGTCGTGGTGCGGCAGTTCCGTACACTTCTTATGAAGCAGAAGCCGCCAACTACCAGGGCACCCTGCTGTCGGCCGACTCGCTGCGGACCTTCGGGCACACCAACTTCGGCACCGAGTCCTCGGGGCGGCAGTCGGTGCGGCTCAACAGCACCGGCCAGTTTGTCGAGTTCACCTCGACCAACCAGTCCAACTCCATCGTGGTGCGCAATTCCATCCCGGACGCACCCGGTGGTGGTGGCATCGAGGCCACGATCAGCTTGTATATCAACGGTTCCTTCGCCCAGAAGCTGACGCTCTCCTCGCGTCACAGCTGGCTATACGGGAACACTGATGGCCCCGAAGCGCTGACGAACACACCGCAAGCCGATGCGCGGCGTTTGTTCGACGAGTCGCACGCTCTGCTGCCGCAGTCGTATCCGGCCGGCACGCGATTCAAACTGCAGCGCGATGGCAACGATTCAGCCTCGTTCTACATCATCGATATGATCGATCTGGAACAGGTCGCGCCCGCGCTGAGTCAGCCATCCAACTGCACTTCGATCACGGCGTATGGCGCGGTACCCAATGATGGTCTTGATGACACGTCTGCCATCCAGCGGGCTGTCACCGACGACCAGAACGGTGTCATCAGCTGTGTGTGGATCCCTGCCGGACAATGGCGCCAGGAGCAGAAGATACTCACCGACGACCCGTTGAACCGCGGAACGTACAACCAGGTGGGCATCAGCAACGTCACGATCCGTGGTGCCGGCATGTGGCACTCGCAGTTCTACACATTGACTGAGCCGCAGGATGTCGTTGGCGGCATCAACCACCCGCACGAGGGCAACTTCGGCTTCGACATCGACACCAACACCCAGATCTCCGACATCGCCATCTTCGGCTCGGGCCGTATTCGCGGCGGAGATGGAAACGACGAAGGCGGAGTCGGCCTCAACGGCCGGTTCGGCCAGAACACCAGGATTACCAACGTGTGGATCGAGCACGCCAACGTGGGTGCCTGGGTCGGTCGCGACTTCGACAACATTCCCGCCCTCTGGGGGCCGGGCAACAACCTCGAATTCAGCGGCATGCGCATCCGCAACACCTATGCCGACGGCATCAACTTCACCAACGGCACGAGCAACTCGCGGGTGTTCAACTCGTCGTTCCGCAACACCGGCGACGATGCCCTGGCGGTCTGGGCCAACACAGCTGTGCGGGACCGGGAAACCGACAACACGCACGACAACCACTTCGTCAACAACACCGTCCAGCTGCCCTGGCGCGCGAACGGCATCGCGATCTACGGCGGCATCAACAACTCGATCGAGAACAACCTGATCTACGACACCATGAACTACCCCGGCATCATGCTGGCGACCGATCACAGCCCGCTGCCATTCGGCGGGACGACACTGATCGCCAACAACGGGCTCTACCGCACCGGTGGCGCGTTCTGGAACGAAGACCAGGAGTTCGGCGCGATCACGCTGTTCCCGTCGACATTGGACATCACCGGGGTCACCATCCGGGACACCGATATCTACGACTCGACCTACGACGGCATCCAATTCAAGAACGGCGGCGGCAACATGCCTAACGTCGCGATCACCAATGTGCGCATCGATGATTCCAACAACGGTGCGGGAATTCTGGCGATGGGCGGAGCTCGCGGGAACGCGACTCTGACGAACGTACTCATCACCAACTCGGCCGACGGCCACATCGTGATCCAGCCAGGGTCGCAGTTCCTGATCACCGGCGGTTAACCGCTTCGGCAACGCCCCGGCCATGTGGCGTCACGCCGCATGGCCGGCCTGCTGTCCGATAAGGATCGTTGATGAGGTCACGCCGCCGGTCTAAAGTGCTCAATGTGAACCGCACAGCGGTCACTGACCAGCGACATTGGAGTGGCCGTGGCTACCGAAACCCGCAAGAACACAAAGTCCGTCAAGCCTCACGAGGCCCTCATTGCCGCGATCCGCGATGCAGGCCATCCGATCAGCGGCGGCGATCTGCACAAGGCCATCCATGCGGCGGGCCAACCCGAGTCAACCTGGAGAAGTTGGAACTCCAGCCTTAGCAGCTGGATCGTGCTGCATCCCCAGATCACCACCATCGGATCCGGCGCTGCCAAGCGATACCAATGGACCGATCAGATCGGAGCGGTAGCTGCACTGGATCTGTTGGCCCGTCGGCCCAAAGCCCCTGAGTGGTTGCGTGAGGCGTGGCGCGAGGTGGTCGCCGCCGAACTCGCCGCGCCGCAGAGCGGCGGCCCCAATCCCACCCTGCGTGCGGCACAGGAACGCCAGGCAAAAATCAACGTCGTACGAGCGGTCGCCGAGCTGGCGATTGAGGTCGAGGAAATCGCGCATAACGGCGCTGACAGCGAACAGATCGTCAAGCGTCTCCGTAATGCAGCGGCTCTGCGCGATCTCACGCCCATTGGCAACGCCGGTGAGGACACCCGATTCGATCCCGCCGTCCATAAGCTCCAATTCGGCAACCCCAAGCCCGGTATTCCGGTCTTCGTTGTGAAGCCCGGCTACACCTGGCGCTATGCCGACGACGTGACGGTTATTGAGTACGCCCTGGTTGCGACGGCATAGGGAGCGGGATGGCCACCACCCCCAGCAACATTGTTGGCATTGACTTCGGAACCTCAACATCATTCGTTGCTACGCCGGAAGCCGGCATCCTGTCTCTCGGCGAACGCCCTTACATTCCGTCGATCGCCGGCGTGCTTGACCGGCGGCTGCTCGTCGGCGAGGCGGCCTCGGTCCTGCCGCCAGACCGGGTGATTCGATCCGCAAAGCGCGCGATCACCAACTGGCAAACACAGCTTCCCGTGGGTGGTCGGTATGCGACCGCTCAGCGACCCCGAGATCAGGTGATTACCGCGATCTTCAAAGAATTGCGGGATCGTGCGCGGCAGAGTGGATCATCGTTCAAAGCCGCCGACACCCTGCGGTTCGGATGCCCGGCCGAGTGGACAAATGACCAACGACAACTGTTGTTGGAGCTGGCGAAATCGGGCGGTCTTCCGGTCAAGCGGGCTGAGATCGTGGAAGAGCCGGTCGCTGCAGGGGTGGAGTGGTTGGAGCGACAGGTCGCGCGGGCGCGAGAGGTCGAGGGACGCTTGCTCGTCTTCGACATGGGCGGCGGAACGCTCGATGTCGCGGTGATGCACGTCCTCGGGGGGAGCAAACCACAGATCACCGTCCTCACTTCGGCCGGTATCGGAACCGCTGGTGATGCGCTAGATGAAGCCATTTACAGCGACATCGTCGCGCACTATCAGCTCGACCTGTCATCTATGCCCGACCCAATGCGGGCATCGCATCACATACTCACCACCGCGCTGGAGACGAAGATCAGACTCTCCGCCGATATGAGTCATGACATCTTCCCCAACGCACGGCTACTCGGGGCGACGAAGATGGCTTCGCTTCGGTACCCCCGAGAGAAGCTCAACCACATCTTCACCCCGCTGATGGACGAAGCGGAATCCGCCGTGTTGCGCGCGTTGCGCATGGCTCGGCTCGCCGATCACGGAGCGGCAGACCTTGCTACGGTACAAAAACTCGCGCCAACCGAGCTTGCCAAAGACATCGACTTTGTCCTACTCGTCGGCGGTATGAGCCGAGTTCCCTATGTACAGCAACGACTTGGGGCCCTCTTTCCGGATGCCGAGCTGATTCTCGACTCCGGGACAGCCGATGAAGCGGTAGTCAAAGGGCTCATAAGCACCACGAAACTCAACACCATCAACATGTACCGGCCCGGGTTCGACTTCGATCTGGTCTGCCCGAATGAGCGGATCCGCCTCTACACCTCATACACGCCGCTCTTCAGCAACGAAGAGCTCATGCGCGGCCAGTCGAAGCTGGCATACCGATTCGAGTTAAGCACGAAACGATTACCGCGTAATGGAACCGGCCAACTTGAGGCGCACGCCGCCGACGGTGGCCGGGTCAACATGACACACCGGCTCAGATCAGCGGTCACCCCGGACGACCGTGTTGTCGATGGGCTTACTGTCCGGTTCGGACATTACGACATCCGGTTCGCCCTCTACACCGATGGACGAATCCACATCACTGACGGACACGGTGACGATCACGAGCTGTGGATTGAAGGATGGCCGGTCCTCGTTCGACCCGGTACCGTCCCGACGCCCAGGAATACCCCTGACCTGCCCGTCTACTACCCATTCAACAAGTCCTGAGCGCTGGACTCCGATAGGCTTCGTTCAGCTTTCTATCCACGGGGGTACCAATGAATGAAGTGACCGACGGCGAGATCGTGGCCGCATTGCGGCCGATTCTGGCCAAGACAAAGGAACGCGCCGCGATGGCGGAGGTCGCCGAACGGCTCCGCTGGGCAACGGATCCGCTGGAGTTGGCGGAGCGCAACCGCAGCGGCGGAGCTCGATCAGGAAATCTGCCAGATGTCAGTGACTGCCCTTGACCAGATCGGTCTGTGGCACGCCGCCGGAATGATCGAGCAGGCGCTTAGCCAGCCAGCGGGTTAGGGCGTCACCGGGCGGAAACTGTTGGCAGGCTTAGCGATCGGTTCCACCACAGCGACAGCCCTAAGGCTGCGAAGATGAGCAGCGTTGCGGGCAGGACAAACCACGCGGTGATTTCGATGTCCTGCCGCTGCAGATCGAATTTGCTGGGCAGGTCGGCCAGTACCTTATCGAGCTGCTTAGCGTCTTGGGCCCGGAAGTACTCGCCGCCGGTTATGTCGGCCACCTCGGTCAGTGTGGCCTCATCAAGTTGTTGGTTTCGGCGGCCGCCGCCACCGCCCATGCTGCCCCGGCCGTCTCCCGGGAATGCCGCGCCCCCGCCAATCTGGTCGGCGGTGCACACCATTTGGGACGGCTCGGTGGTGCCGAAGCCGATGGTGAAGATACGAATGCGGCGCTGCGCGGCCTGTTCGGCGGCGGTTACCGGGACGACGCCCTGAGTGTTGGCCCCATCGGTGAGCACCACGATGATGTCGGGCTCGTATTCGCCGTCTGGCCCTGGTGGGCTGGTGATTTCGACTCCGGTCGGTGCCACATCGGGGTTGGTCTCCGCGATCGCATCGATGGAGGTGAGGATGGCCAGCCCGATGGCGGTGCCACGGCCGGTCTTCAAGTTGTCGATCTCCTCCAGCAAGTCGTCGCGTCTGGTGGTCGGCTCCACGAGCAGACCCGCGACGCCGGAGAACCCCACCAGCCCGATGCGCGTGCCCTTGCCTTGTGCCAGCACGAATTGCCGCGCAGCCTCACGGGCGGCGGTCAGCCGGTTGGGTTGGATGTCGGTGGAGCACATCGATCTGGAGATGTCGATTGCCAGCAGGATCGAGGTGGAGTTCGACGGCACGGCAACGGAGGCCTGCGGTCTGGCCACCCCGGCCGCGAGCATCAGCAGGCCCGCAACGAACAGGATGACCGGAATCCTCCGGCGCCACAGGGATCGGCCCGGCAGGGCCGCGCGAATCAGCGCCACACTGGAAACCCTTACCGCGACACGCTTGCGTCGCATCCACCACCATGCGGCGATCAGCAACGGTGCGGCCAGCAATGCCAGCAAACCCAACGGCCAACCGAGTGACATCAGACGATCCTTCCGTGCCAGCGGGTCATCAGCAGCCCGCCGATCGTCAGCAAGAGAAGAGCAGTTGCGGCGAGTACCGCAGTGAGCTCGAGCGGCTGCTCCTGGGTGCTCAAACGCAGGTCGATCGACTTGGTGACCTCGTTGAGCGATGCGGCGTCGCGCGCCTGGTGATACGTCCCGCCGGTCGTCTCCGCGATGTTGGTCAGCAGTTCCTCGTTGAGAGCGGTGGCAACCTGGTAGCCGTCGACTTCTATCGTGTCGCCCTGCGCCGTACCGATTCCGACTGTCTGGATGCGCACCCCGGCATCGGCGGCCAACAGCGCGGCGTCCTCGGCCCCGGGCCCGGCGTTGTCCTCCCCGTCGGAGAGCAGCACGATGGTCGCCGAACTCCAATAGCCGACATCGATTGCCTGTTCTGGCGAGTTGGGGTCGGGCATGGTGATCGGCTTGCCAACGATCGCGCTAAGTGCGGCCAGGATCGCCTGGCCCAATGACGTGCCGCCGTTGGTCTTCAGCCGCTTGATCGCGGCGAGCGCCTCGTTATGGTTGGCCGTCGGCTCTTGCGTCACCAGCGCCTCTTGGCCGAACACGACGACGCCGATGTCAACCGTGTCAGGCTGAGCCTCCACGAAGCTCGTCGCGGCTGCCTGAGCGGCGGCCAGCCTGGTCGGTTCGAGGTCCTTGGCAGCCATGCTGTTGGACACGTCGAACACCAGCATCACCGTTCCAGAGGCCCGGGGAACGGCGACTGTCGCTTGTGGACGGGCGAGACTCACCAGAAGCAAAGGCATAGCCGCAAGGAATAGCGCGTAAGGAAGATGCCGCCGCAAAGCGGCCCGGCCCGGGGACACAGCGAGGCCAAGTCCTGACGCCGCAAGGGCTGCGGTCCGTCGCCGTTGCAGGATGACGTATGCCGCAACGCCAATCGCGGTAACAATCACCGCGACCACGAGCATGAGCGGATGCAGGAAGGTCATCTGCGCCTCCGCCTGGATAGCCGAACCATGCCGATCAACGCCTGAGCCAAATCCTGATCGGTGGTGATTCGATGCGCGGTTACCCCAGCACGGTCCATAGCAGCCTGCAGGGCTGACTCCCGCGCTTGTATCTCGAAATTCAGCCGCTGCCGCAACAGCGGGTCGCTCGTGTCGACGACCACTTGCTCGCCGGTCTCCGCATCTTCCACGACGACCAGCCCAAGGTCTGGCAGATCGAGCTCTACCGGATCGACGATGCGAACTACGACCACCTCATGCCGGTGCGCAAGCATGGTCAGCGCACGATCCCAGCCGAGTTCACCGATGAAATCCGAGATGACGAAGACCAGGCTGCGGGAGCGGGCTGTGGCGGCGGCCAGCCGCAACATGGCAGCCAAATCTGTGATGGCCCCGGCTCCCCTAGCGGGCTGAGGCTTGGTGAGCTCATGAGTCAACCGCAAGGTCTGCATGCGCCCTGTCCGCGGGGGGATCACCTGCTGGGCTTGGTTGTCGTAAAGGATGGCTCCCACCCGGTTGCCTCGTTGCGAAAGCAGGCGGGCGATACACGCGGCCAGCTCGTTAAGGACTGAGTCCTTGCCGTTGCCCGCCACACCGAATCGCATCGAGGCCGATCGGTCCAGAACCAGCCAGGCGGTCAGGTCGCGATCCTCGGTGTATTGCCGCACATAGGGTTCGTCCAGCCGGGCGGTGACATTCCAGTCGATGTGCCGCACGTCGTCTTCCGGCGTGTAGCTGCGCAGGTCGGTGAAGTCGATGCCGGCGCCGCGCCACACCGTCCGGTAGGCACCCTGCAAACGTCCGTCGAGGCGGCGGATGACCTGCCACTCCAGGCGCCGTAGTAACCGATCGGTGGCGGTAGTCATGTCCTACCGGCCTTGAAGAACGAGGTCCGGGGCCGGCAGCGCAGCAAGAATTTGATTTAGTACCAGGTCAGGCGCGACATCATCGGAAAGTGCCTCATATGACAGCACCAGCCGGTGCCGCAGGATGTCCAAGGCCAGGTCCGTGAGGTCTTGGGGTAGGGCGTAGTCGCGTCCACGGATGTAGGCCAGGGCACGCGCAGCCAGCACGATGTTGATCGAAGCCCGTGGGCTGGCGCCGAAGGTCACATACCTGGCGAGCTGTCCTAACCCGACAGACGCGGGATGGCGGGTGGCATTGGTCAGCCGCACCGCGTATTCGATCAGCGACGGATCGACATAGACCCGGTCGGCCTGCTGCTGCAACATAACCAGCTGCTGCGGATCGATGATGCGCTGGATGACCGAGACGGGACTGATAGCCCGATCGACGATGACGAACTCTTCGGTGGAGCTGGGATAGTCCACCAGAACCTTCATCATGAACCGGTCCACCTGGGCTTCCGGCAACGGATAGGTGCCTTCGGATTCGATCGGGTTCTGCGTCGCCATCACGAGGAACGGCTCCGGGACGCGATGCGTCTCACGGCCAATGGTGACCTGATGCTCCTGCATCACCTCGAGCAGCGCGCTCTGCACCTTGGCGGGCGCTCGGTTAATCTCGTCAGCCAGCAGCAGATTCGTGAACACCGGGCCGAGTGAAACCTGGAACTCTCCGCTTGGCTGGTGGTAGATCCTGGTACCCACCAAATCCGCAGGAACCAGATCGGGCGTGAACTGCACCCGGTGGAACTGCCCACCGATGGCCTGGGCCAGCGACTTGACGGCCAGCGTCTTGGCCAGCCCCGGCACGCCCTCCACGAGAATGTGCCCACGGGCGAGCAGGGCGACCAGCATCCGCTCAAGTAGCGCGTCCTGGCCGACAATGGCCTTCTTGACCTCGTAGAGCACCTGCTCTACCGGATTGGTAGCGCCGGGTGCGGCGGATCCGTTGGGCGGCAACGATATGTTCATGGGTCCGTCCTCAAAGTCAAAGCTGAGGGAGCTGGCCTTCACCGGCTCCGACTGCCGTACCGATCGGCACAGCGAAACCGATTCCGATGAAAGTGCCCGCCTCCGTCGGGTTGGCCAGGGCCACCACTATGCCGATCGTCTGCCCTCTGGTGTTGACCAGCGGACCTCCGGAGCTGCCCGGGTTGACCGCGGCATCGAATTGGATGAGCCCTTGGATGTCGTCGCCATCTGTGCGGCCGGCGGAACGGCCTAAGCCGGAAATGACCCCGGCAGTAGTGCTCTCGGTCAAACCCAGTTGGTTACCGATGGCGACCACCTCGTCGCCAACGGACAATCCTGAACCGCCGATGACCGCCGGCACCACCACGGACGGCAGGCTCTCCGCGGTAAGGACGGCGATGTCGATGGATGGATCCGCGCCGGCAATCGTTGCCACGGAACGGGTGCCGTCCCCGAAGATCACCTCAATGGATTGGGCGCCTTCCACCACATGCAGTGCGGTGAGGATCGCGCCGTCAGCGTTGGCGATCACACCGGTGCCCGACGCCCCGCCCGCCTTGATGGACACCACCGACGGGGCCAGAGTCTGGTAGATCTGCGCCACGGTCAGCCGCTCCGGGATTTGCTCCGACGGCGCCGGCCTCGGCAACACGGGATCGTCGCGCAGCCAGATGGAGCGGAAGGAAACTACTGCCATGACTACCAGCACCACCGCTACCGCTCCTAGCAGGATCCGGTACCGGTAACGTTGGGGCCGTTGCCCTGTTACAACATTGCTGTCACCCTGGTCGGTCATCAGCGACCGCCAAAAGCATGCTCGACATACCAGAGGTAGCACAGCATCGGTTCAGACTAATCCCGCTAGCTCAAAATTTGATGTGAGCGCAGATCAAGGGGCATCGGACTCGAGAGGACAAAGAACCATGTCGACGAACCTCCAAACCGTCGAGACCTACCTGGATGGCTTCCGGAAAAACGATCACGCGCAGATCCTGTCCTGCCTCACAGACGACATTGAGTGGACCGTCTTCGGCCACTTCCACCTCACCGGCAAGAAGGCTTATAACGACGCCATTGATGGGCAAGGCTTCACGGGTCCCCCGCAACTTGAAGTCGTGCGCATGGTTGAGCAGGGCGACGTCGTCATGGCAGAACTCGCCGGCTCGGCGACCCGCGACAACGGCGAGGTAATGCGCATGTCGATGGCCGAGGTGTTCGTCATGCGCGACGGCAAGATCGCAGAGCGCCGGGCCTGGGTCATTGAACTGAAGGAGAACGACTATCGCTGACAATCTCAGAATAGGCTGGGCAGATGGCAGTTGACGTTCTGACGGAGATCGTGATCGCACGGCCGCTCAGCGAGGTTGCCGTTTACGCCGCCGACCCGTCCAACGCGCCACAGTGGTACGCCAACATCGAATCGGTGACCTGGCAGACTTCGCCACCGGTCGGCGTGGGTTCCAAGATGGACTTTGTCGCCCACTTCCTGGGCCGGACACTGGCCTACACCTATGAGATCACCGAACTGGTACCAGGTCAAAAGCTGGTGATGCGCACCGCGCAAGGCCCCTTCCCGATGGAGACGACCTACACCTGGACAGCGGTGGATGCGACGCACACCCGGATGACGCTGCGCAACCGAGGCGAACCTTCCGGCTTCTCCAAGATGGCCGCGCCCGTCATGACTGCGGCGATGCACCGTGCCAATCGGAAAGACCTCGCCCGCATCAAACGTCTCCTTGAGAGCACGCCTGAGCTGCACCGGTAGCGGGCGCTGCTCTGAAAGCGGCGGGCGCTTCAGCTGGTGACCACGTAGAGCTGGAGCTCACGTCAACCTAGCGGAAAATCGTTGCGGCGCAAGAGTTTGCCGCGCCGGCCCTTCCTGGCAGGTCAGGACGCTGGGTTGAGCTTGTGCCGGGCTTTCGCGAATCGGCCAGGGCGACTGGGTCTAGCCGGTTCTGCTGGCGGCCTGGCGGAAGTACTGCTCGGCTTCGGCGTCTGCCGGGTAGATCAGCTCGATGCGCAGCTCGTCGAGGGTCACCTCGGCCGGGGCATCAAAGCGGGCCGCCACCACGATGGTTCGGATCAGTACGTCGCCCAGGCGAAACCACGGGCAGACCGTCAGTTGCGCGGGCGGTGCGGCCGGGCGTGGCGTCGAGGCCAACGTAGCCTCGGCCAGCGCGATCAGCTGCGCAAGTTCGGCGTCGAACGGGCTGCGGTCCAGGTGTGCGCGGAGCCGGTCCAGCCCAGCCCAGGCCACTTCGGGCCAGTTGTCCACCAGCTGCGCCGCGTGCGGGTTGGCCAGAAAGTCGCGCACGAAGTTGCGTCCCGCCATATCCGCGCCAAACAGCGACATGCAGGCGGCCGCCCGCAACACCTGGACCGTCACCGCCCTTTCCGACAGCCAATGCCGAGTCGACATCGCCGCTGAATTCACCACCCGCGGCATCCTCGGCCGCATCGTCAGAGCCGTGATCCTTGCCCGGGTCCTCCGCGACGGCAGGCAGCTACTCGACGACCTCAAACACTTCACCGAAACCGGCACGCCATCACCGCGCAAACAATCCCGGACATCCCAGACCCGATGCGTCCTGACGGTGCGGCCCGCGATGTCCAGGACCGGACGACAGCTCCGACCTTATGGTGAAAGCGCCGACCAGGCGCACCAGCAGGAGGAGTGTCACCATGAAATACCTGATCATGATGAACCAGTCATCGGATGACACATCACCGGGGCAAGAGTGGACACCAGAGGACGTTAAGGCCAGCTGGGCGTGTATGCAGCAGATCTACCAGGAACTCAGCGACGCTGGTGAGCTGATCGCCACCGAAAAGCTTGCCGGGCCGCATGCGGCAAAGATCGTTACCAGCGATGGGGTGAACGCCCCGGTGATCACCGACGGCCCGTTCCCAGAGGCCAAGGAATTCCTCGCCGGTTTCTGGATGGTCGACGTCGACAGCGAACAACGAGCCGTCGATATCGCCGCCCGGACCTCCGCATCGCCAGGACCCGGCGGCCAGCCGATGCGAGCACCGATCGAAGTCCGCCCGATCATGGATGCGCCCGCCTCGGAATGGTGATCAGGCGCACCGCCGTGGAGGATCTGCTGCGCGATCTGGCGCCGCAGGTCCTCGGACTGCTTGTGCGGAGATATGACGACTTCACCGACGCCGAAGACGCGCTACAAGAGGCTCTGCTCGCTGCCGCCACCCAATGGCCAATTCAGGGGGTACCTGCCAACCCGCGCGGCTGGCTGATAACCGTCGCCACGCGCAGGCTCGCCGACATGTGGCGCTCTGACGAAGCCCGGCGGCACCGCGAGACCCGCGCTGCAGCAAGCGAAGCCACCACCACCACGGCCGAAGTGTCCAATCAGGATGACTCGCTGCTGCTGCTGTTTATGTGCAGCCATCACGCGCTGAACCCCAGCTCGGCCATTCCGCTGACCCTACGTGCGGTCGGAGGCCTGAGCACGGCCGAGATCGCACGCGCTTTCCTCGTGCCAGAAGACACCATCGCCAAGCGCATCGCCCGAGCCAAGCAACGCATCAAGGCCTCGAGCGTGCCAGTGCGAGAACCGGCTCCCGACGACCTGATCGAACGGCTGCCTTCGGTTCTGCACGTGCTCTACCTGATCTTCAACGAGGGATACGCCGCCAGTACCGGCCGTGAGGTGGCCCGCGCCGAGCTTTCGCGCGAGGCGATCCGGCTCACCCGCATGCTGCATGCAAGCCTGCCCGGCCATCCGGAGGTCATGGGATTGCTGGCTCTCATGCTGCTCACCGACGCGCGCAGGCCGGCCCGCACCGGCACAACCGGTGAACTGATCCCACTGTCCGAACAGGACCGTGGACTCTGGGACCAGAAACTAATCGTCGAAGGCCAGACCCTGCTGTATGAGGCTCTGCCGCAGCGGGCCGTGGGCTATTACCAGGTACAGGCTGCGATCGCCGCCGTGCATGATGAAGCTGCCACGGATGCGCAGACCGATTGGCCGCAAATCCTTGCGCTGTATGGATTGCTGGAGCGGATGACGAGCAACCCGATGGTCACCCTCAACCGTGCCATTGCCGCCGCCATGGTCCATGGCCCTGCCGCCGGCCTGTCCCTACTCAGTGGGCTAGATACAGCCCTTGCAGGCCACCACCGCCTTGACGCCGTTCGCGCACACCTGCTCGAAATGGCCGGCGACAACGAACCCGCCATCGAAAACTACCGGCTGGCAGCCAGCCGCACGACAAGCCTGGCCGAACGCCAGTACCTCACCGCAAAAGCGGCGGCACTCGGCGCACGCAGGAGAGCGGGGCTAGGCCGGCAGACGTGAACCTGTGGCCAGTGCGGCGATGACGCCGGGCGCGGCGAGCTGGTGGTGCATCGCGGCCATGCGGGCGGGGCCAAAGCGGAAACCTTGGTCTATCCACCAGATCAGCAGCCCGAGAGTGGCGCTGGTGTAGTACTCGGCCACCATGTCTGCGGGCAGGCCGGAGTCTGCGGCAGCCAGGTGCGGGCGCAGCAGATCGCCGATGAGGCGATGCAGGTACCGGTGGACGACTGTGCCGCCTTGCTTGCCGCACAAGGCTTTGTACACGCTGCGGTGTTGATAGGCGTGGGCAAACAGGACCGACGCCGGGCCGGATGGATCGGTGGGCACGTCGGGTTTCATCGTGTCCAGTGCCGCCTTCAGCTGGTCGCGCATGTCGTCGAAACAGGCTTCCAGCAACGCTTGCTTGTCGCGGAAGTGGGCGTAGAAGGTGGAACGGCCGATGTCGGCCCGGTCAAGGATGTCCTGGACGCTGATGCGCTCATAGCCCGTCTCAAGAACCAGGGCGACGAACGCCTCGGTGAGCAGGCGGCGGGTGCGGCGGACCCGCCGATCGTCCCCGGCCATGGACCACCTCCAATTGCGAACAATCCGCAAGCCCTTGTTCGGTACCGGATTCAAAGCCGGAACTGGTTGTTGACCCTCGGCTATCCCTCCTGACCATACTCGAACACAGTGTTCGACAATAGACATGAGGTTCGGCAATGAATTCTCTTCCCGGCTACATCTGGCTGCTGGTCCTGATCCCTGTGGTGGCGCTACCGGGGGCGACGTCCATCGCGCTTTATCGGGGTGCTATCGCTGCGGGCCTTAGCCGAAGCACCGGCGTTCGCGTGGGGGTGATGGTCTCGCTCGTGTGGTGCGGCTGGATAGTCGCCAGCGCCCTGCTCGCCCGGGCCGGGCTCTACCGCCAGGATCCGGCCACATCGAACCCGTGGATCCCGGTCGCCTTGCTGGGCTCGATGGGGCTGGCCATGGCGGCCACGAGGATTCCGGTGATGCTACGGATCCTCGCCGCACCCGGGACAGCGGCAAGGCTGGCCGTCCCGCAGACCTTCCGGGTGGCCGGATTGACGTTCCTGATCGTGATGGCGCTGGGGGAACTGCCCGCGATCTTCGCGATCCCGGCCGGGGTCGGCGACATCGCCGTCGGACTGGCCGCGCCCTTCGTGGCATGGCGACTGGCCAATGGCGGCCCGCGGCGAAACGCGGTGTGGTTCAACATTTTGGGCATCGTCGATCTGGTGGTCGCGGTCGGTATCGGCTTTGCTGCCGGGCTCGGCCCTAACCAGCTCGTGCACGTTACACCGTCCACTTTGGAGATATCGCTGCTGCCACTGGTGCTCATCCCGACCACAGCGGTGCCACTCGCTCTGGCCCTACACGTGGTGTCACTTAGGAAACTGGCTGTCGCAGGCATGCGGCAAGCCACTTAGGATTTTCGGTCAGCTCATCGTGATCAGCAGCAGATTGGGACAGGTGATCTGAAACGCGCCGCCGTCGAAGTCAACCAGTGCCTTGCCGTGCGAAACGCTTGTCCGCACCCGGAAAGCCACCTGATACACGACCGTGGCACGCGGCGGCACGAGAAACAGCTGATAGCTCAGATCGTAGCCACGATAGAGCTGCGCGACGGCGGACGCGGCGTCATCGAGGTACCCACCCGTCGAGATACCAAGAGTGAGCGCAACCTGCAGCTGCGAGTCCTGCTCGGGGGGCTCTGTGGCGGGTTGCTCCCACCATTGCAGCAGGCGCAGTTGACTGGTCAGCTGGACGTTGCTGTTGCGATAGCCGGCCAGGAAGCCG
>DPJL01000224.1 GCA_003543035.1 Micromonosporaceae bacterium | reverse complement strand
ACCAACGTTCACGCGATCGACGGCGCTGACGCGAAGGTCGGTGGCTTCACCGCGATCAACCACGACGTGCAGACGACTTCGCAGCGGGACCGCAAGCTCATCATCCCGCTCGTGCTCACCGTGATCTTCCTGATTCTGATGGTGCTATTGCGTTCCATCATCGCGCCTTTGGTGCTGATCGCGACCGTGCTGCTGTCGTACCTTGCCACGCTTGGTGTCTCTGGCATCGTCTTCCAAGACATCCTGGGCTTCCCGGGTGCGGACTCGTCCTTCCCGTTGTTTGCCTTCGTATTCCTGGTGGCGCTGGGGGTGGACTACAACATCTTCCTCATGACACGAGTCCGGGAAGAGGCGGGCAAACTCGGCCACAAAGCCGGGACCCTGCGCGGGTTGTCGGTCACCGGTGGCGTGATCACCTCGGCCGGCCTGGTGCTGGCCGGCACGTTCGCGGTGCTCGGCACGCTGCCGCTGACCTTCCTCGCGGAGCTCGGCTTCGCCGTGGCCATCGGGGTGCTGATCGACACGATCATCATCCGGGCGGTGCTGGTCACCTCGTTGACGCTGGACATCGGCCGGTGGATGTGGTGGCCGCACAAGCTGATGCACAAGCGCGACGTCGACGCGGACGAGGCCGGGACCGAACGGGCGCCCGCGCTCGCCACGGACGGCTGACCGCTGGGCCGGGTTTCTCCTGAAGGGGGGCCTTCACATACCCCGCGGTTGCGGAGGCCCCCTTCGCAGACCGGCGTGTGCGCAAGTCACCTTCGAGGGTTACCCCGAAAGGTGGAGTCCGCGACCGCACGGAAGTATTGTGTTCCGATGGGTCACGAAGGCGCCGCCGTGGGCAGGTCCGATGAGGGTTGACACCCCGGTCCTGCTGCGCGACGCAACGGCCTCAGACGCCGCGGCGATCGGTGAGGTGCACGCGGCCGCCTGGCAGGTGGCCTACCGCGATCTGTTCGAGGCCAGCTGGCTGAACACCTTCGTGGAGATCCGCCGCTCGCAGTGGGAAAGCAGGATGATCGCGCCGGGGTTCGCCAAGGCCACCCTGCTGGTCGCGGTTCGCGGCGATCGGGTCTGCGCGTTCGCCTACTTCGGACCGCACACGATCCGCAGTCGCGACGGGGAGATCTACGGCTTCTACGCCCATCCGACCGTGTGGGGCACCGGCGTCGCCGCCGCGTTGATGAACGGCGCGTGGGATCTGCTGGTGGACGGTGGTTACCCGACCGTTCGACTGTGGACGCTGGCCGGCGCCAACCGGGCCCGCCGGTTCTACCGCCGGTTCGGCTTCGAGGAGAGCGGCAACATCAGAGAACGGGACTTCGGTGACGGCCGGCCGGTGCTCGAGATCGAGTACCGGCGGTCGACCGGCAACTACCGCGTCAGACCGCCAACGCGTCGCGAATCTCCTGCGACATAGGTTTCTTCGTCAATGACTCCGGGTCGACGAACACGTGCCGCACCTCGCCGTCCACGACCAGCCGTCCGTCCACTCGGAACACCGGATGGACGATCATGCTCGTGGTGCCGAGATGGTGGACCGGCATCTCGATGTCGACGTCCTCGTCGAACCGCGCGCCGTTGTGGAACCGCAGCCTCGCCTCCGCGACGACGATGTCGAACCCGCTGTCGATAAACGCCTGGTACGAACCGATCCTGATGCGCAGCAACTCGGTGAGCGCGACGTCGTAGTAGAACAGGTAGTTGCCGTTGAAGACGACGCCCTGCTGGTCGCACTCGCTGTAGCGCACCCGCAACCGGTGTACGAACGGGCCGCTCACCGCTTGTCCTTGTGGCCCTCGGCAAGGTCGTGGGCGTACTTGTCGACGCCGACCAGCTTGCCGAGCCGCGCCGCGGTCTGCGGGGCCAGCTGGGCGAACGCGGCGCCCACCTTGGTCGCCGTGTCCGCCACGTCGATCTCCGCCTTGTTGTGCACGATGGCCCGCACAACCGCGGCCGCGACATCTTCGGGTGAGCGCGCCCTGACGCCTGGCGGGAGCTTGCCGCCGCCGTCGTGGAACATGCCGGCATCGGAGATCGGGCCGGGGTTGATGCAGCTCACCCCGACGCCGAGGGGGTCCCAGTCGGCGCGCAGGGCGAGCGCGAACCCGCGCAGGCCGAACTTGGTCGCGTTGTACAGCGACGTGACCGGGGTCGTGCTCTTGCCGGACAACGAGGACATGAACACGATGTGCCCGGCGCCCCTGGCCAGCATGCGTTCGCCGATCGCCCTGGCCAGCACGATCGGGGAGCGCAGGTTGACGCCGAGCACCCGGTCGATCTGCTCGACGGTGTAACTGTCCAGCATCCCGCCGCCGGGCACTCCGGCGTTCGCGACGAGCACGTCGACGTCGGTGCACTCGGCCGCCACCCGGTCGACGTCCTCAGGGTTGGCGAGATCGGCGGCCAGCACCCGACCGTCCACTTCGGTGGCAAGGAGTTCCAGGACGTCGACGCGGCGGCCGGTGAGCGTCAGGGTGCAGCCCTCGGCCCGGAGCCGCCGCGCCATCGCCTGGCCAAGGCCGCCGGTCGCACCGGTGAGCAGTACGGACTTGCCGCGAAGATCCATGCCGCCGATCTTACCGACGGCTTAGTGGGCCGGCCGAACCTCGAAGGTGAAGCAGCCGGCGATGGCGCTGCGCACGTGCAGGTAGTCCACCTGGGGCTGGTCGAGGATGGTGCGCACCGCCGCCTCGTGGTCGTCCTCCGGCTGCAGGAACGTGATGTGGTCGTAGGCTCTCGCTCCGGTGTGGTCGAACGGGTTCAGCATGCTGCGGCTGTGCAGGAAGGCCTCGGGGTAGTCGCCCGGCGTCGTGTAGCCGTTGCACTGTCCGAAGTGGACGAATACCGGCCCGGCCTCCAGCCACGGGCTCGGCTCGGTCCAAGGCGTGTAGCAGACCAGCGCGATCTGCTCGCTCACCTCCGCCTTGCGCAGGCAGCACCGCAGCGGCTCCCAGCCCTCCGCCGTCCGCGGTGTCCACGGATTACCGTGCTCGTCGGCGCCCCGCTCGCGCATCCGCTGGAGTCGCTCCGGATCGATGGCAATGAAGTCAACGTCGCTCATACCGTTCAGCCTGCCGGCCCGGGTGGTCTCGATCTGGCGGGAATCCGTCACGGCGTTTCGGCGGTGATCAAGACTGCCGCTGAGGTGCCGGGCCCGCGCGTGGTCCTTCTGGTGGCGGTGAGGCTGGTGGTGCCTGTGGTGTGCCGGTGGGCCAGCGTGGATCATCGATCGGGCGGGTTTGGGGTACCTATGGACAATTGACAACGAGCGATGTCAACGGTCTCAACGGCTACAAACCTCCCACACCAGCACCACCCATCACACCAGCACCTCACGGCACTTAACCGGCATTGCTGTCCACCCACGCCAGAAATTCTCGAACGTGATCACCGAGACCTGCTGATCGCAGACCGCGGCCTTACTCAACGGGTATGATGTAACTGCCTTGGACGTCCTGCCGCATGGCAGTCCGTAGGTTGCCAATTGCATTGATGTAAGGGTTGTGCACCGCCTCCCATTCCGCCGAGCCGCGGTCGGCGGAATGGGAGGTTCGCACGTTCAGGCTCGTCGTGACTATAGTCTCGCGGATCTCCCTCAGCCGCTGATATGCCGCTTCCGCTGCGGCGGCGACGGGCGGCGGCGCGATCAGGTCTACCTGGTACCTCATCGCCAGCAAGGGCTTGGAACGAAACACCGTCATGGCCTCCACTCGATCGACCGGTGTGGGTCGGCTCAACGCCAGTATCTGCAACGCCCCGTCGGTTTCG
This sequence comes from Micromonosporaceae bacterium, assembly GCA_003543035.1. GTDB lineage: Bacteria > Actinomycetota > Actinomycetes > Mycobacteriales > Micromonosporaceae > Rhizocola. Next base: position 1,164 of record DPJL01000224.1, on the reverse strand, counting down.
GTAAGCGCCACCAGGTACTCGGTTAGACGCGCCAGCGGGCGTCGTTGAGCCGGTGCCCGAGCTCACGCTTTGCCCGCACCCGGTCGACCAACAACGTGGCGCCCACCCCGAGGACACCGCCGCTCAAGGCGCTGATGAGCGTTACCCATTGCAAGGCAGACCCCCTACGTTCTAGGTCGTCGGGTCTTCGGTTTCGGGCTCCTCGGCCGTAGACCATCGAAGGCGAGGTAGAGGATGTCAGTCACCTGCTGTGTGGTGATCGGCCGGGTGTGCAGGAGCAGCCGGTAGTAGAGCGGCGCGTACAGCAGTTCGATCACGTCGTCGAGATCGACGTCGGACCTGAGCTGGCGTTGTTGCCTGGCGCGTTCCAGCCGCTCCTTGCAGGCTCTCACCCGAGGCTGGATCATGGTCTCGACCACTGACTTCGCCACCGCGGGGTCGGTCTGGGCGGCCGCGATCAGACCGCCGGCGTACGGCACGAACTCCGCGCTGGTCAGCAGCTTCACTACGCTCGTCATCTGGGTGCGCAGGTCGGCCACGATGTCACCGGTGTCGGGGAAGTCGGTCGACGTGCTGGCGCGTTCGTTGAGGGCTTCCTGGATGACGGCGGCCTTGGACGGCCACCACCGGTAGATCGTCTGCTTGCCGACCTCGGCTCGTTTGGCGATGCCTTCCATCGTCGTGCCGGCGTAGCCCTGCTCCCGACACAGCTCGATGGCGGCCGTGAGGATCGCCTGGCGGGCGCGTTCACTTCGTCGCTCAGGGTTGGGTGCGGTCACGGTCCGAAGTCTATCAGCAAGACGAGACGTACCGTCTTGACACGCACGGCCGGGGGCTCGTACCGTCATGCTTGTCGCAAGACGAGACGTCTCGTCTATCTCTAGGGCAAGGGACCAATGACATGAACGAGGAAACGCCGCGGCGCCTGACCGGTATCAGTGGCTCCTGGTCCGGGTGCTCGCCATTGTTGTGGTACTGCTCTATTTCATCTATGACGACAACCCGCCGGGCTGGGACGCGCTCACCCGCACGCTTCTCACCGTCCCGATGCGTGCGGCACCACTCATCTTCCTGACCGGCCAACGATTTGCCCGTCCGGAGGGCCGGCCGCGGCGAGTTGGGCCAGCTCCACGAAGAATCACCTTCAATCAACGAGAAGGCGCC
>DPJL01000223.1 GCA_003543035.1 Micromonosporaceae bacterium | reverse complement strand
CTGCGAGGCGATCACCTTGAACCTTGGGTCGGCCTTGATGACGTCGGCGAATCCTTCTTTGCGGTCATTGGCCGGAGCGGAGCCGGTCGTGCCCTGCAGCTCTACGATGTTCACCTCGCCGGCCTTGCCCTGATATTCCTTGACCAGCCATTCACCGGCCTTCTTGCCTTCGACCACGAAGTCCGAGCCGAGGAAGGTCTTGTACAGCGAGGTGTCTTTCGAGTCCACCGCACGGTCGGTGAGGATGACCGGGATCTTGGCGTCTTTGGCCTCTTTGAGCACCGTGTCCCAGCCGGACTCCACCACAGGCGAGAAGGCGATGATATCGACCTTCTGCGCGATGAAATTGCGGATGGCCTTGATCTGGTTTTCCTGCTTCTGCTGGGCATCGGAGAATTTCAGCTCGATGCCGGCGGCAGTCGCCGCCTCCTGAACGGACTTGGTGTTCGCCGTACGCCAGCCGCTTTCGGCGCCTACCTGCGAGAAACCCATTATGATCTTGCCGTCATCGGCGGCACCGGGGCTATTGCCACCGTCGCCGCCGCAAGCGGCTAAGGCGGCGGCAAGCAGCACGCCACCGGCGACGACTGCGGATAATCTTTTGAGCACTGCATCCTCCTGCAAGGGAAATCGCGCGGTACAGGATCAAGATGTTCTTGTAGTGCGCCCAACGCTGGGCCAAACGCCAGCTCAGCGGTAGATTTTCGAAATGTGAGCGTTAACATTTGGCGCCGCAGCTTGCCGGCTATCCGGCGGGGAGCAACGGTGGTCTCGCCGCGAACCCGAAACCCCAGTGCCCGGCCGAGCAAAGTCTCAAGTTCACCAGTTTCCAGCCGGAAGATGCGTGACCTTCCGTGCTCGGGAATGTTACCGTTCTCATCCTCGGCGTCAAGAGGAAGTTTCCGAATGTTGCCGGGCCGTTACCGCCCAGCGGCTTGCGGCATCGCCCAAATGGCGAAGCAACGTCATGTCACACCGGCGGTAAGGTGTGATCGATAACAACGGTTTCTCGCAGGGGGCAGCGTGCCAGCCAACCATCCGCCAGCCGAGCAGGTGCAACCGCGCGGTTCAGTCATGCGCGATGTGGCGAGGCTTGCCGGGGTCTCCCATCAAACGGTCTCCCGCGTTCTCAACGATCACCCGAGCGTCCGCGACGAGACTCGGGCCAGAGTCCTCAGTGCGATGCAGCAGCTCAACTACCGCCGCAACCTTGCCGCCCGCACCCTGGCAACCCGCCGCTCCGGAACACTGGGCATCATCGGTTTCGAAACCACCCTGTTCGGGCCGGCCTCAATGCTTTACGGCATCGAGGAAGCAGCCCGCGCTGCCGGTTATTTTGTCAGCATCGCCACCGTGCAGCGCCCTGACCGCAAATCCGTTCTGGACGCAGCCGATCGCCTCATTCAGCAATCCGTCGAGGGCATCATCGCCATCGCCCCCAAACCAGCCGTCACCAGCGCCCTGCTGCAAGTGCCGGCCACCCTGGCCTGCGTCGGCGTGGGCGGCGGAACCGACGATGACGGTGTGGCCGCGGTACGCATCGACAACGCCGCCGGCGCCAGGCTCGCCACCCAGCATCTGCTTGACCTTGGCCATGCGACCGTGCACCACATCGCAGGTCCCGCCGACTGGCCCGAAGCCCAGGAACGTATCGAAGGCTGGCGCAGCACCCTGTACGCGGCAAGAGCCGTGGTCCCACCTGTGGCACCGCAATCGTGGAGTGCCAAATCCGGCTACGAGCAAGGCCAGGTTTTGGCCAAGGACCCCTCAGTTACCGCGATCTTCTGCGCCAACGACCATCTGGCCCTTGGCCTCTTGCGTGCACTACACGAGGCCGGCCGCAGCGTCCCGCAAGAGGTCAGTGTCGTCGGCTTTGACGACATGCCTGAGTCGGGCTATTTCCTGCCCCCGTTGACGACGGTCCGGCAGAACTTTACCGAGCTCGGCCGCCGCAGCCTGGGCATGCTGCTGGAACAGATCGAGCTTGCTTCCGGCGTCCGCAGCACCGAACACGTCCTGCTCAACCCCGAGCTGATTGTCAGGACGAGCTCGGCCGCACCATGATTATGTGAACGTTAACATTGCGCCCCGTCTTCTATCGATGGACATGGGAGCGCTTCCATGACAACATGACTCCTGCTGCGTGGAGCCGCGGTACGCAATCCACCTTTCACCGACGTGTAAGGAGTCATTGTGTTGCAAGGAAAGCGGCCCCGCGCCGTCCTGCTGGCCGTCCTCACCACGGCGGCCGCCGCCACTGTGGTGGTCCTGCCGAGCCTGGCTTCGGCGGCCGCCGGTTGCCAAGTCACCTATGCCAAGGCATGGGACAACGGCAGCGGCTTCGGCGCCAACCTCACGCTGCAAAACCTCGGCGATCCGCTCACCAGCTGGACACTCACCTACACCTGGCCCGGCAATCAGCAGGTCGCCCAAGGCTGGTCGGGCAACTGGACCCAGTCCGGTGCCAATGTCACGGTCACCTCGATGTCCTGGAACGCCGCGCAAGGCACAGGCGCTTCATGGGGCATCGGGTTCAACGGAAGCTACAGCGGCACCAACACCAACCCGACGAGCTTCAAAATCAATGGTGTCACTTGTACCGGTTCGGTCTCATCGCCCTCACCGTCGCCGTCAACCGGCAACCGTGCACCGACGGCGAGTCTGACCAGCCCGGCCAACGGCGCATCGTTCACCGCCCCGGCAACTATCAATTTCGCCGCCACCGCAAGCGATCCCGACAACAACCTGGCCCGGGTCGAGTTCTATAATGGCAGCACGCTGCTGGGTTCCGACACCGCCTCGCCCTACACGTTCACCTGGTCCAATGTCGCCGCCGATAGCTACTCACTCTCGGCCCGCGCCGTGGATAGCGGTGGCCTGACCGGCACGTCGGGGACCGCGACGGTGACTGTCTCAGGTGGACAGTCGGGCGCCGCGCCGGCTCTGCACGTGTCCGGAAACAAGCTGCTCACCTCAAGCGGCGCCACCTATCGACTGTTGGGCGTTAACCGTGCCAGCGCCGAGTTCGCCTGCGTCCAGGGCAAGGGCATGTGGGACAGCCCCACACCAGACCAGGCGTCCGTGGACGCGATGAAGGCGTGGAACATCCACGCGGTCCGGATCCCGCTCAACGAGGACTGTTGGCTGGGCACGTTCGGCACGCCCAGCGGCGCCACCTACCAGCAGGCCGTCAAGGCCTACGTAGATCTGCTCGTAGCCAACGGCATCAACCCCATCGTGGAGATGCACTGGAACCACGGCGTGTACACCGGCACCGCGTCGGCCTGCGCGGACGTCAACGCAACCTGCCAGAAGCCCATGCCCGACGCGCAATACGCGCCGACGTTCTGGACCCAGGTGGCCAACATGTTCAAGGGCAACAACGCGGTCATCTTCGACCTGTTCAACGAGCCCTACCCGGACGCGGCCAACAACTGGTCGGACATGACCGCCGCCTGGACCTGCCTGCGCGACGGCGGCACCTGCACCGGCATCGGCTACCAGGTGGCCGGCATGCAAGGTCTGGTTAACGCGGTACGCGCCACCGGTGCCACCAACGTGATTATGGTTGCCGGCCTTACGTGGACCAACGACCTGAGCCAGTGGCTGACCTACAAGCCGACCGACCCCACCGGCAACCTGATGGCCTCATGGCACTCGTACAACTTCAACGCCTGCGTGACCGTCTCGTGCTGGGACAGCCAGATCGGAACGGTCGCCGCCCAGGTGCCGGTCACGGCCGGTGAGATCGGCCAGAACACGTGCGCTCACGACTACATCGACCAGCTGATGGCATGGGCCGACGCGCACGGCGTCGGGTACCTCGCATGGACCTGGAACCCGTGGGGCTGCAGTCAAGGCAACGTGCTTGTCAACGACTACACAGGCACTCCCACGAGCACCTTCGGCGAGGGCTTTAGGGCGCACCTGCTCACCCAGAACCCGTAACGCGGAACCTCCGCCGATGAACTGGGCCGGCCCGCTCCCGACATCCAAGCAGGCCGGCTTCCCATTGCTGCAGCAGTCTCGAAAGCAGGTCGTCCGGCCGCCCGCCGGACAACCCGCCAATCCAACGTGGACAGTTAAATCTTGCCGGTCCCGGCGCCGTTCATGACGATGGACTTGACCGACGAGTTGGCGTCAACCGTGTAGGCGTAAGGGATCGCGGCGACGCTGGAGGCGTTGCGCGATGCCGGGGCCCCGGAGTTGACCAGATAATTGTTGAGCAGCTTCACATTGCCCTGCGGCGAGCTGCCGGTCTGCGTCACCACCGTGTTGCCGACGTTTTCGAAGTAGTTGCGCTCGACGTAAACGCCCGCGTTGCAAGTGGAGGCGACACCGTACCCGCCATTGTTGTTGTAGTAGTTGTTGAA
>DPJL01000222.1:9908-15418 GCA_003543035.1 Micromonosporaceae bacterium | reverse complement strand
GCCGGCGCCTGGTTGCCGTTCTGGACCGCGCTGACGCTTGCGCCGATAGCCTTCCGGCGCCGATGGCTATGGCCCGCGGTCGGGGCGACGGTCGCGCTGATCCTGCTGGGCGTGATCGAGAAGGAACTCTGGGCGGCGCAGGGAGTCGCACTTTGGGTACTCGCCTACACTCTTGCGGCCTATGAGCGATGGTGGCGAGCGGTGCTCGGAACCGCGGTGCTCTGGCTCGCCAACGATCTGGCCTTCGTGGCCGCGATCGAAAAAGGCCTTATGAACACCGAGAACGGGCAACCGCTCATCTCGACGCCGGCCGGAATGCTGATCAACATCGTTATGATGATCGTGCTCTTCCTCATTGGACGGACGATCAGGGCTCGCCGCGAAGCCAACCAGGCGCTCTCCGAGCGGGCCGCGGAAGCTGAAGCGGGCCGCTATGCGCATGCCGAGCAAGCAGTCGCCGAGGAACGGCGGCGCATTGCCCGCGAGCTGCATGACGTGGTGGCGCACCACGTCAGCGTGATCGGAGTGATGGCGACCGGCGCGCGGCGCGTGCTCAAACATGATTACGACGCGGCCGAGCAGGCGCTGACCACGATCGAGCAGACCAGCCGCACCACCCTGCGGGAGCTGCGCCGGCTGCTGTTCCTGTTGCGGGTCGAATCCGAGTCGGAGACCCAGCTGACCCCGCAACCGGGGCTTGGCAGCATCCGGGCTCTGATCGAACAGGTACGCGAGGCCGGCCTGCCCGCGACATTGCGGGTCGAGGGCGACTCGGTGGAGATGGATCCGGGTGTGTCACTGACCGCCTATCGGATCGTCCAGGAGGCGCTCACCAATGCGCTGAAGCACGCGGGTCAGGCCAATGCCGAGGTGCGGATGACATTCCAGCCGAGCCTGCTCACCATCGAGGTCTTCGACACCGGCCAGGGCCCGCGTGAGGGCATGACGGCCGGGCACGGGCTGCTGGGAATGCGAGAGCGGGTCGCGGTCTACGGCGGTTCGTTGCGAACCGGCCCCCGGCCGGGCGGCGGGTTCCGGGTGTACGCGAAGATCCCTGTGGAGAGTCCGAACCAGGTGGAAGTGGAGGCGGTCGCGTGAGGCCCATCCGGGTGCTGCTCGCCGACGATCAGCAACTGCTTCGGACAGGTTTCAAGATGGTCCTCGGGACAGAGCCGGATCTGGACATCGTCGGCGAGGCCACTGACGGGGTCGAGGCGGTCGACATGGCTCGCCGGCTGCTGCCGGACGTGGTGCTCATGGACGTCAGGATGCCGCGCCGCGACGGGGTCGCCGCCACCCGGGAGATCGTGGCGCAGAAGTTGCCGGTGCGCGTCCTGATCCTGACAACTTTCGATCTTGACGACTATGTCGTTGGTGCTCTCCGCGCCGGGGCCAGCGGATTCCTGGCCAAGGATGTCCCGGCCGAGGAGCTGGTCGCCGCGATCCGCACGGTGGCCGCGGGCGACGCCGTGGTCGGCCCCCGCATCCTGCGCCGGCTACTGGACCGCTTCGCGGCGCTGCTCCCCGACCCGACGGCTCAGGTGCCCAATCAGCTTGCGGCGCTTACCGAACGCGAGACCGAGGTGTTGGTACAGGTCGCGAAAGGACTGTCCAATGCGGAGATCGCGCAGGCCCTCACGGTGAGTGAGACGACGGTCAAGACCCACGTCGGTCACATGCTGACCAAGCTTGGCCTGCGTGACCGGGTCCAAGCCGTGGTTCTCGCCTACGAAACCGGCCTGGTCCGCCCTGGCGGCGTCTGATCCTCCTCCCTGAGGAGGAGGTCTTCCCCCGCACGGGCTAGGCCAAGACCGTGCTGCGGTCTGAGGGTCTGGTGGCCAGGCAATGCCACGCTGGGTGACATGAATTCGCCTATGAGCGCCGCCGCGCGTGCGGTGGACGTGTGGAAGGTTTACGGCTCCGGTGAAGCGCAGGTCATCGCGCTACGCGGAGTGAGCCTCGAAGTGGAACGGGGCAAGTTCACAGCCATCATGGGCCCCTCCGGCTCTGGCAAGTCGACCCTCATGCACTGCCTGGCCGGTCTCGACTCGGTGACGCGGGGCCAGGTCGCGATCGGCGACACCATGGTCACCGGGCTGAACGACGGCGGGCTCACCAAGCTGCGCCGGGAGAAGGTCGGGTTCATCTTCCAGCAGTTCAACCTGCTGCCGACGCTGACCGCGGAGGAGAACATCCTGCTGCCGCTGGCGATCGCCGGGCGGAAGCCGGAGAAGGCCTGGTACGACACAGTGATCAGCACGGTTGGGCTGGGTGACCGGTTGAGCCACCGGCCGTCGCAGCTTTCGGGTGGACAGCAGCAGCGCGTGGCGTGTGCCCGGGCGCTTGCCGCGCGCCCAGAGGTGATCTTCGCTGACGAGCCCACGGGCAACCTGGACTCGAGGTCGGGCGCGGACATCCTCGGCTTCCTTCGTCGCAGTGTGACCGAGTACGGCCAGACGATCGTCATGGTCACGCACGACGCGAACGCGGCCTCCTACGCGGACCGCGTGGTCTTCCTGGGTGACGGGCGCATCGTCGACGAGATGACCTCGCCCACCGCGGAGGCCGTGCTCGACAAGATCAAGAAGCTCGACATGACGGTCGGAGCCCCGGAATGATCAAGGCCAGCCTGCGTGGACTGTTGCAGCGCAAGCTGCGGCTCACGCTCGCAATCGTCGCCATCGTGCTCTCGGTGGGCTTCCTCGCCGGCAGCATGGTGCTCAGCGACACCCTCAACGCCCGCTTCTCCGGGCTGTTCGCCACGATCAACGAGAACGTGGCGGTTCAGGTCCAGCCCACCAAGGACACCAACAACGGCGAGCCGGTCCTGCTCACCAAGGCTCAGCTCGACCAGCTGTCCAAAGTGGACGGAGTCGCCTACACCGCCGGTGACGTCAGCACCGAGGGCGTCATCCCCTTCCGCAGCGACAACGGCGATGAAGTGACCGCGCAGGGCGCGATCGCGGTCGGCGTCCACGGCGAGGAGAACCCGCTTGGCCTGGTGAACGTGCGCGAGGGCACGTTCCCGACGTCGGCCGGCGAAGTCGCCATCTCGGCCAACACCGCGAAACTGGCCAAGGTGAGCCGGGGCGACCAGATCAAGCTCTTCATCCCGCAGTTGGGCGAGCCGCGGAGCTTCAAGGTCAGCGGCATCGTCGGCTTCACCGGCGGGCGTGACTCGCTGGCCGGTGAGACACTCGTCCTCTTCGAGCTGGGCTTCGCTCAGGAAACCTTCTACGGCAAGCGGGATGTCTTCCAGGCGGCCACCTTCAGCGCGAAGGACGGCGTCACCCAGGAGGAGCTCAAGAAGCGGATCCAGGCGCAACTGCCGGCCGGATTCGAGGCCAAGACGGGCAAGGAGGTTACCGAGGAACAGTCCAACCTGCTCGGTGACCAGTTCGCCTTCTTCCAGATCATCCTGACCGCGTTCGCCATCGTGGCCGCGTTCGTCGGCATCTTCCTGATCTACAACACCTTCAACATCATCGTCGCGCAGCGATCCAGGGAACTGGCTCTGCTGCGGGCCATGGGTGCGGGCTGGGGACAGGTCGTCGGTGCGGTGCTGCTGGAGGCATTCATCGTGGGTGCCGTCGGAGCGTCCCTCGGGCTGGCCGCCGGGATCGGCGTCGGTGTCGGCGCGGAGAAGTTCCTCACCAGCTCACTCGGGCTCACCATCGACAGCGGCGGCATCGTCGTCTCAGTCTGGGCAGTCGTCTGGTCCTACCTGATGGGCATCCTGGTCACGATGATCGCGGCCTTTGTGCCGGCGATCAAAGCCTCACTCGTGCCGCCGGTGGCTGCCATGCGCGAGGTGGCCCGGCCGGACAAATCACTGGTGGGCATTTCCATAACCGGAGCTGCTTTTCTGGTACCAGGCATAGCCTTGGCGGTCTTGGCATTGACCGCAGACGTGCCGCAGGCAACGCTCATCCTGGCGGCCGGCGTCGGCCTGGTCTTCCTCGGCGTGGCGTTTCTGTCCCCGCTGCTCGCCAAGCCGATCGTGCGGGTCGTCGGCCTGCTCGTCGCGCGAGGCACGGCCGGCAAGCTCGGTCTGCGCAACTCCTTGCGCAATCCGCGGCGCACCGCCGTGACCGCGATCGCCCTCATGATCGGCGTAACGCTGATCAGCGCGGCGGCCACGGTGACCGAGTCGTTCAAGAGCAGTCTGGAACAGGACATCGGCAAGTACGACGTGGCCATCATGATCCAGGCGGGCAACAACGCTCCGCCGACCGGCGAAAGCGGCTTCAATCCGGCCGCTCTGGACAAGGTCAAGGCACTGCCGGGGGTGACCGGTGCGGCGGCGTGGCACATCACGCTCGACGCGGCGCTGGGTGGTCAGCCTCAGCCGGGCATCGCCGCGACCGATGTCGTTCTGGCGCAACAGATGTGGAAGATGAAGGCGCTCTCCGGTGACCTTCGGCAACTGTCCGGGCATGAGTTCGTGGTCGACAACAACATGGCGAAGGACCGCGGCTGGAAGGTCGGCGATCAGGTCAAGGTGCGGATCGGGGCGTCCGAAAGGGACTATCGCCTGGTCGGCATCTACGAGGCCACACCGGCCGTGCAGGGCCCGATCCTGAGCATGGCCGCCGTGGACGACTACGCCGGAAAGCTTGCCTACCAAGGGTTCGTGACGGTGTCCGATGGCACCGACATCGCCAAGACGGTGGACTCGATCGACAAGATCATGGCGGACTATCCGGGGGTCACCGTCGGCGACATGTCGACCTTCCTCAAGCAGTTCAACCAGATCTTCGACTTCCTGCTGAACGCGATCACCGTATTGCTGGGAGTCGCCCTGCTCATCGCCCTGCTCGGGATCCTGAACACGCTGCTGCTGAGCATCGTGGAACGGACGCGCGAGCTGGGCCTGGTCCGGGCGGTCGGGTTGAGCCGGGGCGGCGTCGTGCGGATGGTCGGGGTCGAATCGGTACTCATCTCCGTCTTTGGCTGCCTGCTGGGGCTGGCGGTGGGAGTCGGCATCGGCGTCGCCTTCTGCCAAGCCCTGATTGAGAACAAGTTCATGACCGCGATCGTGCTGCCCTGGAGCAACCTGGCGGTTTATGTGATCGGTGCGCTGGTCTTCGGCGTGCTGGCCGCGCTCATTCCGGCATGGCGGGCGGCCAAGCTCAACGTGCTGGACGCGATCGCCTACGAGTAAGCACTTTCCCTGAATACGCCCTCATTACGGCGTATTCAGGGAAAAATCACGTCCATGGAGATGGCGCCCGCCGCGCGAGCGGTCGAAGTCTGGAAGCTCTACGGCTCGGGCGAGGCACAGGTGCAAGCCTTGCGTGGGGTTTCGGCCGAATTCGAGCGCGGGAAGTACACCGCGATCATGGGTCCCTCGGGGTCGGGCAAGTCCACTCTGATGCACTGCCTGGCCGGGTTGGACATGGTCAGCGCGGGCACCGTCCACATCGGCGACACCCAGGTCACCGGCCTGAACGACGGCGGCCTCACGAAACTTAGGCGGGACAAGGTCGGCTTCATCTTCCAGCAGTTCA
>DPJL01000222.1:6107-9587 GCA_003543035.1 Micromonosporaceae bacterium | reverse complement strand
TGACCGCGGCCGAGAACATCACCCTTCCGCTCGCCATCGCCGGGCGGCAGCCGGACAAAGCCTGGTACGACACAGTGATCGCCACGGTTGGCCTGGGTGACCGGTTGCATCATCGGCCCAGTGAGCTCTCCGGCGGCCAACAGCAGCGCGTCGCGTGTGCCAGAGCGCTCGTCTCCCGGCCCGAGGTCATCTTCGCCGACGAACCGACCGGCAACCTCGACAGCAAATCCGGCACCGACGTGCTCAACTTCCTGCGCGACTCGGTCCGCAGTCACGGTCAGACGATCGTGATGGTGACCCACGACCCGAACGCGGCCTCCTTCGCCGACCGTGTGGTCTTCCTAGCCGACGGCGAAATCGTGGACGAGATGGCGGCGCCGACGGCTGACGGGGTACTCGACAGAATGAAGAAGCTGGACCGCGAACATGCTTAAGGCGATGCTGCGCGGTCTCTTCGCACACAAGCTGCGTCTCGTCCTGTCCGCCCTGGCCATCATCCTCGGCACCGCTTTCATGGCGGCTGCGTTCGTGGGCGGCGACACCATCTCCAAGGGCTTCACCGACCTCTTCTCGACCGTGAACAAGGACATCGATGTTCAGGTCACCGGCAAGAGCGACGTGCCCGGGATGCCGGGCGGCGGTGGCGAAAGCCTTGTCACGGTAGTGGTTCCGCAGTCGGTCGCGGATCGGCTGAAGACCGTCGACGGCGCGGCACGGGTCACGCCACAGGTCGCCTCCGACGGGGCTCGCGTGATCGGCAAGGACGGCAAAGTCGTGGCTTCCACTGGTGCGCCTCGTTTTGGCGGGGCGTGGCCTGCGGATCCGAGCTCGGATTCCATTTTGGAGCTTCGGGAGGGGGCCGGGCCTGTGGCGCCGGATCAGGTGGTACTCAGCGCCAACCTGGCCCGCAGCGCTGACGTCAAGGTCGGTGACCACGTCGAGATCATCACCTTGCAACCACGGCAGAAGTTCACCGTCACCGGCATCGCCGGGGTCACCGGTGGGCGCGACTCGCTCGGCGGCGAGACTTTCGTCTACTTCACCCAGCCCGTGGCACAGGAGCTCATGCTGGGCCAGACCGACGTCTACTCCAATGTGGACATCAAAGCCGCCCCGGGTGTGCCTCCGGATGAGTTGAAGAAGCGGGTGGAAGCGGCTGTCGGCGACGGCTACAAAGTGTTGACCGGCAAGGAGTCCTCTGAGGCTCAGGCGAGCTCGATCCAGGGCTTCCTCACCGTCTTCTCCACCGGGCTCGCGGTTTTCGGCTTCCTGGCCCTCTTCACGGGTGCGTTCCTCATCTTCAACACCTTCTCCATGCTGATCGCCCAGCGCACCAGAGAGCTTGCGCTGTATAGGTCTTTCGGCGCGGACAAGGGTCAGGTGCTCAGATCGGTCCTGCTGGAGTCGGTCATCCTGGGCCTCGTCGCCTCGCTGATCGGCCTCGTCATCGGGATAGGCCTGGGCTGGCTGCTCAAGTGGGCGCTGGGTGCCATCAGCGGGTCGCCCTTCCCCGGCTCGGGCGTCGTGGTCAGACCCGTTGTCATCATTGGCACTTTGCTCGCCGGCACCCTGATTACGTTGCTGGCGGCGCTCTTCCCGGCGCTTCGCGCCTCCCGAGTCGCGCCGATCGAGGCTATGCGCGAAGCCGCGCGACCCGATAGACCCATGGGGCGCCTTACCTCCGCGGGTCTGGTCCTGCTGGCGGCAGGCATCGTTCTGCTGATCTTCAAGGGCACCAAGACCATCGACAACAACGTCATCACCCTTGGCGGCGGGACACTACTCACCTTCATCGGCGCGGTGCTCATCGCTCCCGCGCTCAGCCGGCCGGTCACCGCGGCGATCGGCAAGCTCGTCGATTGGGCCGTGCCCGGGCGGCTCGGCGTACGCAACACGGGCCGAAACCCACGCCGCACAGCGCTTACCGCTGCCGCCCTGATGATCGGCGTGACTCTGGCGACCGGCGCGGGGGTCTTCGCCTCCTCGCTCAAGTCCGGTCTCACCAACCTTTTCCAGCAGGACCTTGACGCCGATCTGATGCTGCAGACCGATTTCGCGGCCGGCCCCACCGCCGGTTTCGATCCCGCGCTGACCCCACGGCTGCAACAGATCCCGGGCGTGGCCGCGGCGACCGCGTTGCAGCAGGACGCTGTCCGGATGGCCGACCGCAACGGATTCGCCGCCGCCACCGATGCGGAAGCGGCGAAGACCCTCTTCGGCATCAAGCCGAAAGCGGGCGAGGTTCGCCGGTTGAACCAGGGTGAGGTGCTCCTGAACGAGGCCTTTGCCAACGAGAGCGGGCTTAAGGTCGGGGACACCACGACCATGAAGGCCGCCCGGGGCGACCCGGTCACCCTCAAGGTGATCGGAATCCTCGAACCCAATCAGCTCATCGGCTCTCCGCTCATCTCGCCGCTGGACGCGAGTGGATTCCGTTCGGCGTTGGCGCAGCAGGCCTATGTCAAGGTGAACGATCCCAGTCAGCTCAACGGGGTCCGCGACCAGATGAAGGCACTCATCGCCGACAACCCCGAGGTCACCGTCACCGATCCGTCGGCGCAGCTGAAGCAGGCGACCTCGTTCCTCGACCTCATGCTGACCGTGCTCAACGTCCTGCTCGGCCTGACCCTCCTGGTGGCGATCCTGGGGGTCATCAACACCCTGCTGCTGTCGGTCTTCGAGCGCACCCGCGAGCTCGGCCTGCTGCGAGCGATCGGCATGAACCGCAGCAAGATGGGCTGGATGATCACCGTGGAGGCGGTGCTCATCTCGCTTTTCGGGGCGCTGCTCGGGATGGTGCTGGGGACCGCGCTGGGTGTCACGCTGGTCAAGATCTTCGGCGGGGACTTCCTCAAGCTGACGATCCCCTGGGGTTACCTCATCATCACCCTGATCGCCGCCATCATCGCCGGGCTGCTGGCCGCGCTGCTGCCCGCCATCCGCGCGGCCCGGCTCAACGTGCTCGAGGCCATCTCCTACGAGTGAGGTGTCAGGGTCGACCCTGAGGTTTCCTTGGGGGTCCACCCGTGTGCAAAGAACGGGGGACGCTCCCCCCGTGGGCCGACGTTTCCGCGCCTTGCCGAGCTGATGATTCATTTACTGGCCCGATCTTCACGATAAGGGCCAGTCCATATTCGGTACCCGGCAAAGGATTGATGATGACTATTGCTGCACCAGCGCGGATCCGGCAAACCACCCAGGCCGCTGCTCGAGCGGCCGACGTCTGGAAGGTATACGGCTCAGGCGAAGCACAGGTCGTGGCCCTGCGTGATGTCACCGTCGAGTTGGAGCGCGGCAGGTTCACCGCAATCATGGGTCCTTCCGGCTCGGGCAAGTCGACCCTGATGCATTGCCTGGCCGGTCTTGACTCGGTGACCCGGGGTCAGGTCTTTGTCGGGGACACCCAGTTGACCGGGCTTAACGATGCCGGTCTGACCAAGCTGCGCCGCGAGAAGGTGGGCTTCATCTTCCAGCAGTTCA
>DPJL01000222.1:0-5812 GCA_003543035.1 Micromonosporaceae bacterium | reverse complement strand
GCTTCATCTTCCAGCAGTTCAATCTGCTGCCCACGCTCACCGCGGAGGAGAACATCCTGCTGCCGTTGGCGATCGCGGGCCGCAAGCCCGACAGGGCCTGGTTCAAGACAGTGATCGACACAGTTGGTCTGGGTGACCGGTTGAGCCACCGCCCCTCGCAGCTCTCCGGCGGTCAGCAGCAGCGGGTCGCCTGCGCCCGAGCCCTGGTCTCCCGGCCGGACGTGATCTTCGCGGACGAGCCGACCGGAAACCTGGACAGCAAGTCCGGTAACGAGGTGCTCAACTTCCTGCGCCACTCGGTGAGCGCGCACGGCCAGACGATCGTCATGGTCACGCACGACGCGACCGCAGCCTCCTACGCGGACAGGGTGATCTTCCTGGCCGACGGCAGCATCGTGGACACGCTGGAGAGCCCCACCGCCGAGGCCGTGCTCGACACCATCAAGCGCATCGGAGCCGATCACTGATGTTGCGGGCAACTCTGAAGAGCCTGCTGGCTCGCAAACTAAGGCTGATCCTGTCGGGGCTGGCCGTGCTGCTCGGCGTGATGTTCGTGTCCGGCTCGTTTGTGCTCACCGATTCGCTGGGCCGCTCCTTCGACAACATATTCGCCACGTCGCTGGCCGGCACCGATGTCATCGTGACCGCCGATCCGGCCGTCGCGGTGTCCGAAATGGAGGGTGAGTCCGTCCCGGGCCTTCTCACCGCGGCTGACCTCGCTTCAGTGCGTCAGGTCGCCGGCATCAAGGAAGCGATAGGCGACGTCCAGGCCGACGGTGCAAGGGTTATCGGCTCCGACGGCAAGGTCGTGTCGACCTTCGGCCCGCCCCGTTTTGGTGGCAACTGGACCGGCGAGGTTGGTGGACGGGAGCTGCGTGAGGGCCGGGCTCCCAACGCGGACAACGAAATCGTGGTCAACGCCGCGCTGGCCAAGACCGCCGGGATCAAAGTCGGCGACGAGGTCGGAGTGCTGACCACGCAGCCGAAGCAGATGTTCAAACTCGTCGGCATCTTCGGCTACGAGGACAAGCTCGACAGCCGCGGCCCGGTGACCGAGGTGTTGTTTACCGAGCCGGTGGCCCAGAAACTCATGCTGGGCAAGGTCGGCGGGTACACGAGCGTCAGCGTGACAGCCGCGTCAGGTACAGACCCCGCCGCTTTGCGCGATGCACTCAAATCCAAGCTGGGCAACGGTTATGTCGTGCAAACCGGTAAGGAGGCCGCTGCCGCAATGGCTAGCGGGTTTAAAGAGGTGCTCGACGTCTTCAACAAGATCCTGCTCGGCTTCGCCGGAGTGGCCCTTTTCGTCGGCACCTTCCTGATTCTCAACACCTTCTCCATCATCGTGGCTCAGCGCACCAAGGAATTGGCGCTGTCGCGCGCACTCGGCGCCAGCCGGGGACAGATGATCGGTGCGGTACTGGTTGAGGCAGTCGTGATTGGACTGATCGCCTCGGTGCTGGGACTCGCCGCCGGATATGGAGTCGGCGCGCTGCTGTCCCAACTGTTCGCGAGTCAATCGGCGGTCCAACTCGCCGGCGTGAGCCTGCCCCTGGCCGCGGTGATCAGTGCGTTCGCGGTGGGCCTTGTCATCACGGTGATCGCGGCGGTGCTTCCGGCGATCCGCGCCTCACGCGTGCCTCCGGTGGCGGCGCTGCAAGAGGTCGCCACGCCGGACCGGCCGCTCACCAAGCTCACCGTCTCGGGCGGCATCATCACCGCCATCGGCGGTGGACTGATCGCCTATGGGATCACGGAGAACGTCTGGTACATGCTCGGTGGTGTCCTGGCGGCCTTCATCGGCGTGGCCCTGCTCAGCCCGATCCTTGCCAAGCCCGCGGTTTCGGTACTGGGGCGCCTCTTCTCCTGGTCCGTCGCGGGCAAGCTGGGCCGGCTCAACTCGGGCCGCAACCCACGCCGTACTGCGATCACCGCGGCCGCCCTCATGGTGGGCATCGCCCTGGTGACCGGGATCAACACCATCATCACCTCGGCCGACCGAAGTCTGCGCGGCACCGTTGCGGAGACTTTCCACGCCGATCTGATCATCTCCGGTCAGGGCAGCCCGGGCCTGGAGCCAACCTTCGATGCGGCGCTCCTGCCGAAGATGAAGCAGATCCCCGGGGTGGAAGCGGTCGCGGCCGAATACGGCGATCAGGCGATGATCGACGGGAAGCCGGGCTGGATCAGCTCCAGCACCGACCTGCCGGCCGAGGCGAAGATGTTCTCGCTGAGCCCGGTGGCCGGTTCGCTGGCGCAGCCTGGTGCGGCTGAGTTCGTCATCGACGACGAGCGAGCCACGGAACGCGGGCTGACCGTGGGCAGCACCATCAAGGTGCAGCACGCCAATGGCCTGGAGCGCGACTACAAGCTCGGCGGCATCTACAAGCGACAGGACATCTACGGCGGCATGATCTTCGGGATGGACGCGGTCGAAGGCATGCGCCAGCAACTGCCGTCGGTGGCCTTCGTCGACCTTCGCGGGAGCGCCAATGTTGCCGAGTCACGCAAACAGCTCGAAGCGCTGCTTGTCGACAGCCCGGAAATGTTGATACAGAACACGACCGAGTACCTGGACTCCCAGGCCGCGGAGACGGCTCAGTTCCTGCTGATGATCCAGATCCTGCTCGGGCTGGCAATCCTGATCGCGGTGTTGGGTGTCATCAACACGCTCGCACTGTCCGTTTTGGAGCGCACTCGCGAGCTGGGTCTGCTGCGGGCAATCGGGCTCAGCCGGATGGCGACCATGCGCATGATCACGGTAGAGGCGGTGGTGATCACGGTCTTCGGCGCACTGCTGGGGCTCGCGGTCGGCGTCGGGCTCGGTTCGGCCGTGGTCAAGGGTCTGGCCGACGAGGGCCTCAAGCAGATCGTGCTCCCGTGGGAGCAGATGGGCATCTACCTCGTGCTCGGAGCGATCGTCGGGGTCATCGCCGCGGTCCTCCCCGCGATCCGCGCGGCTCGGACCAACGTGCTGCAGGCGATCTCCTACGAGTAACAAAGCCCTTCCCCAGCAAGGAGATCCGCGGCCCCGCCTGGCCGCGGATCTCCTTTCGTTTGCGCCCAGTCATCAGATGTTTCACTCCAAGTATCGACCTACGTAGATTCACATCGTGAAGTTGGAATCGAAGCGGATTGGCATTGACGTTAGGGAAAGTTTCGATACATTGTTACCGAGAGAGCGCTCTCTCGAAATGTAGGCGACACACGACGTGCCCTATGACCTCCGATGTATCCCGGAGGGGCGCGCCGATCTTCACTCCCCCATGCCTTTGAGAAGGGTCATTCGATGACGCCTCAAACATTCCCGGAAAGCGCCGGCCAAGTGGTTCAACGAAGATCCACACTCCGCACCCGGCTCTCCGCCGCCGGCATTGCCGCAGCTCTGGCCGTCACAGCCGGCGTTGCCGCGACCGTGACTTCCAATAACGCTCTAGCCGCGGCGCCGCCCACGCCGACGGGCTGGACCCAGAACTTCCTCGACGACTTCAACGGCGGTGGCTTGAGCGGTAACTGGCGGATCATCGAGGGCACCTCGTATCCCGGTGGACCGGCCAACTTCGGCACCGGCGAGGTCGAGACCTCCACCGCGGCCGCTGTCTCGGTGGCCGGTGGGGTCATGAGCATTACCGCGCGTGGCCAGGGCATGGGCCCGTGGACCGCGGCACGCGTCGAGACCAACCGGCAGGACTTCCGGCCGCCGGCCGGCGGCAAGCTTCGCGTCGAAGCATCGCTGCGGCTGCCCGAAGCGCCCAACGGACAGTCGGCCGGCTACTGGCCCGCTTTCTGGATGCTGGGCGGCCCCTACCGCGGCAACTGGTGGAACTGGCCCATGGTCGGCGAATTCGACATCATGGAAAACGTCAACGGCGCCAACCGGGTCTGGTCCACTGTCCACTGTGGAACGTCACCTGGCGGGCCGTGTAACGAGAAATCCGGCGTGGGCAACGGTGGCCCGGTTGGCTGCCAGCCGACCGCATGCACCAAGGGTTTCCACCGGTACACGATCGATTGGAGCGCCGCCGACTCGTCAGCGACGTTCTACCTTGACGGCCGCCAGACCTGGCGGGTCCAGCGCGGTGGCAACATTCCCGCCGCTGTATGGGATCAGGCGTTCGGCAGCCACGGCTTCTTCATCATCCTGAACATCGCCATGGGTGGCGAGATGCCGGCCAACACACTCGGGCCGCTGAACGGCGCCACCACCGGTGGCGGGCACCTAGACGTCGACTACGTGGTGGCCTACCACGGCGCGGCCAACGCACCGCCGCCGGCGGTCGGCCCGCCCGGAAGCACCGAGTCGCCTTCACCGCCACCGTCGCCGCCGCAGACCTGCGGGCCGCTGATCTCGCAGAACCGGCCCACCAGCTCGTCGAGCAACGAGGCCGCGAACCTGGCCCCGCAGTACGCCGTCGACGGCAACATGGCCACCCGCTGGTCCAGCCAGTGGAGCGACCCGCAGTGGATGCAGGTCGATCTGGGTTCCATCCAGCCGATCACCCGAGTCAAGCTCGACTGGGAGGCTGCCTACGCCAGCGGCTACACGATACAAACGTCGACCACCGGGTCCACGTGGACGAACGCCTACCAGGAGTACTTCGGCGACGGCGGGACCGATGACCTACGGGTGGTCACGAGCGCCAGATACGTACGGATGAACGGCACGATGCGGGCGACCGGATATGGGTACTCGCTGTTCGAGTTCCAGGTATTCGGCGCCTGTGCCGGGCAGACGACCTCGCCACCGCCCACGACCAGCTCGCCGACCACGAGTCCTACGTCGTCGCCTCCGCCGGGCGGGCGGGACGCCTACGGCACCATCCAGGCGGAGTCGTTCAACGCTCAGGGTGGCGTGACAGTTCAGGGAACAACTGACACCGGAGGCGGGCAGAACATCACGACCGTCGGCAACGGTGACTGGGTACTGTTCCAGAACGTCAACTTCGGCTCCAGCGCTGCCACACAGTTCCTGGGCCGGGTTGCCAGTGGCGCGGGAGGCGGGGTGAGTGGTCTGGTCGAGGTCCGGCTGGACAGTCAAACCGCCACCCCGATAGGCAGCTTTGCGGTCGCCAACACGGGCGGCTGGCAGGCCTGGCGGACGGTGCCGGCGAACATCTCCGGCGTCACCGGCACCCACAACGTCTACATCACCTTCACCAGCGGCCAGCCAGCTGACTATGTCAACGTCAACTGGATCACCTTCGGCCACTGACCAAAGACAGCGGCGTGTGGCCGGAGCGCGGCCGGCCACACGCCGCTTTTAAAAGAGGGTCCTCAGATCGGCGAGCGTCAAGCCGGAAAGTGTTGAGCGCAAAGTGATCCGAGGGCCTTCACTGAGCGGGACGTGATGCGGGATCGCGAGCACCCAGGCCCCTGCCTCGGCCGCACTGGCCACCCCGGTCGGCGAATCCTCAATGGCGACACAGTCTTGCGGCGACACCCCGAGCAGACGGGCCGCGACCAGATAGGGCTCGGGATGTGGCTTGGTGTTTGAGACCTCGTCCCCGCAGACGAGCACATCGAAGTTGTGCCGCCCAGCGGTGTCGATGGCGATCTCGACGAGCCTGCGCTCGGTCGCGGTCACCAGAGCGGTCGGGATCCCGGCCGCTCGCACCTCATGCAGCAATTCCTGCGCACCGGGCCGCCACACGATCGAGGTGGCAAAGAGCTCGGCAACCCGGTCGTGAATCCAGCTCGAGCTGAAGACCGGGTCGCGCCAAGGCTGGCCGATGCCGTCGTGCAACAGCACCATCGAGGACGCCATCGACGTCCCGACCATGGCCATCCGCGTCTCGTCGGGCACGGCGGCACC
>DPJL01000342.1 GCA_003543035.1 Micromonosporaceae bacterium | reverse complement strand
TAGGGGCTCAGATCCAGGGTGACACCACGCTCGGCATATTCGCTGAGCGCGCCATCGTCGATCTGGAAGATGTCCGGGGCGTTGCCGCCTGCGGCCAGCGTGGCGAGCTTGTCGTAGTACCCCTGGTTTCCCTGCCACGTCGTCTTGAAGGTGACGAACGGGTACTTCGCCGTGTAGAGCTTGAGCGCTTCCTCGGTGGCCTTGGCCCGGGCTTCCGCACCCCACCAGAAGATGGAGAGCTCGACCGGCTCGGTCGACTCCGGGGCGGGCTGACCTGTCTCGGTGGAGCAGGCGGCGAGCAATGGTGCGGCGAGGGTTCCGAGGGCAGCGGCTCTCAGCAGAGTTCGCCTGGTAGTAACGTGTGCGTTTGCGGCGCGGTGCATAACGACACTCCTTTGTTGTGAAATCGGCCGTAGCCCGAGCCCGCAGTGCGATGCGGGCTTGGGCACCCTTATTGGCGCCGGGCGGGGCCGGATGAATTTCGAATGATGAGCTCCGTCTGAAGCGTGACCAGAGCATTGGTGCGGCGATCGTCGCCATGCTGCAACAGCATGTCGACGGCAGCCCGGCCGGCAGCCGCGGTAGGGGTGGCCACCGTGGTGAGTGTTGGGCGAGTGCGACGGCTCAGCGAGGTGTCGTCGACGCCCACCACACTGATCTGATCCGGCACGCTCACCCCGAGGCGTTCGAGGCCGTCAATGAGGCCCACCGCCATCAGGTCGTTGTAACAGAGAACGGCTGTGGCGCCCGTTTGGGTGATTGCTTCGGCCTGTGCTATCCCACTGTCCTCGGTGGGCAGATTGGGGCCGAGCACGGTGAGCTCACTGCCCGCAGCGCGGGTGTAAAGCGTTGCAGAACGGCGAATCTCGCGATTGTTCCAGGAGCCTCGAGGCCCGCCGAGCAGAGCGATGTGACGGTGTCCAAGCGAGGTCAGGTGCTCAATGGCGAGCCTGGCCCCTTGCGCCACGTCCATGACCACGGCTGGTAGGCCGGGGACCGGACGGTTCACGACGACCAAGGGCACGTCGCGGGAGAGTTTCTCGATCTGGGTGTTACTCATACGAGGGCTGCAGAGCAGGATCCCATCGACCTGTTTCGCAAGAGCCAGCACGAGCTCTTCCTCAACTCCGGGATCCTCATTGGTGTCCGCGACGAAGACGTGATAGTCGCGGCCGCGGGCATGACTTTCCGCCGCTTTGATAAGTGGCGGAAAGAAAGGGTTGGCGATGTCGGCCACGATCAGCCCGATGTTGTGCGTGCGCCCGGTGATCAGGGCTCGGGCCGCTCGGTTGGGCCGATATCCCAGCTGCTCCGCATACTCCAGCACACGCGCCCGCGTCGCAGGATTGACCAGATGCGGCGCACTGAACGTGCGCGACACGGTCGAAACATGCACGCCGCTTACCTTGGCGACGTCGCGGATGGTGACCGGCACGGGGCGCCCCTTTCGCGCTTTGGTGGTGCCATTAATGCAAACGGTTGCGCCCATGTCAACGCTCCCACGTTTCATTCTGGTGACGACGAGGGCCTTAGTGCCTAACAAATCCGGACATTAACGGCAACCCATTGACGTGCGAAACGTCTAGTGGTTAGTTCGACTGCAAACGTTTGTAGTACCTGAAGGGAGCCGCGATGCGTTTCGCCATCGTGGGGACGGGCGCGCGGGCGCAGATGTGGGCCCGGGAGCTGGCGCTCCACGGCGACATTGTGGCGCTCGCCGACATCAACCCGGCTCGTGTGGCCGCATTCCGCCGGTCTGTCGACGCGCCCGGCTTTGACGCCGCGGACGTGCCCGCAATGCTCACGAAGGAAAAGGTGGACACGTTGTTGGTGTCCACTGTGGATGCCACGCATGACATGTACATCGTGGCAGGGCTTGAAGCGGGCTGTGACGTGATCACCGAGAAGCCCATGACCGTTGACGCACCAGGGTGTCTGCGAATCCTTGAGGCGCAACGGCGAACGGGTAAGCGGGTCACGGTGGCCTTCAATTACCGCTTCCATCCGGTGGCCCAGCAGGTTCGCGAGCTGTTGCCGCAGATCGGCGAGATCGGCTCGGTGCACTTCGAGTGGCTGCTCGACGTGCGTCACGGCGCCGACTACTTCCGGCGGTGGCATCGCGATAAAGCACAGTCCGGTGGGCTGTTGGTACACAAGGCGACGCACCACTTCGATCTGGTGAACTGGTGGCTGAACGGGTCGCCCGAACAGGTCACCGCGCACGGGCGGCTCTTCTTCTACGGCGAGCAGGGGCGGCGCCACGGTTACGCCCGCGACTACGAGCGGGCGCATGCAGCGCCCGGCGCGGTTGGCGACCCCTTCGCGTTGCACCTTACCGAAACCCCTGTGCTCAAAGAGCTTTACCTGGACGCGGAGCAGCACGACGGATATCACCGCGACCTCAACGTCTTCGGACCGGGAGTGTCCATTGAGGACGACCTCGCCGTGCTGGTGCGCTACAACACCGGTGCCACGATGTCCTATCACCTGACCGCATACGCACCGTGGGAGGGTTACCGCATCGCCTTCAACGGCAGCCGCGGGCGACTCGAGCTGGACATGGTCGACTCCGATCACGTCGCTCCCGGAGGTTCCGGGTGGGTGAAGGGCCATCACGGTGCCTTTGCCTCACCGGAGGGCGGCGGAGTTTCACTGCGCCTGCGCCGCTTTTGGGAACCGCCAATCGAAGTACCGGTGGTGCCCTATGAACGCGAGGGGCATGGCGGCGCCGACTCGCGGATGGTGCACGCGATCTGCGCCGGGCAAGGCGCAGCCACCGCGCTGGACGGGGCACGGTCGCTGCTGACCGGCCTGGCCGCCAACGAATCCATTGCCACGAAGGAGTCCGTGCGTGCCCACGACCTTCTCGACCTGACCGAATGGGAGAGTTGAAACGCATGCAGGACCTGCTTTTCCCGGCCGAGCCGCAGACCCGGGCGATCGCCCGCGAGCTCTATGCGCACTTCCGGGAGTTCCCGCTGATCAGTCCACACGGGCACGTGGACCCGGGCATACTCGCCGACGATGCGGCGTTCCCCGACCCGGCGCAGCTGATCATCTCGCCGGATCACTATCTGACCCGAATGCTGTTGAGCCAAGGGATCCCGCCGGGCGAGCTGGGTGTGCGAAGGATCGACTCCGGCCCGGTGCAGACCGATCCGAGGAAGATCTGGCGGACTTTTTCCGATAACTGGCACCTCTTTCGTGGTACACCCTCGAAATTGTGGTTGGAGCAGACGCTGCGTGATGTCTTCGGTCTGCCGGGGGCACTGACCTACGAGACCTACGACCAGCTCGCCGAAAAGCTTGCCCAGCCGGAGTTTCGGCCGCGGGCGCTCTTCGCGAAATTCAATCTCGAGGTGCTGGCGACGACGGAATCGCCACTGGACAACATGTCCCGGCACGAGAAGCTGGCTGCCGACGGCTGGATCGGAAGAGTGGTCACGACATTCCGGCCCGACGATGTCGTAGACCTGGACTGGGTAGGCTGGCCGGATCGAGTCGCCAGGTTGGGCGAGATTTCCGGCTGCGACACCTCAACATTCGGCGGGTACCTGGAAGCGTTGCGCCAGCGGCGAGAAGTGTTCATCAAATACGGCGCGACGTCATCGGACCATGGTCACCCGACCGCACAGATCGGCGTGGCGGACGATGCTGCGGCTATTTATCAACGCGCTCTGCGCGGCCAGGTGACGGGGGCGGAAGGGGAGGTCTTCCGAGCACATATGCTCATGGAATTCGCTCGGATGTCGCTCGAGGACGGCTTGGTGATGCAGTTGCATCCCGGTGCCGTGCGCAACCACAATCGCTTCCTGCACCGCACTTACGGGCGTGACACCGGCGGCGACATCCCGCAGGCCACCGAATACACCCAGGCGCTCAAGCCTTTGCTCGACGCGTACGGCCACGACCCTCGTCTGCGAGTCGTGGTGTACACATTGGACGAATACACCTACAGCCGTGAGCTAGGCCCGCTGGCCGGCGGATACCCCGCTCTGTTCCTCGGTGCACCATGGTGGTTCCTTGACGCACCAGAAGCTTTGCGTCGCTGGCGTGAGACGGTCACCGAGACGGCCGGCTTCTACAACACGGCCGGGTTCGTCGACGACACCCGTGCCTACTGCTCCATCCCGGTCCGGCATGAAGTCTCCCGCCGAGTGGACGCCGGCTTCCTGGCAAGACTGGTCGCCGAACATCGGCTCGGCCTGGACGAGGCCCTCGAAACCATCGCAGATCTCGCCTATCACCTGCCCAAGAAGGTGTTCAAGCTGTGAAGATTACCTCCTACCACGTGCACGACGTGCGCTTCCCGACCGCCGCGGCGGGCGATGGCTCAGACGCCATCAACCGTGGCGACTACTCCGCGGCATACGTGTCGCTGCATACCGATGATGGTGTGACGGGGGCCGGCTTCACCTTCACCAACGGACGAGGCAACGAAATCGCCTGCGCCGCAATCGAAGCGCTCGCGCATCATGTCGTGGGCCGTTCGCTGGATTCGATCGTGCAGGAGCCGGTCGAGTTCTGGCGATCCCTCACGGCCGACGTTCAATTGCGTTGGCTGGGGCCGGAGAAGGGCGTCATTCACATGGCGACCGGGGCCCTGGTCAACGCGGTGTGGGATCTGCGCGCGAAGGCAGCGGGAAAGCCGATGTGGCAGGTGCTTTCGGAGATGTCATCGCAGGAGTTGGTGGCACAGGTGGACTTCCACCACATCATCGACGCGATCACGCCGGACGAAGCGTTGGCCATCCTGGACAAGGGCCTCTCCTCATACGCGGAAAGGCTTGCAGTATTGGAAAAGGACGGGTTCCCGTCCTACACCACCTCGGTCGGGTGGCTGGGCTACCCGGATGAGCAGGTGCTCGCATTGACCAGCGCCGCCTATGACGAGGGCTGGCGGGCGATGAAGATGAAGGTCGGCGGCCCGATTGAGGACGATGTCCGAAGGGCGCGCCTGATCCGTTCGGTCATCGGCGATGACGCACTCCTGATGATGGATGCGAATCAGGTCTGGGATGTGCCGGAGGCGATCGCGAACATGGCCCGGCTAAAGGAATTCGACCCGTACTGGATAGAGGAACCCACCCACGCCGACGATGTCCTCGGGCACGCGGCGGTCGCGCGAGCCGTCGCCCCGATCCGGGTCGCGACCGGGGAAGTGGCCGCCAACCGGGTCATCTTCAAGCAACTAATGCAGGCCAATGCCATTGGGGTGTGCCAGGTTGACGCCTGCCGGGTGGGTGGCGTTAACGAGGTGCTCGCCACGCTACTGATGGCAGCGAAATTCGGGGTGCCGGTCTGCCCGCACGCGGGCGGGGTCGGTCTGTGTGAGTACGTTCAACACCTGTCGATCTTTGATTACCTGAGAGTCGGCTGTTCGCTGGAGGGCAGGATGGTGGAATACGTGGACCACTTGCACGAACACTTCGAGGATCCGATCACCGTCGTGGCCGGGCGCTATCAGCTTCCTCGCAAGCCTGGTTACTCGGTCACTCTTCGCGAGGAGTCGATTGCCGAATACTCGTTCCCGGACGGCCCGGCATGGCGCGCCTAGGCGTCACCGCGCAATTGCCGGCTGGTCGGCAACCGTTGGTGGAGCCCGGATCCTTCAACGCCGGGATAGTCCACCTGGGGCTGGGTGCATTTCATCGGGCGCACCAGGCGGTCTACACCGAAGCGGCGATGGCCGCCAGCGGCGGCGACTGGGGCATCATGGGTGTTGCTCCACGTTCGCAGCAGGTGCTCTCCGCCTTGGCAGAGCAGGATTATCTGTTCAGCGTGGTGACCCTGGGCGGGGGCTTCGGGGCCAAAGTGGTGGCAGCCTTCAAGGGTGGTGTGCACGCGGGCAGCGATCCGGCGAGTGTCATCAAACTCCTCTCCGATCCGGCGATCCGCGTGGTCACCTTGACCGTGACCGAGAAGGCCTATCGAGTCGACTCGGCCATCATGCGGTTGCTCGTGGCCGGTCTGCGCGTGCGCGGGGGAGCGCCGATCACGGTGCTCAGTTGCGACAACCTTCCCTCCAACGGTGAGGTGCTGGCCAGCGTGGTGCTCGCGTTGGCGCCTGAGCTGTCGAGCGTCACCTTCCCAAGCTGCATGGTGGACCGGATCGTCCCGGCTACCACACAGTCCACTTTAGACCATGCGGCCCGGGATCTCGGTGTCGAAGATCTGGCCGCCGTTGCCGGAGAGCCCTTCTCACAGTGGGTCATCGAGGATCACTTCGCCGCCGGGCGGCCCGACTGGGCCGCGGGTGGGGCGCAGTTCACCGATGACGTCACGCCCTGGGAGCACTTGAAACTGCGTGCGCTCAACGGAGTACACAGCGCGCTCGCGTATCTCGGGGCACTCGCGGGCGCTCACACGATTGCGGAGGCGCTTCAGTTGCCCGGGATGGCCGATCTGCTGCGACGCTATGTGGCAAACGAAGTTGCGGTTTCGCTGACTCCACCCGAGGGCGCAGACGTCATCAAATACGGTGAGAGTGTGCTGAGCCGCTTTGCCAACGCGGAGTTGGGCCATCGAACCTTGCAGGTGGCCATGGACGGCACGCAGAAGCTGCCACAGCGTCTGCTTTCCGTTCTCAACACGGTTCCCTCACCGGAGTTGGCTGCTTTGATCGCAGCCGGTTGGGCGGAGTTCGCCGCTAGCGACAATCCGCTCGACGATCCGTTTGCGGAGCGGGTGCGAGAGGACCTTTCCACTGAGGCGCTCTTCGGATCGGAGGGGGTGTTGCCCGTGCCGGATGCGGAGCGGCGCGCCCTCATCGAGCGGTGGCGGCGCGAGATTGCGCAGCATGGCGTTGCCGCGGTGGTGAAGGCTGCATGATCGTCACCATTTCGGGGAAATGGCGCGATCCTTTTGCCGGGAGGGGACCATTTCCCCGAAATGGCTTCAGTGAGGGACGAAGGCTGAGACGGAGGTGAAGAGGGCGTGAGAGCAAGGGTGGCGTTGATCGGGGCGAACGGGCACGGGCTGCATCATCGGCGGCAGCTCGCCTCGCTTCGCGATGCTCAGCTGGTCGCACTCTGCGACACGGCCCCGGTGATCGACCCACCCGCCGATGTGCCGGTGTTCCATGACCCTGCTCAGATGCTCTCGGCCGGCAAGCCGGACGTCGTCATCGTCTCGACACCACCGCCTACCCATCTGCCGCTCGCGGTGGCGGCGCTGCGAGCGGGTGCGGATGTTTTCCTTGAGAAGCCGCCCGTGCTCAATCTCGCCGAGCACGATGCCCTCACCGAGACGATTGACGAGACCGGTCGTGCGGTGCAGGTAGGTTTTCAGGCTCTCGCCTCACCCGAGCTGCCGCGGCTGCGTGCGCTTGCGCCGTGTGACGTCTCGGTTCTTGGCGCGTGGCAGCGGGATGACGCCTATTGGAGCCGCTCGCCGTGGGCCGGCAGGCTCCCGCTCGACGGCGCGCTGCGCAATCCCTTTGCCCACGCGTTGATGCAGTCGCTCGCGATCCAGGCCAGCGAACCT
The DNA here is from genome assembly GCA_003543035.1 of Micromonosporaceae bacterium. GTDB lineage: Bacteria > Actinomycetota > Actinomycetes > Mycobacteriales > Micromonosporaceae > Rhizocola. Next base: position 2,464 of record DPJL01000342.1, on the reverse strand, counting down.
GTGCGAGTGGAGGTGGCTTGGTGTCGCATCCGGCCGATCGAGGTGGACGACACCGCCACCTTGCGAGTTACCTGTGCCAATGGCGGGCGCATTCTCATCGCGGTGACGTTGGCCGGTGAGGAGTTCATCGACAGCCGCCTGCGAGTGGGTGCGGTGGAGCTGGACTATCGCGTGGGCAGCGGAGTGCCGTTGCTGGAAAACCTGTTGGCGCACAGGTCGATGGGGGAGCCGTTGCTCGCTCCTCTTGCCATCACGCGCGGCTTCACGGCTGTGGTGGAAGCGTTGGCCACTGTGGAAAAGCCCGGTGTGGCGCCGGGTGAACGAGGCGTGTTGCACGGAGTGAACGAAGCGTTGACGAGGTGCGTGGAGGAATTCGCCTTGCTAAATGAGATCGACATCCCCTGGGCTGCAACTGTTACAGGCGGCACTGCAACTATCGGATGAATGCCCACGCGAGACGTTGTGAATAGTCGCCGGATATCCGGTTTGGCCGCCGGGATCAGGCCTTACTGCGCTTGAATCGCTGCAACATTCCTGCACATCGAATCCATTGACTTCGCTTTTTATGATTCTTACGTTTCTCCTATGTTAATTGGGATAGCGCTTTCCATCCTCCTGATAGGACCTCCGGTCCCCAGCGCGAATTTTGACTTTGCGCGTCAGGTGCTGCCCGTGAATGACGGCTGGGCCGCGGCGGGTGCCGGGACTACAGGTGGCTCAGCCGGATCGGTGACCACTGTGCGCACGCGGGACGAGCTCGCGGCCGCGGTAGCGGGCAGCGCTCCAAAAATCGTCCTGGTGGAGGGGACGATCGTGGGGCCGTCATGCGAAGGCCTGGCCGATCCGGAGTACACACTGGAGAGCTATCTGGCCGCCTACGACCCGGCGGTATGGGGCCGGGCGACAGATCCCAGCGGCCCGCTGGAGCAGGCGAGGGTGCGGTCGGTGGCCAGACAGCGGGCGCTGGCCGAGCTCCGGGTCGGGCCGAACACCACCATCTACGGCCGTGGCGCCACACTGAGGCGGCTGACCTTGATGATCGACGGTGCGCCCAATGTCATCGTGCGCAATCTGCGCTTCGAGGACGCGGCAGACTGCTTCCCACGATGGCGTCCCACCGATGGGGCGGAGGGCAACTGGAACTCCGAGTATGACCTCGTCTCGGTACGCAGATCCACCAACGTGTGGGTCGACCACAACACGTTCAGCGATGGGGCCAACCCCGACTCGGCGCAGCCTGTCTATTTTGGACGGCCCTATCAGGTACACGATGGCGCCCTTGACATCACGCACACCAGCGATCTGGTTACGGTGTCATGGAACGTCTTCACCAACCACGACAAGACGATGCTGATCGGATCCAGCGACACGGTCGGGCTGGACGTCGGCAAGCTCAACGTCACCTTGCACCACAACGTCTTTGACGGCGTAGGGCAGCGTGCGCCGCGGGTGCGGTTCGGCAAGGTGGACCTCTACAACAACTACTTCAAAATCCGCGAGCCGCACGACTACAGCGTGGGGATCGGGATCCAGTCGGCGGTCTACATGGAGAACAACTACTTCCGGGTGGCCGACCAGATCGGGGTCGACGAGATCCTCAAGGACTGGAAGGGCACCACTCTTACCGAGCTTGGCAGCCGAGTGAACGGCAGGAGCGCCAGCGTGCTCGAGGCGTACAACACCGCCCACGATCCCGACTTCGGATCCGATGCGGGCTGGACGCCATCCCTGCGCTCGCATCCCCCACTACCGGCGGCCGTCGTCCCGTTCCTGACGACGTGCCTTGCCGGGGGAGGACGACTCCCCGCGTAAGACGCCCGCTTCCGGCGGCCGCCCTTCGGCGCGCCCGGTGCCGAACCGCCGGAAGCGGGACCATGGAGGTTGCAATGAAACTACGGTTATCGATCGCATTTGCCGCGGTCCTCGCCCTCTTCGGGGTGATGATCGGCTCAGCCACGGCCGCGACGCTCCTGTCCGACGACTTCAACGATGGCAACGCCAACGGCTGGACCAAGTCCGGCGGGAGCTGGTCGGTGACCGCTGGGGCATACCAGCAGTCGGGCACCGGCGCCGACGCCAAGGCTCAGGCGGGCAATATGGCTTGGACCACTCAGGCGGTGTCCGCACGGGCTCGGCCGATCGCCTTCGGCAACTCCAGCCGCTCGGTCGGCATCCAAGCCCGGGCACAGAACATGACCAATTTCTATTCGCTGGTACTGGTGGCAAGCGGCTCGGTTCAGCTTCGCCGTACCTCGGGCGGAGGCACCACAACCCTCGCTTCAGCGTCGCTTGCTGTCTCCACGGGCACTTGGTACACGCTGACTCTTTCGGCCAGTGGCTCTTCACTGACCGGCTCGGTCAACGGCACCCGGTTGGTCAGCGCCACCGATGGCACGCTGTCGTCTGGACGCGCGGGACTCATCACGTCCTATGCGAGCGCGGCCTTTGACGACGTCGTGGTGAC
>DPJL01000346.1 GCA_003543035.1 Micromonosporaceae bacterium | reverse complement strand
CGGTCTTCTGGGCCGAGTCCTACCCCGCCATGGACTTCCGGCACGGCCCGATCTCGATCTGCGCTCCCGGCCGGGCCGTATGGGCCTTCGGCGACGTGCCATCCGGCTTGCCGGAGAATGTGGCTCAGACCGGAGCAGCCCTTATCCACCACGACTTGGACCCGTTGGCGAGCCTGATCGTGGCTCAACGATTCGCCGTCGCGCTCGCTACCGAGCGCGGCCTCAACCCCGATCTGCCGCGCAACCTGACTCGATCGGTGGTGTTGCCATGACGGACACGGTGATCTCCATCGACGTCGGCGGCACCGGCATGAAATGCGCCCTCGTCGACTCGAACTATTCCGTCGTGCACAGCGAAAGGCACGCCACCGGTCGCGATCGCGGCCCGGATGCGGTGGTGGAGAACATCATTCAGGTGGCCGAGGGCTTGGCGAAGCGAGCCGACACGAAAGCGATCGGGGTCGTCGTGCCCGGCGTCATCGACGAGGTGAACGGGATTGCCCGGTACTCGTCGAACCTTGGGTTTCGCGATGTGCCACTGCGAGATCTGATCCAGGAAAGGCTTGGTCTCAAAGCGACGCTTGGCCATGACGTGCGGGCGGGCGGGCTCGCCGAAGCGCGGCTGGGCGCCGGCAAGGGCCGAAGCCAAGTGCTGGTAATGCCAATCGGCACCGGCATCGCTGCGGCACACGTAGTGAACGGCGTTGTAGCCAGCGGTGCGCACGGTGCCGCGGGCGAGATCGGGCACATTGTCGTCCGCCCGGGTGGGCCGAAGTGCGGGTGTGGCTTGCTCGGCTGCCTCGAAGCGGTAGCCTCCGCGTCGGCCGTCGAGCGCAGGTATGCCGAACTCACCGGCTCTTCCAAGACCGCGGCTCAGATCGCCTCCTCACTCGGTGAGGACAAGCACGCCGAGTCGGTGTGGGACGAGACCATCGATGCGCTCGCCGACGGTTTGCTTACCGGGCAAGCGTTGTACGACGCCGAGCTCATTATCATCGGGGGCGGGCTCGCGGAATCGGGCGAGACGTTGCTGGCACCGTTGCGAGCGTCTTTGACGATGAAGGCGAGCTTTCATCGGGTACCGGAAATAGTGAAGGCCAAATTGGGCGACGAAGCCGGTTGCCTGGGTGCCGCACTGCTGGCGCTGGAGTTGTTATGAAACTTAGCGGGCGCATTGTCACGCCCACCGGAATCGTCCGGGGCTCACTGTCCATTGAGGACGGAAGGATCGCGGCCATCCGCAAGGGCAAGGCGGATGAACAGTGGATCCTGCCCGGCTTTGTGGACATCCACAACCACGGCGGCGGTGGGCACACGTTCACGACGGGCGATGCGAAGCAGGCCGCCGCGGCAGCCGCCTTCCATCTCGCGCACGGCACCACCACTATGCTGGCGAGCCTGGTCTCATCGCCCTTCGACCTGATGCGTGACGCGATCACGGCTTACGCGCCGCTGGTGGCAAACGGAACTATTGCCGGTGTTCACTTCGAAGGCCCGTATCTTTCCCACATTCGTTGCGGTGCGCAGAACCCGTTGTACCTACGGGATCCGGACCTCGGCGAGCTGACCGAGCTCATCAAGCTCGCCGACGGAGCGCTGCGGATGGTCACCATCGCCCCAGAGCGGAGTGGGGCGCTCGAAGCGATCGCCCTCCTGCGCGAGCACGGAGTCGTTGCGGCGCTTGGCCACACCGACGGATCGTATGAAGAGGTCCGCGCCGGGGTCGCGAAGGGCGCAACCGTGGCCACCCATCTGTTCAACGGGATGCGCCCATTGCAGCACCGTGAACCGGGTCCCATCGTTGCCCTGCTCGACTCGCCTCAGGTGGTCTGCGAGCTGATAGCCGACGGCGTACACCTGCACGACGGAACGCTGGCCTTCGCCGCCCACAGCGCCGGCCCGACCCGCGCCGCCCTCATCACCGATGCCATGGCTGCCGCGGGAATGCCGGACGGTGAATACGATCTGGGCGGCCAGACCGTCCTGGTGGCCGACCGGGTGGCGCGACTCAAAGAGGGCGGATCCATTGCCGGCAGCACGCTGACCATGGATGCGGCGGTGCGCCAGGCGATCGGGGCCGGTCTGTCCATAGTGGACGTTGCTCAGATGGCAGCGACTACGCCGGCCCGGGTCCTCGGTCTCGACAAGCGGCTCATGCCCGGCTGCGATGCCGACATCGTGATTCTTGATGAGCAGCTGCAAGTAAGCAGTGTCCTGCGTGCCGGATCAGAACAGTGATCCTGACGGTCACCCTCAACCCCGCGATCGACGTCACCTATCACGTGGACGCGCTCGTTCCGGGAGCCACGCATCGGGTGTCCCGAGTCGATGAACGGTTGGGCGGCAAGGGCGTCAACGTTGCCGGAGTGCTTACCCAGCTTGGTGTTCCGGTGCTGACTACCGGTCTCATGCATGACGGGCCGCCATCGTTTACCCCGATCGCCGCCTCGCCGCGCCGCACCGTGGTGGTGACCGATGGCCGTGATGCCACCGGCTTCTGGGAGCCCGGCCCTGCGGTCACGCCGGAAGAGTGGGCCTTCTTCACCGCCCAATTCGCCAACATGCTGCCGGACTTCAAAGTCGTGGTGTTCTCCGGCTCCCTCCCGGCGGGCCTGCCCGACCATACCTATGCGTCACTGATCGGTCTGGCCCGCTTTGCCGGCTGCAAAACCATCCTCGACACCTCCGGGCCGCCCCTCACACATGGCTTCGCCGCCGCCCCCGACATCATCAAGCCCAACACCTCCGAGCTCGCCGCCCTCCTCCCCGCCTCTCCCCCCGCCTCCCACCAGGTCGATCTTGGAGTTGT
>DPJL01000063.1 GCA_003543035.1 Micromonosporaceae bacterium | reverse complement strand
CAGACCGAGTCGCAGCGCGGTGACATCATCCCGGCACAGATCAGTGTGTACGAGGACCGGACGTTCACCTTCGTGCTGAAGACCCCGCCGGCCGCGCAGCTCCTGATCAAGGCAGCCGGTGTGCCCAAGGGCTCCGGAACGCCGCACACCACCAAGGTCGGCACGGTGAGCCGCGCTCAGGTGCGTGAGATCGCCGAGAAGAAGATGGCCGACCTCAACGCCAACGACCTCGACATGGCCGAGCGCATCATCGCCGGTACAGCCCGTTCGATGGGCATCAACGTCCGCGACTGACGCACCACACAGTGGGAGGGCTTGCTGAGACAAGCCCGCCATCTACCACAGGAGATTTCAGACATGCAGCACGGTAAGAACTATCGCAAGAGCGCTCAGCTCGTCGACCGGGACAAGCTCTACACCCCGGCCGAGGCGATCAAGCTCGCCAAGGAAACCACCACCGCCAAGTTCGACGCCACGGTTGAGGTCGCGATGCGCCTCGGTGTCGACCCGCGTAAGGCGGACCAGATGGTCCGCGGCACGGTCAACCTGCCGCACGGCACGGGTAAGACCGCCCGCGTGATCGTCTTCGCCTCCGGCGACAAGGCCGCTGAGGCTGAGGCTGCAGGCGCAGATGTGGTGGGTACCGATGAGCTTGTCGCCCGGATCCAGGGCGGCTGGCTGGAGTTCGACGCAGCCATCGCCACCCCGGACCAGATGGCCAAGATCGGTCGGATCGCGCGGATCCTGGGCCCACGCGGTCTCATGCCGAACCCGAAGACGGGCACGGTCACGCAGGACGTCACCAAGGCAGTGGGCGACATCAAGGGTGGAAAGATCACCTTCCGGGTGGACAAGCACTCCAACCTGCACATGATCATTGGCAAGGCCTCATTCACGGCCGAGCAGCTGACGGACAACTACGCCGCGGTGCTCGACGAGGTGCTCCGCACGAAGCCGTCCGCGGCCAAGGGCAAGTACCTCAAGAAGGTCTTCGTGGCCACAACCATGGGTCCCGGCGTGCCGATCGACCCGAACGTGGTGAAGAACATCCGCACCGGCGAATCGGCCGAGTGATGTGAGAAAGGGCGCGGCTTTTGGCCGCGCCCTTTCGTTCGTGTAAGGTCTATCAAGTTCCACCCAAAGACCGCTGGTCATTGTCTTTCGAGACAGTCGAAGGTTCCGTTTACGGAACGGCCCGCGCAGGGATGAGACGGAAGCTTCTTTTCATTGAGAGCCCCGTGCGCCCTGCGCCGGGGCGTTTTGTTTGCCGGACCCTCGACGTTGACCAGCCTGGAGCAACGAGAGAGGAGGGGACATGGCGGACAAGATCCGTGCCGACAAGGCCACCGCAGTGGCAGAGCTGACCGCGCACTTCCAGAACTCGACTGCCACGGTGCTCACCGAGTACCGCGGCCTGACAGTCAAGCAGCTCACCGAGCTGCGCCGTTCGATGGGCGGTGCTCAATACACCGTTACCAAGAACACGCTGGCAAAGCGGGCAGCAGCCAACGCCGGCCTGACCGGGCTCGACAGTCTGTTCACCGGTCCTACCGCGCTCGCCTTCGTCTCCGGAGATGTCGTTGAAGCGGCCAAGGGTCTGCGCGATTTCGCGAAGGCCAACCCGCAGCTCGTCATCAAGGGCGGTGTCTTCGAGGGTAAGCCGCTTAGCGCGGCTGAGGTTTCGAAGCTCGCCGACCTCGAATCCCGCGAGGTTCTGCTGGCCAAGCTGGCCGGTGGCATGAAGGCCAACTTGAGCAAGGCCGCAGCGCTCTTCCAGGCGCCGCTGTCCAAGACCGTTCGCACGGTCGCCGCTCTGCAGGAGAAGCGCGAGAAGGAAGCTGCCTGATCAGGCGGCCCGACCCATTGATTTTGTAGTAAGGAAAGGACGCCTGACATGGCGAAGATGAGCACCGACCAGTTGCTCGACGCGTTCAAAGAGATGACGCTGATCGAGCTGTCCGAGTTCGTCAAGCAGTTCGAGGAGACGTTCGACGTCACCGCGGCTGCCCCGGTCGCCGTTGCCGGCGTGGCTGCGGCCGCCCCGGCCGAGGCCGCTGTCGAGCAGGACGAGTTCGACGTCATCCTCGAGGGTGATGGTGGCAAGAAGATCCAGGTCATCAAGGTTGTGCGTGAGCTCACCGGCCTGGGCCTGAAGGAGGCCAAGGACCTCGTTGAGGCCGCTCCCAAGGCTGTTGTGGAGAAGGCCAACAAGGAGACCGCCGAGAAGGCCAAGGCCAAGCTTGAGGCAGAGGGCGCCAAGGTCACCCTCAAGTGACCTCTTGCTGAAGAGCGAGCTGAATTTCACTCAACAATGGGCAGGCATCCAGTCGGATGCCTGCCCATTGTCGTAGAAGGACTTGACTGGGCTCGTCTCGCCAGGCACGCTTTCCTCAGTACGACTTCCGAGCAGTACTTAATAAGGTGTGTGACCCGTGTTCTACGGCACGCTCTGCGAGAGCCTGCCGTAGTGACTCGACAGCGGTCCGCCTTTCGGCTACACTGCTAGTTTGCGCTGCCCTTCTGCTTTTCCCTGCCCGGGATATCCCTGTCGGATACCTGGTCCAGGGTTTCTCGGAGTGCTCGCGTAACGGCCGTTGTACCACCGGTCCTCGGAAGGACGTATCTTGGCAGCCTCCCGCCCTGCGAAGACCAGATCGTCGAGCGCGTTCGCTCCTCGCCGAATCTCTTTCGGCAGGATTACCGAACACCTCGAAGTCCCTAATCTCCTTGCCATCCAGACCGAGTCGTTTGACTGGCTCGTCGGCAACGAGTCCTGGCAGACCCGCACGTCGAGTGAGTCACATGCTCGTTCGGGTCTTGCTGAGATCCTCGAAGAGATCAGCCCGATCGAGGACTTCTCCGGCACTATGTCCCTTAGCTTCTCCGACCCGCGCTTCGACGAGGTCAAGGCCTCCATCGAGGAATGCAAGGAGAAGGATCTCACCTATTGCGCGCCGCTCTTCGTGACCGCGGAGTTCACCAATAACTCGACTGGCGAAATCAAGAGCCAGACCGTGTTCATGGGTGACTTCCCGATGATGACGCCGAAGGGCACTTTCATCATCAATGGCACCGAGCGCATCGTTGTCAGCCAGCTTGTCCGTTCCCCGGGTGTCTACTTCACCAAGGAGCCGGACAAGACCTCAGACCGTGACCTCACCAGCGTCAAGGTGA
>DPJL01000303.1:23336-27840 GCA_003543035.1 Micromonosporaceae bacterium | reverse complement strand
CCCCCACCCCCCGCGTTGATCATGAACTTAAGTGCGGGTTCGACGGCGTGTCGGTGCTCCCAGCGTCTTGGTCAACTCTTGAGGACCTCGCCGATCTCCTCCGGGGCGTACCAGAGCAGGTCATGATCTTCGGCTGAGTCCACGGTGAACTGCGCATCCGGGTCCCCTGCGGCCGCAGCGTCAACGGCTTCGGCCGCGGCGGCGACATCCGTCTCCGCTTCGGCCGCGTCGATGTGAAACGCGGCAATGGCTGCGAGTGCGACAGGTACGGTGAGCCGCACTGCACTGGTACCCAAATCCTGATTGTCGGTCTGGATCGCCTGCTGCGGCAGGTCCGCGGAGATCACCACGCGCCGGCGGGGGGCTGTCGGGTCAGCGTGTAGCAGGCGCAACGCCTCCTGGGCTGCCCGGCTGAACGCGACGAACTCGAGCTCCTCCTCATCACCCTCGATGTACCACTCGCGTAGCGCGGGGGTCACCGCATGCGCTGCCACGGCAGCCGGCTCGATCTCGGCGGCTTCACGCAGCATCGCAACCAGCGGAACGGTCGCGGGGACATAGACACGTACAAAGTTCGCCACGTGAACAGTTTCGCATGCCCTTTGCCGGGAACTCTTGCGATGGCAAACTGAACCAAACACAGGCTTTCGGAGGTAACCGTGGATCAGCCCCGCTTCTTCACACTGGAGCAGGTGGCCGAGGAGTTGAACACCTCCGCGGCGCAGATCTACGCCCTCGTGCGACGGGGCGACCTTGTCGCGATAAGGCTTGGCGGCCGCGGGCAGTGGCGGGTGGAGCGAGCCAAGCTCGAGGAGTTCATCGACCGGCTCTACCAAGATACTGAGCAGTACGTGAAGGAGAACCCATTGACCGCGAACGAAGACTGAGGCAAACTTTCTCAAACTGAAGCAAACGCAAGGTTTGAGGGGGATTCGATGTCGGTCGCCACCAAAGCTCCGCCGGGTCATATCCGACTGCATCGAGCACCGCTACTGGATCCGCCCTTCGATGACGAGCTGCTTCCCACCACCTATCGGCCGGTTCCCTATGAGCCACAACTCACGATGCCATCGGGTGCGGTGGCCGGGGCCTCGCCCGAGTGCCACACCGCGGCCCTGAAGTTCCTCAACTTCTGCCTCGAGCTCTTCAACGGCTTTCGCTCGCCGGCTCAGATGCGCCCGCTGATCGCGCTGGAGCAAGCCTTAGCGGTGCTGGATGAGCTTGCTCGCGGCGTGCGCAAGACGAATGAGCTGCGCAAGCACCGGCAGGATGGCAAAGTCCGGCGCAGCCAGGTGCGCACCTGCGAGCCCCGGCCCGGCGCGGCCGAGGTCAGCGCCGTCCTCAACAACGGCAGCCGCACCTTCGCCATGTGCTACCGCTTAGAAAGGTGCACCTCCACAAACAGATGGAGATGCACCTACCTCAAGGTAATTCTTTAAGTTTTTGATCTAACCTTGGTGGCCCGTTCAGGCGTCAATCCGGCAAGGCCGCAGAAGGCGCCGTGTGCTCTGGCACATAAGCCTTTTGCGGGCGCAGTCCGGTTGGCGTCTGAGCGGGTCTCACTCTGTTGCTCCATGACAACGCTTGTATTTCTTGCCTGATCCGCAGGGGCACGGGGAGTTGCGGGAGGCGGGGGCGGGGACTGTGCCGCTTGGCCGTGCGGCCGCCTTGCCGCGTGGCGAGGGCTTGCGGCCCTGCGATGCGGCGGTGCCACCGCCCAACCCAAGCGCTGGCGCTTGCTGCACCTGCGCCGAGCCGGAGCCGGCCGCGCCGTCGATGGTCGGCGAGGTGTATTGCAGCGCCCGAGGCTGTTGGCGCTGGCCGAAGCCCTTGGCCTTGACCTCGACTGCCGACTCCTGGTCCGGCAGCGGCATGCCCTCCTGCGCGGGGGCTGATTCCGGCTCGCCGACCTGGACGTCGGCGTTGAAGAGGAAGCCGACGGCTTCTTCCTTGATGCCGTCCATCATCTGGGCGAACATGTCGAAGCCCTCGCGCTGGTATTCGACCAGCGGGTCGCGCTGCGCGTAGGCACGAAGGCCCACGCCCTCCTGGAGGTAGTCCATCTCGTAGAGGTGCTCGCGCCACTTGCGGTCGATCACCGCGAGGATGACCTGCCGCTCCACGATCCGCATCGCGTCCGCGTGCGGCAACGCTTCTTCCCTGCGCCGATAGGCGGCGTGTGCGTCCCGCTTGAGCTCCTCGACGAGGAAGTCCACGTCGAACGTGTTCCGCTCGGCGCCCGCCTCCTGCTCGAGATCCTCAATCGTCACACCGACCGGGTAGAGCTGCTTGAGGTTGGTCCACAGCTGGTCCAGATCCCAGTCTTCCGGGTGCTCGCCCGCTGCCTCGACGGTGGCACCACGTATATAGGCGGTGATCACGTCGTCGATCATGTGACTGATCTGTTCCTGCAGGTCTTCGCCGTTCAGAACCCGCCTGCGCTCGGCATAGACGACCTGGCGCTGCTTGTTCATCACCTCGTCGTACTTGAGCACGTTCTTACGGATCTCGGCGTTCTGCGCCTCGATCTGGGTCTGCGCACCCTTGATCTGCTTGGAGACCATTTTGGACTCGATCGGCACATCCTCGGGAATGTTGAAGCGCTCCATGACCGCCTCGACCGCGCCGGAGCGGAAGCGCCGCATCAACTCGTCCTGAAGGGACAGATAGAAGCGGGACTCGCCCGGGTCACCCTGCCGGCCTGACCGGCCGCGCAGCTGGTTGTCGATGCGGCGGGACTCGTGCCGCTCGGTGCCGAGCACGTAGAGGCCACCAGCGGAGACAACCTCCTCGGCTTCCGCCGTGCAGGCCTCTTCCCAGGCCGGGAGCAGCTCTTCCATTTCCTTGTAGAAGGCTTCGCCCTGCTCTTCTTCGGTGATCCCACGCTGGCGGAGCTCGGCCGCGGCAAGGAATTCGGGGTTGCCGCCGAGCAGGATGTCGGTACCACGACCGGCCATGTTGGTGGCGACCGTAACGCCCGCCTTGCGGCCCGCCTGCGCGATGATCTCCGCCTCGCGGGCGTGGAACTTGGCGTTCAGGACGTTGTGCGCGACACCTCGGCGACGCAGCAGCTGGGACAGGATCTCGGAATTCTCCACCGACACGGTGCCGACGAGGACCGGCTGGCCGAGTGCGTGCCGCTCGGCGATGTCCTCGACAACCGCCTGGAACTTAGCCTTCTCGGTCTTGTAGATCACGTCCGGCCGGTCCGCCCGGATCATCGGCCGGTGGGTCGGGATGCTGATCACGCCGACGTTGTAGACCTTGTTGAACTCCGCCGCCTCGGTCTGCGCCGTACCGGTCATGCCGGAGAGCTTCTCGTAGAGCCGGAAGTAGTTCTGCAGAGTCACCGTGGCGAGGGTCTGGTTCTCCTGCTTGATCTCGACGTTTTCCTTGGCCTCGATCGCCTGGTGCATGCCCTCGTTGTAGCGGCGGCCGTGCAGGATGCGGCCGGTGAACTCGTCGACGATCAGGACCTCACCGTCGGAGACGATGTAGTCCTTGTCCTTCTTGTAGAGCTCCTTGGCCTTGATCGCATTGTTGAGGTAGCCGACCAGAGGCGTGTTCACCGACTCGTAGAGGTTCTCGATGCCCAGCCGGTCCTCCACTTTGGACACACCGCGCTCGGTGACCGCAACGGTCCGCTTGGACTCGTCGACCTCGTAGTCGCCCGCGCCGTCCTTGCCCTTCTCGAGCCGCGCAATGATCTTCGAGAACTCCGTGTACCAACGCTGAGAGTGTTCCGCCGGACCAGAAATGATCAACGGGGTCCGGGCCTCGTCGATGAGGATCGAGTCCACCTCGTCGACGATCGCGAAGTTGTGCCCGCGCTGCACCATGTCATCGGCCGACCAGGCCATGTTGTCGCGCAGGTAGTCGAAGCCGAATTCGTTGTTCGTGCCGTAGGTGATGTCGCACTCGTAGGCTTCGCGGTGCTCCGAGGACGGCCTGTTGGGCAGGACCACGCCGACGGTGAGCCCGAGGAAGCGGTGGATACGCCCCATCCACTCGGCGTCACGCTGGGCCAGGTAGTCGTTAACCGTGATGACGTGAACACCGTTGCCGGCGAGCGCGTTCAGGTAGGCCGGCAGCGTCGAGACCAGGGTCTTACCCTCACCGGTCTTCATCTCGGCGATGTTGCCGAAATGCAGGGCCGCGCCACCCATCATCTGGACGTCATAGTGTCGTTTGTGCAGCACCCGCTTGGATGCTTCCCGCACCGTGGCAAACGCCTCTGGCAGCAGGTCATCCAGGGTCTCCCCGTCGGCGAGGCGCTCCCTGTACTGGTCGGTCAGCGCCCGTAACTCAGCATCGCTGAGATCGACGTAGTTCTCCTCAATGGAGTTGACGGCTTTGGCGATCGCGTCAAGCCGACGCAGCATCCGACCCTCACCTGCGCGGAGGATCTTCTCAAAAAACGACACGGGTTCGCTCCCCTAGACAGTTAACGGCCCCAATCGTAGGCGCTGAACACGGCAACCCACACCCCTGGTCGGCTTATCAC
>DPJL01000303.1:0-23075 GCA_003543035.1 Micromonosporaceae bacterium | reverse complement strand
CGTGACGTCGAAGGGATCTACCAGGCATGCACCGACCCGGAGACGCTCCAGTGGACCACCCTGCCACTGGACTATCCGCGGGAAAAGGCGGAGAGCTTCGTCAATGAATACGCCCCGGGCTGGTGGCAACGTGCCGAGGGCGCCGTCTGGGTGATCGCCGACCCCTCCGACACCTACGCGGGCCAGATCGATCTGCGCATCGATTCGCGTGATCCCGGTACCGCTGACGTGGGCTTTATCACCGCCCCGCCCGCCCGCGGCAAGGGTTACATGACCGCTGCCCTGCGCGCGGTGGTGGAATTCGGCTTCCGCGAGCTTGGCCTGGCCCGGATCGAGTGGCGGGCGCATGTAGGCAACGAAGGTTCGCGCCGGGCGGCTGAGAAGGTGGGCTTTCAGCACGAAGGCATTCAGCGCAAAGGCTGCCCGCAGCGAGGCGAGCGCCACGATGCCTGGCTGGCAGCTGTGATCAAGGAGGATTTCGAGTGACCTTCACACCCCGGGTCATCGACAGCGGCAAGATCCGGCTGCGCCAGTGGCAGCTGCCGGATGTCGATGCGCTTCCCAAGGCCTGCAACGATCCTGAGATCGCACGGTTCCTCGGCGGCATGCCCAGCCCCTACACGGAGCAGGATGCGCATTGGTGGGTCACCGCAGGGGCGCCCGCCAGCTGGTCCGCGGGTGGCGCGGCCTTCGCGATCGTCGATCCAGAAACAGATCAAGTTTTGGGGGGTACCGGCTTCGGCAACGCGAATTCGCAGCGTTCCCAGGTCGAGGTGGGGTACTGGGTGGCGCCGTGGGCGCGGGGCAGGGGCGTCGCCACGACCGCCGTCAACGCTGTTGCGCAGTGGGCCTTCGACCATGGCGTCGCACGGCTGGAGTTGTTGGCAGTCAAGGAGAATCCGGCGAGTCAGCGGGTTGCTCTGAATGCCGGTTTCACCCGGGAAGGGGTGCGGCGCGACGCCACCGCCGACCGTCAGGGTGCACGGCAGGATCTGGTGGCCTTCATCCGGCTCTCGAGCGACCCGCCGGGCCCGTCAAAGCGGATGCTGCCCGACTTTCCGGAGGGCACGCTCAGCGATGGCGTGATCGCGTTGCGCCGCCTCGCACCGGCCGATGTGGACGATTACCTTGCGCTGAGCCAACTTCCGGAGGTGGCCCGCACCCACATCGGCGAGCCGGTCACGAGAGAGCTTGCTACGTCACGTTGCGACCGCGCGGAATACGGCTGGCTGTCGGGCGAGATTGCCGAGTGTGTGATCGTGGACGCGGAAAGTGGCGCCTTTGCCGGTGACATCTCGTTGCTCTACCGCGATCCGTTTGTCGGGCAGGCCATGCTCGGTTACTCGTTGCGGCCCGAGTTCCGTGGCCGCGGCTTCGCCACCCGGGCCGTGCGGCTGCTCAGTGACTGGGCGTTTGAGCAGGTCGGCGTGGTGCGTGTGATAGCCGGAACCTTTCCGTACAACGAAGCATCACGCGCTGTGCTTCATCGCGCAGGGTTCGAACGCGAGGCGTATTTCAAAGCGGCTCTTCCAGGCCATGACGGCAGGCGGATTGACGACATACAATTCGTGCGAATTTCCCCGCTGGTTAATCCTTCCTAGCACTGGAGGGCTATGAACCTGGAGCTGCGCCATCTGAGGGTGGTTTGCGCGATCGCGGAGACCGGCAGCGTGACCAAAGCGGCGTCGCTACTGGGTTTGGCGCAGCCCGCCCTTACAGCCCAACTTCAACGCATCGAGCGCACCCTGGGCGGGCCGCTTTTCGACCGGGATCGCCGTGGTGCCACGCCAACCGCGCTGGGCGAGCTCGTGCTGGCGCGGGCGCGGGTTGTGCTCCCGGCGATGAAAGGCCTACAGGACGAAGCTGCCCGGCTCGCCGGATCCGAAGCCACGCCAAGCCGGTACCGGATAGGCGCCGTTAACGGCCCGATCCTCGGCGGCATGATGTCCCGGGCCGCAACCGAAAACCCCGATGTGCAACTGAGTCCCTACCCTTCGTGGTCCACGGATGAGCTGGCCGAGCTGGTGGTCACGGGCCGGCTCGATTTCTGTCTGGCCGGGGTTTGCGGCGACACCATGCCCGGCACTCCGGCCGACGGCCTAACCTGGCGAGTCGTCGCGATCGACGCGGTTTTTGTGCTGCTGCCGGAAAGACATCCGCTCGCCGATCGGTTCGAGATTCACCTCGCCGAGCTCGCCGATGCCATGTGGGTCAGCTCTCCGGGCGACGGCTGCTTCGGCGACTGCTTCGCCGCCGCCTGCTCCCGCGAGGGGTTCACGCCGCGCACGATGTACGAGATGGACATCGGCGGGTGCATCGACCTGGTACAAGAAGGGCATGCGGTCGGTCTCTGCCAAGCTACTTTCCGTAGGGTGCACGGCCTGGTGGCGGTGCCCATTGCCGGTGCTCCGTTGCGCTGGCGGCATCTGCTCGGCTGGCATCCGGAGAGTGCGGCCGCTTCGTTCGCCGGGGCCGCGCTCGCGCATGCCGTTGCCGCATATGAGGATTCGGCCGCGCGCAACCCGCGCTACGCTCATTGGCTCACGCTCAACCCCAAGTTCGGAGCCCAGCTGAGCATCGCTCAGTAGTATGGGGTAATCGATATCTACCGTTAACGATGTCGACACGCATAGCGTCCCCGGCATGAATCGAAGACTCATCACCGCATCCGCGGTGGCCTCCCTCACTTTGGGTCTCGTTGCCGCGTTGACGATACCGGCGCTGGCCGGCCCGCGGCCCGATCCCGCAGCCGACGCCGCCGCGGCGGCAGGCGTGTCACCCCAGGTATTCCAGGCCCTGGCGCGTGACCTCAAGTTGGACGCCGCCGGTGTCCAAACCCGACTCGCCAACGAAAACCGGGCCAGCCGCGCCGAGCTCAAGCTGCGCAAGGCACTTGGCGACTCATTCGCCGGCTCATGGCTGTCCCCCGATGCGACCGTCTTCACCGTGGCGGTAACCGATGCCGCGCAAGCGACTGATGTCCGCGCCGCTGGGGCGACCCCACAGGTTGTCGCGCGCAGCCTCGCGCAACTCGACGCGGTCAAGGCCAAGCTCGACGCCCAATCGGCGAAGGCCCCCAAGCGGATTCCCGGTTGGTATGTCGATGTCACCACCAACGCAGTGGTCGTGCTGGCCGGTGCCGGTGCCACCGATGAGGCACTCGCCTTCGTCAAGGGCAGTGGCGCCGATCTCGCCGCGGTACGGGTGCAACCGTCCAATGAGGATCCGCGCCCGTTCATCGACGTCATCGGCGGCAATGCCTACTACATCGGCAGCGGCACGCGCTGCTCGATTGGCTTTTCGGTCAACGGCGGCTTCGTCACCGCCGGGCACTGTGGCAACACTGGTGCCACGACAACCCAACCCAGCGGCAGCTTTGCCGGCTCCAGCTTCCCGGGCAACGACTACGCGTGGGTCCGGGTCAACACCGGCAACACCCCGCGCGGGCTGGTCAACAACTACGCAGGCGGCACCGTGGCCGTGGCGGGTTCGACCGATGCAGCGATCGGCGCTTCGGTCTGCCGTTCCGGCTCGACCACCGGCTGGCACTGCGGCACGATCCAGGCCCGTAACGCGTCGGTGACCTACCCGCAGGGCACGGTCAACGGTCTGATCCGGACCAACGTCTGCGCCGAGCCCGGCGACTCCGGCGGCTCGCTCATCGCCGGCAACCAGGCACAGGGTGTCACCTCGGGTGGATCGGGCAACTGCTCCTCCGGCGGAACCACCTACTTCCAGCCGGTCAACGAGATCCTTCAGGTCTACAGCCTGACCTTGGTGACCAGCGGCACGCCGCCGACCAGCCCGACGGGCTCACCTCCGAGCGGCTGCACCGGACACGAATTCACGGTTTCGGGCACGCTGTCCAGCGGCAGCAACCAGTACCAGCCTGGTGGCAGCTACTACTACTCGTCCCTGTCCGGCACTCACCGCGCCTGCCTGGCCGGACCGGGCGGCACCGACTTCGACCTGTACCTGCAGAAGTGGAACGGCAGCTCCTGGTCAGTCGTAGCCACCTCTAACGGACCGACCAACAACGAAGCGGTCAGCTACTCCGGAACGGCCGGTTATTACCGGTACAGGGTGCACGCGTACAGCGGATCAGGCACGTACACCCTGGGCTACACCAACCCGTAAACAGGGCTCGGCTACTGCGGTCTGCTCACCACGCCAAGGTGAGCAGGCCGTAGTCGTATGCCTTGCGCCGGTAGACGACGCAGGGACGGCCGGAATCCTTGTCGTGGAAGAGGTAGAAGTCGTGCCCCACCAGCTCCATCTGATAGAGGGCATCGTCGACCGTCATCGGCTCGCCGGAGAACTCCTTCTCCCGGACGATGTGCCACGGCTGGTCTTCATCCTGCTCGGCGAGCACGCTCACGGGGCCGCTCGAGCCGTTTGCGGTCTGCGCCATCGTCGTTTCCGGCTGAGGCCGGTCGAACATGGCGAGTTTCGCGGTTGCTTCGGCGACGGACATCGGGGCGTGCCGGCCGCGGTGCACCCGGCGGCGATCGGCTACCTTGCGTAGCTGTCCGTCCAATTTGCTGATGGCCAGGTCAAGGGCGGTATAGAAGTCGCCAGCAGTGGCGGCGGCGCGCACAACGGGGCCGCGGCTGAAACAGGTGATCTCGATTCGCTGGCAATGATCGTTCTGGCGCGGATTGCGCTCGTGGAATAGTTCGACGTCGATTCGGATGAGTTTCTGGTCGTATCGCTCAACTTTTTGCAGCTTCTCTGCCACATGAACCCGATAGTGGTCCGGGACTTCCACGTTACGACCTTTTACCACGATTTCCACGCCTGACCTCCCACACAAAGAGTCTCCGGACGGCGAAACCACCTGCTCGCTGCTGGCGTAGAGAGCATCATCAATAAGGCCCCTCCTAACGCTCTCATCAGGTGGTTGATTTCAGACGCTAGCCGTTCTTTGCCTTCCCGTCACCCCTAGTTCCAAGACCGTTTTGACGAGATTCGCCCGTTCGGCACTTGACGTGATCAAGCGGGCATTCGGCGCTTCGTCGCAGCAAGGACTGCGCATGCGGCGACGTCCACACCCGTCTCGGCGAGGAGCTCTGCCGCTGCGGCCAAGGTCACACCGGTCGTGATGATGTCATCCAGAAGGACTACCGTTCGGCGTGTCGCGGCGCGCCGCGTCAGAGCCTGCCCAAGCCGATGCGGCGCAAAGGCTTCGCGGGCCGCGGCGGCTCGCCCGGCCGAGTTGAGCCGAGCTGAATCGATCTTCGGCCGGGCCGCGAGCGCCCGCAGCACCATTGACTGACGGCCCGCTGCCCTCAGGCGCGCGTCAGCGGCCAACGCCAGCCGCCGCATGTGGTCGCCAAAGCGTTCCCGAGCCGCCCGGCGGGTGTCGGGCACGTAGACCAGCAGCAGCGCCTCACGCGGTGGCACAGCGTGCGCAACCACCTCGGCCAGGAGTGCGCCGAGCGGACCGGCCAGCCGATGCCGCCCGCGATCCTTGAACCCGATGATCAGCTCGCGCAGCTCACCGCCGTACTCACCGAGGGCGAAGGTCGGTGGCAGCCCGGGCGGAGCCGGCGTGGGCCGAGCCGGATGTGCTTGTAGGGCTTCGACCGCCGAGACGCACCGGGCGCACACGTCATAGGTCAGCCGCTCGCCGGTAGCCGAACAGCCCGCACACACCCCCGGCAACACGAGATCGGTGAGAGTGCCCCACAGACCCGCCGTCATCGCTCAACCCTCGAAACTGGGAGCACGAACGTCGGTCTTGGCCACGTCGAGCGGACCCGACGACGGCCCGCTCGGAGCCGACCGCACCTTGTCGTTCAACGGTTCCGAGCCGCCGAACGAGTACTGGTACGAGCCGAAGCCTTCGACTTCGTACAACGCGTTGCCGCTTCGCCCGTCGGCCACCAGGTGGACGATGCGCAGGTTGCGCTCCAACTGGTCGCGGCTCGGGGTCTGCCACGCGCCGTCCATGTTCATCGGCACCACCCGCACCGCGACCTCGTCCCGGCCCGCGGCCACCAGTTGGGTCGGGCTGCCGAAGGCCACGCTCTGCACCTCTGAGAGCAACGTGGGGACCATGGGCTGGGCCTGCCCCAGTGACACCTCACCCTCTTTGTGGACTAGAGCGGCCATCCTCAGTTGGTTTCCCACGACGAGCGCGAGCCGATGGCCTTCCGGCGCAACGGAGAAGGCCGTGAGTTTGCTGATCGAGGCGATCTCCTCGGCCCGGCCGTCGAGCATGACCTGGAAGAGCCGTTCGTCGGCGAGTACCAGCCCGGTCTCGCCGTTGAGCCAGATCGGCTGAGCGATTCGCTTCGGGCGGGCCAGGCCCGGCAGAGCCACGATGTTGAGCTTGGCTCCGGCCCGGCCGACCGAAAGCCGTTGCCCGTCAAGGTCTGGGTGCACCAGCATGACCGCGCCCTCGGACTTGCTGAAGGCGGCTGCGGCGACATTCTTGTTGTCCTCCGCGGAGAGCTTTACCGGGCTGAGGTTGTCCGGGCCGGAGGGCACGCTCAGCCGGTGAACGACGCCCTTCACGACGGCATAGCGGTTGGGCGACACCGTGGTCGTCTCCTGGGGCGACATGGCGACCGGCGCCACGGGCTGACCCTGCACCTTAAGCATGAGGCCCGAAATCTGTTGCACGGCAAGGGTTTTGGCGAGCTGCTTGATGAGCAGAGCCTGCTCGGCGGGAGTGGGCTGCGTGCTGAGGTTGACGACGATGGTCTTGTTCTCGCCGAGCACCACCCGGTCCAACGGTTTGGTGGCCGGGGGAAGCTTGCTCACGGTGACGTCAAGCCAGGAGGCGGGCCCCTCGTAGAGAAAATCCACGAGCCGCTTGCCCTTCTCCTCTTCGGTCAGATAGCTGTGGACATAACGAAGGTCGGGGACGAGCTCGCTGCCGGTGTTGTCCCAGAAATAGATCGGCCTGGCGTCGAAATAGGAGCGCAGCCCGGAATCGGAGAAGAGCAACTCCGGCCGCGGGGCCTTGAGATAGACACCCCGGCCGGGCAGATCGACGATCTGAAAGTCGATCGTCTCCTGTCCGCGGGCGGTCGGCTCGATGATCCCACGTGAGTTCAACTCCCCCACGTATTGCACCTTCACGCGAACGACCTCACCGCCGAGGGTGGGCTTGGTGATCTCAAGGATGTGCACCAGGTTGATCACGCTGCCCGGCTTCCACTGCTCCTCGGGCTGCAGGTAGCTGCGCAGAGTGGCCTCTCGGGTGTCCCCGTCGTCGGCTGCGGCCTCCAGGAATCGGCTCACCAGACCGATCGCGTCATCGATGTTCTCCGGTCGGGTGAGAACGGGCTTCTTTGACGAGTTGGTCCCCGCGCCACCCTCGGGACGGCCGTTGATGTCCACCGGCCCGGGTTGTATCCCGCAGCCCGCGAGCAGGCAGCCGGCCAACAGCACGGCAAGCGCACCGCTGAGTCTTCTCACGCTGCCACCTCGGCGATCCGGCCCGGCTGCGCCGGCACCACCGCAGCGTCCGCCGGTTTGAGCGGCAGCGGCGATTCGTTGAGCCGCGCCCCGGCTCGCACCGGCAGGGTCAGCCGGAACTGTGCCCCCTGCCCGGGCTCGCCCCAGGCCTCGAGCCAACCGCCGTGCAGTCGCGCGTCCTCAACGCTGATCGACAGGCCCAGACCTGTCCCACCGGTATGCCTGGCCCGGGACGGGTCGGCTCGCCAGAAACGGTTGAACACCAGCTTTTCCTCGCCCGCCTTGAGCCCGATGCCGTGGTCGCGAACCGTGATCGCCACCGCGTTCGAGTCGGCGCCCAGGGTGATCACGACCGGCCGGCCCGACCCGTGATCGATGGCGTTGTCCACGAGGTTTCGCAGCACCCGCTCCACCCGTCTGCCGTCGATTTCCGCGATCACCGGCGGGTCCGGGGTGACCACCGTGATCTCGACTCCCGCCCGCTGCGCGACCGGCTTGAGCCGCTCGCAAACCCGGCGTACCAAGGCCACCAGGTCGGTCGGCTCGCCATCGAGCATGGCGAATCCGGCGTCGAACCGGCTGATCTCCAACAGATCGGTGAGCAACTCCTCGAAGCGATTCAGCTCGGTCTGCAGCAACTCGGCGCTTCGCGCCACCGCGGGATCGAAGCTCTCCCGCTCGGAGTGCAACAGATCGGCCGCCATTCGCACTGTCGTGAGTGGAGTCCGCAACTCGTGCGAGACGTCGGAAGTGAAGCGACGCTGCAGCCGCGACATCTCCTCCAGCCGCACGATCTGCCGCTGCAGGTTGGCTGCCATTTGATTGAAGGCGTCGGCCAGCAACGCCAACTCATCCTCGCCTTTGACCACCATCCGCTGATCCAGCAGACCGGCCGACAACCGTTGCGCTGTTTGGGCTGCGAGCCTTACCGGCTGCGCGACGAGGCGGGTCACCAGCACCACGAGAATGGTCAGCAGCAACACCAGGGCCCCGCCGACGAGGATGACGGTGGCCCGGAAGTTCTCCGCGACACCAACCTCCATCTTGAGCGGAATGAAGTAGTAGAGCTCGATCTGCTTGTAGGTCCAGCGGGTGTGCACCGGGCGGCCCAACACCAGATAGGTGTCGCTATCGACCGTCACTACCTGGCTGGCGCTCATGCCGTCTTCCACCGCCGCCTTGAGATCGGGGCTGATGGCGGCTCGCTTGGCCTCATAGCTCGGTAGCGGCAGAGCCACATCCGAGAGCCCCGAGCCGGGTGCCTTGGAGAAGCGCACGGCCACCGTGACGTCTCCACCCTGCTCTGCCGTAGTGGCAAGGTTCGCAAGCAGATTGCTGACCTGTTCGTCGGTGCCGGCATCCTCACCGTTCGGCCAGCCGGCCAGCTGGGCGGTGAGATAGGCGGCGCCGCGGTCGAGCTTCACATAGCCGTCCGCGGTCGCACCTTGCAGCAGCGCGTCGTTGTTTCGCTTTGCCATCAGGTACCCGAACCCGCTCACCAACAACCCGGAGCAGAGCACGGTGATGGTGACCATGCGCAGCTGCAGCGAGCGCCGCCAGGTCCGGCGCACCTGCAGCAGGACCGGCTTGAGCTTGGCGACCACCGCTTGCACCGCCGGGGTGTGCGCCAGCCGCCGCACCAATTGGTTGGCGCGACGGAGCGCGAGGGTCGAGGTAGGGGTGGCCACGGTGTGCCTAGGTTAGCTGGTCCCGGCCTTGTAACCCACACCGCGGACAGTCAAGATGATCTCTGGACGCTCCGGATCTGGCTCGATCTTCGCGCGCAGCCGCTGAACGTGGACGTTCACCAGCCGCGTATCAGCCGAATGGCGGTAACCCCATACCTGTTCGAGGAGCACCTCGCGGGTGAAGACCTGCCGCGGCTTACGGGCCAAGGCGACCAAGAGGTCGAACTCGAGGGGCGTCAGCTTCACCTCATCGCCGTTACGGGTCACGGTGTGCGCCGGTACATCGATGCTGATCTGGTTGTCCGGCGGGCCGATGTTGAGCATCTCCGGCGTGACGTCTTCGCCACGGCGCAGCCGCGCCCGCACCCGAGCCACGAGTTCCTTGGGCTTAAAGGGTTTCACCACATAGTCGTCCGCGCCGGACTCCAGGCCGAGCACCACGTCAACGGTGTCACTCTTGGCCGTCAGCATGACGATCGGGACGCCGGACTCCGCCCGGATGGCCCGGCAGACATCGAGCCCGCTCATCCCCGGCAGCATCAGATC
This sequence comes from Micromonosporaceae bacterium, assembly GCA_003543035.1. Classification (GTDB taxonomy): domain Bacteria; phylum Actinomycetota; class Actinomycetes; order Mycobacteriales; family Micromonosporaceae; genus Rhizocola. Next base: position 13,413 of record DPJL01000303.1, on the reverse strand, counting down.
GAGAAGCACCACATCGGGTCTGGTCTCTCGGAAGGCCGCCAGAGCGCGCTCACCGTCGGCGACAAACGAAGGCGCGAAACCCTCGCTCCGCAGGACAATGCCCAGCATCTCGGCGAGGGCGGGATCATCATCAACAACCAGGACCCGGGCTCTCATGAGGTCCAATATCGCATCCCGCGCCTTTGCCCATGAACCCGCTGCACACTTTGGCCAGATGGATCTGGCCGATCGGCCTACCCCGGCGCCCTACGGCCGTTGCCGCGCGAGGAGTTTTGCCACCCGCTCAACGAGGTCGTAGGGAACGGGTTTGCCGAGCGGGAACTTCAGCGTCCCCTTGGCCGCCCGGTATGGCGCGATCTTCTTTTCAAAAGCTTCATCTCCGGCGGGTACCGGATAAAGCGACACGTGCTGCTTCCACCCGGCGAAATACACCACGTATTTGCCGTCGAGCGTGATGGTCGGGATCTGGTAGCTGATTTTCTCACCGGACCCGGGCACGGCCTTGTGGATCCTGCGCCGCATCTCCTCGAGGACTTTCTGGACGTCCTCGGGAAACGACCTGATGTATTCGTCGACGGTCGAGAACTTGTCTGCCACGAGACCTGAGATTAACAAGTTTCCTCAGCTCACAAGCCTGGTCGTCGACCTGACCAGCGAGAAGAATGCGCAGCGGGCATGATGGGTCCTCGTGACCCCTCGTCCCGCGGCTTTGCCGCGCCGCCCGCTCACCATCGGTGAGCTGCTGGACGCCGCGGTTCAACTGGTACGCAGCCGCGCTCTGATCATCTTTCCGCTTGCGGCCGCCTTCGCCGTCATCGAGCAGGCCATCCTCTTCCCGATCCGGCGTTGGCTCGGAGTCGACTTTCTCGACGGCTTCCAGGGCGACTTCTGGGACACGGTCGGCGCGCTTTGGCTAGTGGCGACAATCGGTTTCGGCCTCGAAGCCTTCATCATCACAACGTTGGGCGCCTGGACAGGGCGTGCCGCCGCCGAGGACCTCGTGGGCGCCGAGCCTTCCGGGGCAAGGCTTCTGCGGCCAAGGTGGCGGGAGGCGGGCTCGCTGAGCATTGCGGCACCGGTCACCGCTGTGCTTAGCGCGCTGGGCGGTCTGCTCGGCCCGCTATGGGTGCTGGGTTATGGACTCTTCGGCCTCGCCGGTGCCGCGATCGGAATGGAACGCAGGGGGCCCTTCGGTGCCCTCCGTCGGGCGGCCGGCCTCACCTTCCGCAATGGCATGCGGGTCACCTGGGTCCGGGTACTGGGCTACTCCGCTTGGCTCGTGCTGCGACTGGGTTTCTTCGTCGGCGTGGCAGCTCTGTTCGACTACGTCACCCTTGATGCCGTCGGCCAGTTCTGGGTGATCACGGCGGGGTTCGTCGTCGCCAATTCGGCGGCCTATCTGTTCCTCGCCGCGCTCGACGCTGCCACCCTGGCCGAGACTCGCTTCCGCAATGAGGGGCTCGACATTTGGCTGAGCCGCGCTGAGCGGCATGCGCCATTGACACCTCAGGCCCTGGCGGTGAGCCGATGAGGGTGTGGAATGAAATGGTGGCCGTGTGGGGCGAGATCTTCTCCCTGCCGCTGACCGTGCTGGTGATGGTGCTCGGTGCCATGCTGATCGGGGTCCTCTGGTTCACCTGGCCCAGCTGGTTCGAGGCGTTGCGGCGCATCAGCTTCCGGCGCAGTGGTGAGCGCGGCGACGCCAAGCGGCGCAAGACCCGGATCGTCACCGAGGACGAGCTGGACGCGGTGAGCCGCAGCGAAGATGAGCTCCCCGACGTCGAGCCGATCGTCTTCGCCGCGTTGGCGGATCGTCTCGCGGCTCAGGGGCGCTTCGCCGAAGCTGTCCGGGAACGCTTGCGCTCCATGGTTCGCGAGCTCGTGGATCGTGGTGTCATCAGCCATCGTCCGGGTTGGACGGTGACCGAGCTGGCACGGGAGGCGGGCACCGCCCGTCCGGCGGTAGCGCCCCCGGTCGAGGCGGCTTCCGGGATCTTCTCCGATATCTGGTACGCCAAGCGGCCCGCACTGTCCGAACACGACACTCGGATGCGTGGGCTCGCGCAGGAGCTGCACGATGCGATGGCGGGCGGTGAACGATGACCGCGACGCGCAAGCTGCGCTGGCTTCGTCTGGTGACACCGATCGCTTTGGTCCTCCTCATCATCCTGGGCACAGTTTTAGTGCGCTGGCTCTCCGAGCCCGATCGCGCGGACAAGCACTATCTCTCCCCGGTCAACTCCGGCGACACCTCGGGGGACGACCTGGCGGAGTTGTTGCGCGCCAAGGGAATAACCACGCAACGGGAGACCCGGACGACCGATGCCCTCTTCAGTGTCAAGGCACAGAAGGGCAAGGCCACGCTATTCCTTCCGGCGCCCGAGTTCGTGCACGACAACTATCTGCTGCTGCTGAAGGATCTCCCGGTGGGAACCCGTGTCGTCATGGTGGAGCCGGGTGCCCGTCAGCTCGCGAGAGCGGTGCCGCGGTTGGGTGTGGCCGATAAGCGCTGGGCCACGGCGGTGATGTCACCGGGTGCCGACTGTGCGCTCACCAAGGCGGGCCGGGCGTCTGTCACTCGCACCCGGTACGGGGAGTGGTCCGGTGAGCCGTCGATCGCGCGGTACTGCTACGACCACGGCCTCGCCGCGATCGACTACGCCGGAGTGGAGTTTGTCGCCGCCGGAAGTGCCGATCCCTTCCGGGCGGATCGTCTGTCCGAACACGACAATGCCGACCTGGCGGTGGATCTGCTCAGCGCCCGGCCCACCCTCGTATGGCTGGATCTGCACGCGCGAGAGACCATACCCAAGACCCCGGTGCAGAAAGTGCCCGCGCCCGCACCTGATCGCGGATCGGGCGAGCGTGCGTCGCAAGCCGAGGCACCGTCTCCGTTCCCCCCATGGCTTCTCCCGGCGGCTCTTATGATCCTGCTCGCCACGCTGGCTTTGGCGTTCGCGCGGGGCCGAAGGTTGGGTGGCCCGGTGACCGAGCCGCTGCCGATCGAGGTGAAGGGTGCCGAAACGGCCATCGGCCGGGGCAATCTCTATCGGCGAGCCAAGGCACGCGGGGCAGCGCTGGAAACGCTGCGACATGAAGCTCGGCGGCGCATCGCTGTCGCGATCGGCCTGCCGCCGAAAGTGGATCGGGAGCGACTCCTGGCGGTCCTGGCCGAGCGGCTGGGCGACGACCCCGCGCTGCTGGCCGACATTCTCTACGGGCCTGTGCCCGACAGTGATCAAGAGCTGCACCAACGCACGACAGGACTGCTGCTCCTGGTGGAGCAGGTGACCAGAGGCAAGAAGGAGAACCCCAGTGACTGAGACTGTGCAAGATCCCCGTGAGGCACTCGGCCGGCTTCGTGCCGAGGTGGCCAAGGCGGTCGTCGGTCAGGACGGGGTGGTCGCCGGACTGGTCATCGCATTGCTGTGCCGTGGCCACGTGTTGCTCGAAGGGCCGCCCGGGGTGGCCAAGACCCTGCTGGTGCGATCGGTTGCGGCCGCTCTCGAGCTGGAGATGAAACGCATCCAGTTCACGCCGGATCTGATGCCGGGCGACGTCACCGGATCGCTTATCTACGATCCGCGCAGCGTGGAGTTCCTTTTCCGGCACGGCCCGGTCTTCACCAATCTGCTGCTCGCCGACGAGATCAACCGCACCTCACCGAAGACGCAGTCGGCGCTGCTCGAAGTCATGGAGGAGCGTCAGGTCTCCACCGACGGCGTGACCCGGCCATTGCCCGATCCATTCGTCGTCGCCGCAACGCAGAACCCGATCGAGCACGAGGGCACGTACCCATTGCCTGAGGCGCAGCTGGATCGCTTCCTGCTCAAGCTGACCGTGTCATTGCCAAGCCGGGATGAGGAGATGGGCGTCGTCCGGGCCCACCACACCGGTTTCGACCCGCGTGACCTCGCCGCGGCCGGGATCAAAGCCGTTGCCACAGCGGCAGATCTCGCCGCCGCCCGGGAGGCGATGACCAGAGTCACTGTGGCCGACGAGGTGATCGGTTACGTCGTGGACATCTGCCGCGCGACCCGCGCCCTGCCCGCGGTCGAGCTCGGCGCGTCGCCCAGAGGCGCGACCGCGCTGCTGCACTCGTCCAAGGCGTGGGCCTGGATCTCCGGCCGGGAACACGTGACGCCCGACGACGTCAAAGTGATGGCGCGGCCCGCACTTCGGCACCGGTTGCGGCTTCGCCCCGAGGCCGAACTGGAAGGCACCACACCCGATGCGGTGCTTGAAAGTGTGCTAGCCACCGTCCCGACACCACGCTGATGGTCACACCGCGGGCGGCGGCCTTCATCGGCGCATCAACTCTGCTGGGTGCCTTCCCGGTGGCGTTCGGTCTGGACCCGTGGGTGGTGGTTTCGGCTGCCACCACACTGATCACTCTGATCCTCTTCACGGATCGAGCCTTGGCCGCCGATCCGCGAGCGATCAGGCTGGAACGTATTGGTGACACCAACGTGCGGCTGGGTGAGACGGCGACTGTCCAGCTCCTGCTGCACAACGCCGATGACTCCGGCGCTGAGCTTCTCGTTCGAGATGCGTGGGTACCATCCGCAGGCGCCACCCCCGAAACACAAGAGCTTTCGATCCCGCCGGGCCACCAGGCAACCATGGTCACCACACTGACCCCGACCCGCCGGGGTGACAGGCCCTCCGCGCTGGTGACGATTCGCAGTTTCGGTCCGCTGCGGTTGACCTATCGGCAGGCTGACCACCGTCCGGAGTGGACACTTCGCGTATTGCCACGCTTCGCCTCACGCAAGCATCTGCCGGAGAAGCTGGCCAAGCTTCGCGTGGTCGAAGGAGCGATCGCCGTACGAGGCCGGGGCCAGGGCACCGAGTTCGACACGTTGCGCGAATACGTCCCCGGCGACGACGTGCGGTCAATCGATTGGCGCGCAACGGCTCGGCGCAACGATGTCATGCTGCGTACGTGGCGACCGGAACGTTCGCGGAGAGTCGTCTGCGTGCTTGACACCGGCCGCACGAGCGCTGTCCGGATCGCAGATGAGCCGCGTCTCGACGCGGCGATGGAAGCAGCACTGCTCTTGGCGGCGGTGGCGCAGGAGGCCGGCGATCAGGTGGATCTGCTTGCCGCCGACAGTCAGGTGCGAGCAGCAGTGAGCGGTGTCCAGGGCCGTTCTCTGTTGCCACGTCTCGTGAATGCCCTTGCCCCACTACATCCCGCGCTCATCGAGACCGACTTCGAGCTGATCACGAGTGAGATCCTGCGCCGCGAACGCAAGCGAAGCCTGGTCGTCCTCTTCACCGCACTCGAGCCGGGCGCCCTCGGTGAGGGACTGTTGCCGGTGCTGCCCAAACTCGTTGCCCGGCACCAGGTCTTGGTTGCGGCGGTACATGATCCGGCGCTGACCGAGCTAGCCTCTACCCCGGTCTACAACGCGAACGCGGTGTATTCGGTGGCGGCTGGGACACGTGCATTGATGGAGCGCCAACGGATTGCCTCCGCGCTCACCGGGAACGGGGTCTCCGTCTTGGACTGCCCGGCCGACAGTTTCCCCAGCGAGGTGACCGACGCCTATCTGGCGCTCAAGGCCGCCGGTCGACTGTAGTCGCGGCTGCCGCGTAGCGGCCGAAACCCCAGACGTAGCCGAGGAAGCAGAGCCACACCACCAAGCCGATGAGATCCCGGATGAGCAGAGGTAGCGGCGATGGGGTCACGAAAGCCTCCAGCAGTGCCGAAATCGCGAGCACCACGATCAGGCCAAGCGCCCCGACCATGCCCTGTTTCGCTGCTGCGGCAAGGGATTGTGCCCGGGTGAGCACCGGCCCCGGATCGATCCAGGACCACCCCATCCGCATGCCTATCCCGGCTGCGACGAAGATGGCGGTCAGCTCGAGCAGACCGTGCGGGGCGATCAGCCCGAAGAAGGTGTCGCCGTGCCCGGCACCGACCATGACTCCGCCGATCAGGCCGAACCGCACTGCTTCGCCCCAAAGCATCAGCAGTGGCGGAATGATGAGCACACCGCTTGCCAGGCACATAGCAGCCAGGAATGAGTTGTTGGTCCACACCTGTAAGCCGAAGTTCTGCGGGAAGTATTCGCTGTAGTACCCCTCGAAGGCGCCGTTGACGAGATTGTCGATGTCCGCGTCGCTGACGCCGAAGTTCTTCGCCACCTCCGGATCGCCGGAGACCCAGGCAATCATGATGCCGCCCACGGCGTAGAACGAGAGCCCACAAGCCACCCACCACCAACGCGCGCGGTAGAACGCCAACGGCAGATCGTGCATGAAGAAGCGGGGTACCCGGCGCCAGTCGAATCGGGACGGCCCGGTCAGCGCCGCCCGCGCACCGAGCACCAGCCGGGAAAGGTCGGCGACCAAAGCCGGATCGGGGGTGCGGCTCTGGACCACGGACAGGTGCGTTGCCACCCGTTGGTATAGCAACACCAGCTCGTCAGCCTCGGCCGCGTTGAGGCGATAGCGCCCGCTCAACGTGGCCAGCCGACGCCACTCGCCGCGATGCTCGGCCACATAGGCATCGAGGTCCAACGCACACCTCCGTCTCGGCTGGCGACAACACCGTGGGGCGAAGCCTAGTACGCTGTGGCGATGCCCGAGGCCGAGGTACGTCTGGTCAGCGGTGAGGCGGTCAACCTCGACATCCGCCTCGCTCGCGCAGGCTCCCGTGCCCTGGCTCTGATGATCGACATCTTCGCGCAGATCGCGTTGTTTTATGGCCTGCTTATCCCGCTAAGTCTGCTGATGCTCACGCTCGGGCCGCTCGCTGACCAAGCGCTGGTGGCCGCGATGGAGATCATGCTGGTGGTTCTGGTGATCATCGGCTACCCGACCGTCATGCACGCCATGATGCGCGGCCGCTCTCTGGGCAAGCTCGCCCTAGGCCTGCGGGTGGTCCGTGATGACGGCGGGCCGATCACCTGGCGCCACTCGTTGACGCGGGCTTTGGTTGGTGCCGCGCTCGAGTGGCCCGGCGTGCTTTTCGGGGTGAGCTGGCTCGTCAGTCTGACCATTCTGGTCGGCTCCGCCCGTGCGCAACGCCTAGCCGATCTGGCCGCGGGCACCATCGTCATTCACGAGCGCACACCGCAGAGCTGGGGCTGGGTGCCCACGACGCCACAACCCTTGCAGGCTTGGGCGGTGACGCTCGATCTGACCAACGTGGACGATCAGCTCGCGTTGGCAGCGCGGCACTTCCTGGCCCGCAGTCGTTCCCTGCGCGAGCCGCATCGCAGTCGGCTGGGTGAGGCCCTCGCCCGCGAGCTGTTGGCCAGGGCCACACCACCTCCCCCGCCGGACACGCCAGGCTGGGCTTACCTGGCCGCGGTGGTGGGCGAGCGTCATCGCCGTGCTTCGCAACGGCTCCAACGCAATCGCGCGGTTCAGGCCAAGCTGTGGCCCGAACTCTTCGCTGCGCCAACTCAACCGTCCGCCAGCGCGCCCACCTTTCCGCTGACAAGATCCGCGTGATCAGGGAGTTACGCGCCCGCCACGCCGACGACACGCCCAGAGAGCTCCCTGATCACGACGATCTTGGGGTTACGCGAAGAGGGCGCGGCCCCAGTAGTCTTCGGGTCCGCTGACGCCTGGTGGGACAGCCCATAGGGCGCTCGAGGTGTGCCGGATGTACTCGTTGAGCACGTCGGCCCGAGCCAGATTCCGTTGCACCGGGACGAACTGCTTGTGCGGATCCCGTTGGTACGACATGAAAAACAGGCCTGCATCAAGCCTGCCGAGCCCATCGGAACCGTCCACGAAGTTGTAGCCGCGCCGCAAGAGACGGGCGCCGCCATTGGACGTGGGGTGGGCCAGCCTCACGTGGGCCGCGTCCTCCATTTTGGACAGATCAGGCTCGTCAAACTCTTTGCTCATGCCCGGCGCGGCACCTTCGCCTTTGTCCCGCCCGATGATGGTTTCCTGCTCGGTGAGCGGAGTCCGGTCCCAGGTCTCGATGAGCATCCGGATCCGCCGCGTCACCAGGTAGCTCCCGCCTGCCAGCCACTCCGGGCCGTCGCCGGGCTGGACCCAGAGGTGCTCCTTGAGCAGCTCGGTGTCCTCGAGCTTCAGGTTGGCGGTGCCGTCCTTGAAGCCCATCAGGTTTCGTGGCGTCGCCTGGGTACGCGAAGTGCTTGATGTCCGGCCGAAGCCCAGTTGCGAGTAGCGAAGGCTCACCACTCCGAACCCGATCCGCGCCAGATTCCGGATGGCGTGTACGGCCACCTGAGGGTCGTTGGCGCAGGCCTGGATGCACAGGTCGCCGCCACTGATCTCCGGCTTGAGCGCATCGCCGGGGAAGCGCGGCAGGTCCTCCAATGCCTGCGGCTTCTTACCCGCGAGGTCGAAGCGCTTGAACAGGGAAGGTCCAAACCCGACGGTGAGGGTGAGCTGCGATGGCGGCAGCCCGAGCGCCTCACCGGTGTCGTCCGGTGGCGCCTCGGGCTGTCCGCCGACCGCGCCGAGCAGGCCCGCGTCACGACCGGCCGTCATGCGGGCAGCAGCAGCGGTCCAGTCGCGTAGCAGCTGGATCAGCTTGGCGCGGTCGTCGGTGATGACATCGAAGGCGACAAAGTACAGCCGATCCTGGGCCGGTGTGGTGATGCCGGCCTGATGCGTGCCATAGAACTCCACCGCATCGGCGGGGCCCGCTGCGGCCGGGCTCCCGCCGGATCGGCTCAGCACCATGCCGAGTCCTGTTGCGCCGGCAGCAGCGGCCACACCGCCGCCCACCAACGCCTTTCGCCTGGACACCATCGCTGCCCTCCCCATCCCCCGGCGCGGGTTGCACGCCGGACTTACGGTGTGTCGCGGCGCCTCCATCTCTGCCTCAGGTTGCTGACCCAGAGATGGAGGCCTGCGGAGCTACTTACCCGCCACCACGGCGGCGACCTTGCTGATCGGCTCGGCCAACGCGTTGATCACGTCGGTGAGCTCCTTCAGCTCGGCCTGGTTCAGCTCGTTGTGCAGCCTCCAGCCATCGCCGGAGCGGTGCTTGCCAAGCGTCGCTTCCACCTTGGCGAAGGCACTGTCCAATTCGGATACCAGCGATGGCGCGCGCTCCTCGAGAACCGGGCGCAAAGCCTGTACTGCCGCCTGCGAGCCCTGAACGTTCGCGGCGAAGTCGTAGAGGTCGGTGTGCGAGTAGCGGTCCTCCTCACCGGTGATCTTTCCGGAGGCCACCTCGTCAAGCAGTTCCTTGGCGCCGTTGGCAAGCTGCAACGGGGAAAGCTTCTCCGCGTTGGCCTTGGCGACAACCTCCTTGATGTCGGCCATCAGCTGGTCGGCGATCGGGCCGCTCTTGCTCAGGTCGCCACCGACCCACAGGTCCTGCTCCAACTTGTGGAATCCGGTGAAGGGCATGCCCTCCTCGATAACCTCCTCCCGGCCGTCGATCTTCGGATCCAGGTCGCCGAAGATCTCCGCCACGGGCTCGATGCGCTCCCAATAGGTGCGGGCGATCGGGAAGAGCGCCTTGGCCGTGCTGATGTCACCGGCCTTAACCGCGTTCACGAACTCCTGTGTCTTTACCAGCAAGGTGTCGGTCTGGCTCTTCACATAGCGCTGGTAGCTCTCGGTCGCGGCGGCCAGCTTAGCGTCCGCGGTGAGCGGCGCCGCCGAGCCGGTGACCTTGAACGCGCCCCGGATGCCCTTGCCGATCATGCCCGGCTTGCATGCCGTCTCATACGTTCCGGCGGCCAGCTCCACCTTCAGCTCGCGGGTGAGCCCGGGTGCGATGTTCTCCACCTCGCCCATCACGCGATCGCCCGCGGCGTACACATAGAACTCGGTGACCTTGGATCCCTCGTTCTTCACTGTGAACGTGACCGTGCCGGCGCCGTTCTCCGTGCGAGCGACCTCGCAGACCGTGTCGGTGGCCTTGACCGAGATCGGCCCAGCCTGACCCGGTGCGGGAGCCGGATCTTTGCTGCAGGCGGCGAGGCCGAGCAAGACGGCGACAAGAAGGAACCTACGCATGAGCACTCCTGTTTCGGGGCCAGAGGAAGAGCAACAGAACGGGCAGGGAATAGGCAAGCCAGGCCACGCTCTCGAAAACGCTGGGAGTCGGGGTGATGTTGAACATGCCGCGAAGCAGCTCCGCCCACCATGTCGTGGGGTCGAAGGTGGGTACCGGGAGGAGGTTGTTCAATCCGGGTAGGACACTTGCCTCCTGCAGGTCGTGCACGCCGTACTTGAGGATCCCGGCCGCGACCAGAACCAGCACCGCACCTGTCCAGGCGAAGAAGAGCGTGAGGTTGATCCGCACCGCGCTGAAGTAGAGCCCGAAGCCGATCGCGATGGACGTCGCTATCCCGGCCAGGATGGCGAGGACGGACCAGCCAGAGCTGCTGCCCTGGACTGTCGCGAAGAAGAAGAGCGCGGTTTCGAGGCCCTCGCGGGCCACTGCAAGGAAGGCGGTCAGCACGACCGCGAAGGGCCCGATCTCCACCGCCGCCTGCAATTTGGAGCGCAGCTCGCCCCCGATGGTGCGGGCGGCACGGCGCATCCAGAAGATCATCCAGGTCACAAAGACAACGGCGGCGATGGAAGCGATCGCTTCGAAGAGCTCCTGGGCACGGTACTCAAGATTGGCGCTCGTGAATTCGAGGAACGCCGCGAAGCCGACGGACAATGCCACGGCGGCTCCGACTCCCGCCCAGACATGGGGCAGCCGATCGCGTAGATCGGCTTTGACCAGGAACGCGAGAAGAATCGTCACCACGAGTGTGGCTTCGAGTCCTTCCCGCAGCCCGATGAGGTAAGTCGCAAGCACCGCAATGACTCCGAGCAAAAAAGAAAGCTTAGGCTACCCAAACAAAGGGCAGCCTAAGCTTCCATGCTAAAACCCGCAAGTGCAGTGGCGGACCTCGATCTATCAGTACCGGTAGTGCTCCGGCTTGAACGGCCCTTCCAGCGGAATGCCAAGGTATTCGGCCTGCGGCTTGGTGAGCTCGGTCAGCTTTACGCCCAGGGCACCGAGGTGCAGGCGGGCGACCTTCTCGTCGAGCTGCTTGGAGAGCGTGTAGACGCCGATCGGGTACTGGTCGAGCTTGGTGAAAAGCTCGATCTGAGCGATCGTCTGGTTGGTGAAGCTGTTGCTCATCACGAACGACGGGTGACCGGTCGCGTTGCCCAGGTTCAGCAGACGGCCCTCGGACAGCACGATGATCGAGTGCCCGTCTTCGAACTTCCACTCGTCGACCTGCGGCTTGATGTTGATCCGCTCGACGCCAGGCAGCTTGGCCAGGCCGGCCATGTCGATCTCATTGTCGAAGTGGCCGATGTTGCCCACGATCGCCTGGTGCTTCATCCGCCGCATGTGGTCGGCGGTGATGACGTCGAAGCAACCGGTGGCGGTGATGAAGATGTCGGCGGTCTCGACGACGTCCTCAAGCGTGGTCACCTGGTACCCGTCCATAGCCGCCTGAAGCGCGCAGATCGGGTCGACTTCGGTAACGATGACCCGGGCACCCTGGCCACGCAGCGACTCGGCGCAGCCCTTGCCCACGTCGCCGTAGCCGAGGACCACGGCCACCTTGCCGCCGATGAGCACATCGGTGGCGCGGTTGATGCCGTCGATCAGCGAGTGGCGGCAGCCGTACTTGTTGTCGAACTTGCTCTTGGTGACCGAGTCGTTGACGTTGATCGCCGGGAAGAGCAGGGTACCGGCCTTCTGCATTTCGTAGAGGCGGTGCACCCCGGTGGTGGTCTCCTCGGTGACGCCCTTGATGTCGGCGGCGACGCGGGTCCAGCGACCCGGGTCGGTCTCCAGCGACTTGCGAAGCACCTCGAGGATGACCGCATACTCCTCGGAGTCGGTCGGTGCGGTGGCCGGGACTGCGCCCGCCTTCTCGAACTCGACGCCCTTGTGCACGAGCAGGGTGGCATCGCCACCGTCGTCGAGGATCATGTTGGGGCCTTGGCCCTCGAAGTTGAACAGCTGCTCGGTGCACCACCAGTATTCCTGCAGGGTCTCGCCCTTCCAGGCGAAGACAGGAACGCCGCTGGGCGCGTCTGCGGTGCCGTTCGGGCCGACCACCGCAGCTGCGGCGGCGTGGTCCTGGGTGGAGAAGATGTTGCAGCTCACCCACCGGACGTCGGCGCCGAGGGCGACGAGCGTCTCGATCAGGACTGCGGTCTGGATGGTCATGTGCAGAGAGCCGGCGATGCGGGCGCCTGCCAGCGGCTGAGTGTCGGCGTATTCACGCCGGATCGCCATGAGGCCGGGCATTTCATGCTCGGCGAGCTGGATTTCCTTGCGCCCGAACGCGGCGAGCGAGAGATCGGCGACCTTGTAATCGTCGGAGGACAGGGTACGGGTCATTCGTGAAACTCCATGTCGGTCGGCTGACCAGTGCATCAAACACAGTACGGCATAGCGTGAGGCCCGGTTCCTGACGCGGACCTTCCGCGTGCAAGAACCGGACCTCACTTCCCCCCGGTTTGGTTCCCTCGCGCGTGGCTCGGACTTATCGTCAGATAACGCTGCGTGGTTACAGAGTCACACTCCGTGGGGATCATGTCAAGCAAAACGGACAAGTCTGAAAAGCCGAATGAGTGAACTTGAGTGAAACCCTTTAAAGCGAAGTGACGTAAGCCTCACCGGCGCCGGCGAAGGTCATCGTGCCGCCGGCTGCGGAGCTGAAAGCAGACTCACCACCAGTGAGCTTCACCTCGCCGTCCTTATCGGAAACGGTGATCGCTCCCGAGAGGCAGAGGACCGTCCGCGGACCAGTTAGATCAAGCTCGATCGATGGTTGCGCGTCGAGCCGGACGCGATAGAGCCGGAAGTCGGGCACCGGGACCGGCCACGTGACCACGCCGGCGGCGACCGTCTCCTGCCCGACGATCGGGATCTCCCGGGCCTCGAAGCTGAGCACCCGCAACAGTTCCGCCACATCGATGGGCTTACGGGTCAGCCCACCGCGCAGCACGTTGTCGCTCGACGCCATCACCTCGACCCCTGAGCCGCGAACGTAGGCGTGCAACGTCCCGGCGGGCATCCACACTGCTTGGCCGGAGCGCAGAGTGATGTGGTTGAGCAGGAGCGCCACTACCACCCCCACATCACCGGGGTAGTAGCCGGCGAGCCTGCCCGCGAGCTGATCCCGCTCAGCCACCGCTGCAACGACCGCTTCGCGTTGATCGTCTGGCCACGTCAGCAAGGCGGTCACCGCGCCCCGGAGGTCGCCCTCGGCAAGTCGGCCGACAATCGGCTCGAGAGCCGCGATGCCAAGGCCGCCAAGGATTTCCGCCGACTCGGCAGCCGGGCGGAAGCCGCATAGTGCCTCGAAATCCTCGAGCGCCAGCATGAGCTCGGGCTTGTGGTAGGGGTCGATGTAGGACGGATGCGCGGCGGCAAAGGCCGCCCGTGCCTGCTCCGAGTTTGGGTGAGCCTGCAGCGACAGCGGCTCCCCCGCG
>DPJL01000484.1 GCA_003543035.1 Micromonosporaceae bacterium | reverse complement strand
GCCAAGGCAGGCCCGACCGACCTCTGCATCCGCCTGACCGTCGCGAATAGAGGGCCGGAAACCGCCACTCTGCATGTGCTGCCGACGCTTTGGTTTCGCAACACGTGGTCGTGGGGCCTGCCGGGGCGCGACGACCAACCCACCATCCACGCCTCCACCTCTCTGCTCTACGCGCAGCACAAGGTGCTCGGCGATCTGACTCTGCGCGGCGACGGCGAGCCCGCGCCGCTCGCGTGCGACAACGAGACCAACGCGAGACGCCTTTGGGATCTGCCGAATCGTTCGCCTTATCCCAAGGACGGCATCAACGATCATCTGATCCATGGTGCCGACACGGTCAACCCGGATCTGGTTGGCACCAAGGCTGCGCTGCATTACGTCCTCGAGGTTCCGGCCGGCGAGACGCGCGAGATCAAACTGCGGCTGACCCACGGCGTGGTGACGGGTGAGTGGGACGAGGTGGTGGCCACGCGAAAAGCCGAAGCGGACGAGTACTTCGCCGCGCTCATGCCACCGGGCACCTCGCCCGACGAGGCCGCCGTGGCCCGGGCCGCGGTCGCCGGGCTCATGTGGGGTAAGCAGTTCTATCACTTCGATGTCGGTCGATGGCTGGATGGCGACCCGGCCTCCCCCGCGCCACCGGCCGGGCACACCCACGGCCGTAACTCGGCCTGGCGGCACATGAGCAGCTTCGACGTGATCTCGATGCCCGACAAGTGGGAGTACCCATGGTTCGCTGCCTGGGATCTGGCCTTCCACTGCGTCGCGATCGCCCACGTCGACCCGCAATTCGCCAAGGAGCAGATGCTGTTGCTACTCAAGGACTGGTACCTGCATCCCAACGGCCAGATCCCGGCCTACGAATGGGCTTTCGGTGACGTCAACCCACCCGTGCACGCGTGGGCGTCCCTGAAGATCTTCGAGCTCGACGGCTCGCGTGACTACGAGTTCCTCGGCCACATCATGCACAAGCTGCTGCTGAATTTCACCTGGTGGGTCAACCGCAAGGACTCCAACGGCAACAATCTCTTTGAGGGCGGCTTCCTCGGCTTGGACAACATCGGCCCCTTCGATCGCTCGGCCGCGCTGCCCGTCGAGGGCAAGCTCGAGCAGTCCGACGGGACGGCGTGGATGGCGATGTACGCGCTGAACCTGCTCGAGATCTCGCTCGTGCTGGCCGCCCGCGATCGCGTCTGGGCCGACATTGCCACGAAGTTCTTCGAGCACTTCGCCTACATCGCTTACGCCGCAGGCGAACTCTGGGACGACGAGGACGGGTTCTCCTATGACCAGATCAAGCGGGCCGACGGCAAATCCGTCCCGTTGAAGGTGCGCTCCATCGTCGGGCTGCTTCCGTTGTGCGCCACCACCATCCTCAGCTCGGTGACCCTCGTACGGTTGCCCGAGTTGGCCACCAGGTTGCGCTGGTTCCTCTCCGAGAAGCCGGAATTCGCCGAGGTGTTGGGCGAGCGCCGGATAGCCCAGAGCGGACAACAGCAACGTCTGCTGTCGGCCGTCAGCTCGCGCCGACTGAGCCGGGTCCTGATGCGCATGCTGGACGAGGAAGAGTTCCTGTCGCCCTATGGGCTACGCACTCTCTCCCGCGCCCACCTCGAGCAGCCGTTCTCGGTTCGCCTGGGGGATCACGACTTCACCATCGGCTATGAGCCGGCCGAGTCGCGAAGTGGCACCTTCGGCGGCAATTCCAACTGGCGCGGCCCGATCTGGTTCCCGGTCAACTATCTGCTCATCGAGGCGCTGCGGCAGTACGCCCACTTCTACCACGATGACGTGCTGGTGGAATATCCCACTCGGTCCGGCGAGAAGATCCCGATCGGGCAGATCGCCGACGACCTCTCCGATCGGCTCATCGCTCTGTTCACCGCCAACCGCGACGGCCACCGCCCGATGTGGGGCGATGACGCAAGATTGCGTGACCATCCTGATTGGAAGGATCTGCTGGTATTCCCCGAATACTTCAACGGCGACACCGGCGAGGGCTTGGGCGCGTGGCATCAAACCGGGTGGACCGGCCTGGTGCTCGACCTCATCCTCAGCCGCCGAGCCAACCACTCCTACGCCCCGGGCTACTGAGCTAATCTCATCCGGTGCCCTTCACCCCCGATTCGCTGACGGCTGCCGAACAGAAGCTCTGGCATGCCTTTCCCGACGGCACAGTTGTCGATCTGCGAGATGCGCCCGAGCCGAAGATCCGTGCCGAGGTGATCGCCGCCCTGCTACGCGGCGTCCTTCCGATCGAGCCGGGCAAGGCACCCGCCGTGCGGCTACGGGCCGCCCAGATCACCGGGTTGCTGAACCTCAACTGTGCCTCTATCGCCGTGCCGCTCTGGCTCGAGGCCTGTCAACTGGATGAAGCCCCGGACTTCGCGGAGTCGAGCACGCGCAGCATCAGCATGCTCGACTGCCAGCTGCCCGGCTTCCGCGGCAAGCTCATGCGGGTCGACGGGCAGCTCAGTTTCAACCAATCGGTGATCAAAGGGCGACTGGCCTTAACCAGGGCAACCGTGACCGGTGAGCTTGAGCTGCGTGGCACACATCTGATCAACCCCGGCGACTGGGCGCTGTTCGCGGGTGGCTTGACCGTCGAAAGCGCCGTCTTCGGTGTCTCCTACTCCGGCCTGCCCAGCCCGAACCCTTTGACCGTCCACGGTGGGTTCCGGCTCGTCGGGGCGCGCCTACTGGGCGGCGCCTTCCTTGACGGGACTCAGCTGCACAACCCTGATGGCATCGCGTTTCACGGCGACAACATGCACGTGTTCGGCCGGATGCTGTGCGGCAGCGGCTTCCGAGCTGAGGGGACCATTCAGCTCCCTCGGGCCCGAGTCGAGGGCGAGCTCAGCTTCGCCGATGGCAACCTGATCGGCGCGCTGTCACTCAACAACGCGATCATCGATGACCTCAATCTCCGCACCGCGCAACCGATCTCGGGCCTGGTCGACCTTCGCCACGCCCGCTGCGCGGTGCTCCGCGATGCGCCACAGAGCTGGCCCGCCGCCGTTGCGCTCGACGGTTTCGCATACGACGCCATAGAGGCCGGCCCCACCCGAGTCACCGTGGTGGAGCGGCTGAAGTGGTTGAGGCGAGACCAGGATGGCTACCGACCTCAGCCTTATGAGCAGCTGGCCGGGCTCTATCGCAAGCTCGGCGCCGATGCCGACGCGCACCGCGTGCTGCTCGAGAAGCAACGCCGCCATCGCCACGAGCTGAGGCTTCCCACCAGAATCGTGGGCCATCTGCTGGATTGGACGGTCGGTTACGGGTACCGGCCTTGGCGGGCGGCGGCATGGTTCGCCTTCGCGCTCATCGTCGGCACCCTGGTCTTCTCAGCGATTCCTCCGCTGCCCGCCGGGCCGGCTCGCCACTTCGACGCGACCATGTACACATTGGACCTGCTGCTACCGGTCAGCGCATTCGGGTTGCGCGACGCTTTCGCCCCGGTCGGCACGACAAGGTGGCTGGCTTACGGGCTTACTGCCGCGGGTTGGTTGCTCGCCACCGCGCTAATCACCGGTGTCACCCGCGCTCTCCGCCGGGAGTAGAGCGAATTCGATGCGGACACCCAGCAACCGTACTGGCCGCCGCCCTTCGAATCGGTCCAACGCAATGAGGACAGCCTCCTCGATCGCGGCCGGATCGGTCGACGGCTCCTTGAGCGCACGCCCGTGAGTCTTGGTAATAAAGGGTTTGTAGCGCACCTTCAGCACGACGCGGGCAACCGGCCGTTCGAGATCCTCGATGAGGGAATGAGCCAGCGTCAACACCTCGCGTCGCACGTCCGCCCAATCTTCGAGGTCCTGCTGGAAGGTCGTCTCGCGACCGCGGCCCCTTGCTATGTAAGGCTCGTCGCTCACGGGTGAGTCGCCTCCGCCACGGGCCAACAGGACCAGCCATGGCCCGGTCGTGGGGCCGACCTTGGCAGCGAGCTCAGCCGGATCGGTGGCCGCTAGTTCATTGACCGTGTGGATGCCAAGAGCGGCAAGCCTTTTGGCCGTCTTGGATCCGATGCCCCACAACGCGTCGGTCCCCCGGTCGCCGAGCACCTCGAACCAGGTGTCCTGGGTCAGCTGAAAGATCCCGGCCGGCTTCCCGAAGCCGGTAGCCAGCTTGGCTTGCAGCTTGTTCTGTCCAATCCCGACGGTGCAGTGCAGCTCGGTGGATTCCAGTACCCGACTCTGCACCCGGCCGGCCAATGCGTGCGGGTCGTCGCTGTCGACCCCCAAAAATGCCTCATCCCATCCGAGTACCTCGACCACGGCGTC
>DPJL01000485.1:8691-9868 GCA_003543035.1 Micromonosporaceae bacterium | reverse complement strand
CCCACTGGCGGAGCAGGCGTGGCCTGACCGGCCTTCAACTGAAGCGTGAAGGTCTTGACGAGTTTCTTCTTGGGAGGCATGTCTACTTCCTGGGCTTGTGGATTCAGTAGAAACCGGCCCGTGCACGGTCAGCACAGGCCGGACGTTCTAGGATAACGTACCCGAATTAGATCTTGGAAACCTGATTGAAGTTCAGCTCCACCGGGGTCTCCCGGCCGAAGATCGAGACCAGCACCTTCAGCTTCTGCTGATCGACGTTGATCTCACTGATGGTGGCCGGCAGTGAGGCGAAGGCGCCGTCGGTGACCGTCACCGAGTCGCCGACCTCGAAGTCCAACACGCGCACCTCGGGCTTGGCCTTCTTGGCCCCGGCCGCCTGCTCGATCGTCGGGAGCAGCCACTTGAGCACCTCATCGAGGCTGAGCGGCGCTGGGCGGTCGGCGCGGTCGGTGGAACCCACGAAGCCGGTCACTCCCGGAGTGTTGCGAACACAGGAGTAGGACTCGGGGGTCAGATCCATCCGCACCAGCAGATAGCCGGGGAAGACCTTGTTCTGCACCTGGGTGCGCTTGCCGTTCTTGATCTCGATCTCCTCGCGGGTCGGCACCTCGACCTGGAAGATGTGCTCCTCCATGTCAAGGCTCGTGATCCGGGTCTCGAGGTTGGTCTTGACCTTGTTTTCGTAGCCGGCGTAGGAGTGCACGACATACCAGTCGCCGGGCGCGTAGCGCAGCTTCTGCCGCAGCTCGGTCGCGGGATCGAACTCTTCCTCGGCTACGGCGATGGAACCGGTGGTCTCATCCACCGTCTGGGTCGTCTCGTCCTGCTCGGACACGGTCGAACACTCACTTCCAGTGATCCGGCCGGATTATCCGGCCGTGGGCTTACTTCGGGTTGCCGAAGACGAACAGCACACCCTTAGCGTAGAGGAAGTCGAGTCCAGCCACGATCGCCAGCATGATCGCCACGAAAACCACCACCACTGCGGTATAGGTCAGCAGCTCCTTGCGGGTCGGCCAGATGACCTTGCGCAACTCGGCGATGACCTCGCGGATGAAGCGGCCGATGCGGCCAAAGAAGCCGACCTTCTCCGCCTTCTCGGACTTGGCCCGCTCCTTGATGGCTGTGCCACCTTTGCGCGAGGCCGTGTCGTCATCCGCTGCAGCGTCGTCGTCGA
>DPJL01000485.1:6895-8389 GCA_003543035.1 Micromonosporaceae bacterium | reverse complement strand
CGTCGTCGAACACGTCATCAACGTGTTCCGCAGCGTCTTCATCGCCGCGCCGGTTGCTCTCGGCCACTTCGCCCTACTTCCATATCGCGGGGTGGTTCGGTCTCTGCGAAGGTACCTCGAGGAGACCGCGTATAGAACGCTGCAGGGGCGACAGGACTCGAACCTGCAACCTGCGGTTTTGGAGACCGCTGCGCTGCCAATTGCGCCACACCCCTAGGAGGGGCCCTTATAGGACCCCTCGGCCGACCAGTGTACGGGTAACCGGCCGAGCGGGCCAACCGGCTACCCCCCAAAAATCCGTCAGCTTTGCTTGATTTTCGCGCGAGCCTGGGCGAGAACCCTTTCGCCGCCACAGGTCGCGGTTACCTCGACGGTCGCAAGATCACCTTCGACTGCTTTGACCAAGCCGGTGAAGCTCAGCTCGGTCCCATCATCGGTGTCCGGCACCGGGACCGGCCGGGTGAAACGCACCCCGAAATCGACGACGGCATCGCCTCTACCAGCCCATACGGCGACCGCCTGACCGGCTAGTGCCATCGTGAACATGCCGTGGGCGATCACGCCGGGCAGACCAACGCTGTTTGCGGTCCGCTCACTCCAATGGATGGGATTGAAATCCCCGGATGCCCCGGCGTAGCGGACGAGATCAGCTCTGGTGATTCTGAAGACCTGTTCCGGGAGTACCTGTCCAGCCTCGAGCGCCATCGTCACGCACCCCTAACAACGGTCTTGTGCCAAACGGTTGCCACCAACTCGCCGCCGGTCGTCTGGACCTCCTGGCGAGTGGTCAGGAAGTCGTGCCCGCCCCTGGTGATGATCTCTTCGATGTGATTGACCACAACAAGATCGTCGCCTGCCACCACCGGGCGCGTATACGAGAACCGCTGGTCACCGTGGACCACCCGGCTGTAGTCGACGCCGAGCGCGGGATCCATCACGATCTGCTTCAGTGCCGCCATGGTGATCACGATGGGGAAGGTGGGAGGCGCGACCACGTCGGTATATCCCGCGGCTTTGGCCGCCTCAACGTCGTGGTGCACGGGGTCGCTTGCTCCGACGGCAGTAGCGAACTCCCGGATCTTCTCCCGCCCCACCTGGTAAGGGGCAGTCGGCGGATAGGTCCGCCCAACGAACGACTGGTCTAACGGCATGTGAAGAACCTATGCCAAGGAGGGGCGGCCCATATAGGCCACCCCTCCTGGAAAAGACAAGATCAGCGAGTCTCGCGGTGGGCGGTGTGCTTGCCGCAGCGAGGGCAGAACTTCTTCAGCTCAATCCGATCCGGGTCGTTACGCCGGTTCTTCTTGGTGATGTAGTTGCGCTCCTTGCAGTCCACACACGCCATGGTGATCTTTGGACGTACATCAGTCGCCTTGGCCACAGGAGTGCCCTTCTACTTCGGATTTACTCGGTGCTGTTGAAAAATACCTTGATGACGCCAAAAGCGGCCACTCGCTGTGACCTAGTAGCGGTGGCCGGACTTGAACCGGCGAC
>DPJL01000485.1:0-6599 GCA_003543035.1 Micromonosporaceae bacterium | reverse complement strand
GCGATTATGAGCCGCTTGCTCTGCCATCTGAGCTACACCGCCGTGGCGGGCCGAGTTGAGCCCAACCGAGCCCCCTTACGGAATCGAACCGTAGACCTTCTCCTTACCATGGAGACGCTCTGCCGACTGAGCTAAGGGGGCGAAGTGCCTCGGTAAGAGTACACAACAACCTTCGCGACCGGAAATCGGGTTGGCGTGTGTCAGCCAACAGCGCGTAGGCGCCGAACCTCGCCTGCCGGTGTCGGCTCGGCATCCGTTTGCGCCCCGAGCCAGGCTTCCAGACGCTCATACGGCAATGGGCGGCTGAACAGGAATCCCTGGCCGATATCGCACCCGATCTCGTCCAGCAGCTCCAGCGTGAGCTCGCTCTCGACCCCTTCGGCGACCACGGCCAGCCCGAAGTGGCGCGAGATGTCCACGACAGCCCGCACGATGGCAAGATCGCCGGGATCAGTGGCCATCCCCTGCACGAACGAGCGGTCCACCTTCACCTCATGGACCGGCAGCCGGCGAAGATACGACAGCGAGGAGTAGCCGGTCCCGAAATCGTCCACCGCCAGGCGAACGCCCAGGTCATACAGGTGACGCAGGGTCGGCAGGTGACGATCGATGTCCTCGACCACGCCATCTTCGGTGATCTCCAGCGTGAGCCTGTCCGGGGCTACGCCATAGTGCTGCAGCAGATTGTCCACACGCGACGGAAAGTCGTTGTCGTGCAACGTCCGCGGCGAAAGATTGACTGCTACCGATAGCGGCCGTCCCGCGTCCACCCATTGCCTGGCCCGCCGCAATCCCTCGCGCAGCACGACCTCGGTGAGTCGGCCCAGCTGACCGGTGTGCTCGGCGACCGCCACGAAGTCTTCCGGCGCCACCGAACCGTGCGTCGGATGCTCCCACCTCGCCAAGCACTCCACGCCGACCAGGCGGCGATCACGCAGGCTGACCTTCGGCTGGAAATAGACCTCAAGCTCTCCGTTGTCCAAGGCCCGCCGCAGGTCACCGGCCAGACCGAGGCGCCGCACCGATCGTGATTCAAGAGCGGGATCGAATAGTTGTACCCCGTTAGCCGCCGACTTCGCCGCATGAGTTGCCACATCGGCCCGCTGCAACAGCATCGCCGGGTCGGAGCCGTGCTCCGGATGCAGCGAGATCCCGGCCGCCGCGTCAACGTCCAATGTCAACGTCCCGATCGTCATCGGGTCCTGCAGCTGGGTACGCAACCGGGTCGCGAGTGCGAGCGCAGTCTCAGCACTCGCCGTACGAAGAGTGACCACGAATTCGTCTCCGCCGACCCGGCCCACCAGCGCGGCTGGCGGCGCAGTGGCCCGCAGCCGGCTTGCCACCTCGGCAACCAGCCGATCACCGGCCGCGTGCCCCAGTGAGTCGTTGACGTCGCGCAGACCGTCCACATCGAACATCAGCACTGCCACAACCTCGCCGTGCGTAGGCACCCGCACAGCTTCATCCAAGGCCTGGATCATGCGGCGCCTGTTCGGCAATCCGGTCAGCGCATCGTGATAGGCGTCAAATCGCAGCCGGTCGACGAGCCTGTTGTTCTCCACAGCCACCGCAGCGTGCGCCGCCACCGCCTCCAACAGCCGTACGTCAGCTTCCCCAAAATGCGTCAGATCCCCAAGGCGGCCCGCGACTTCAAGCGTGCCGATCACCGCAGAACCGGCCCGCAAGGGAACAACGATCGCGTCCTTGACACCTGAATCCCGCAGCTCAGACCGCAGTTGGTCATCGCCCAGTTGCGTGCCCACCGCTACGGTCTCGCCACTTTCGACCGCCCTCTTCCGGAGCACCTCCGGCGCCGCCGAAACATCCACCAGGCCTTTGTCGTCAGTCCGCGCGGTGAGCATCACCTCGGGGTGTCGCCCTTGAGCCGGCATCCACAGGGTCGCGTACTCGGCCTGCATTAGCTGCCTTACCCGGGCAAGAAGGGTATCGGGCAACGTGCCGTCATGAGGGGTTTCCGAGATTGCTCGAGTGAGGTCATAGATCTCACTCAACGTTCGGTGTTGGCGAATCGACTGTGCATAGGACCGATACGCCAAAACCGAGAAGACCAAGAGAACTGCGATTAGCGCAAGAGCCCATTCGCTTTGCTGCAAGGCGAGCAGAACCACAAGAGCTACTGAGGTGTTAACCAGGGCCATCAGCGTCCCAGGCATCGCGATCGCGACCAACTGTGGGCCTGGTATCCGCCCTTGTACCAAGGTGATGACACTGACCACTCCACCAAGAGAGACCAGGGTCGCGACGGAAATGGCCACGGTAAGTAGCAGCCAGCTTGATGGATTCTGGGCATTCACGGGCCCTAAAGACACCCACACCAAGGTCGCACAGACTGCTTCCAGACCCATCAAGACGATATTGAAAGCGGCCTTGACCGGGGCCAGCTTTCGGCGGAACTGGATCACAGCCGCCACGAGGATCCGAACGATGATGAAAGTGACCGGCGGCATGTAGTACAGGCCGAGGAGGAACGGAATCTCACTCAGCGTCAGGATGAAGGTCTGCCGTCTTACCTCAAATGTGAGCCGAAACAGATCAGCCAGGACGAATAGTCCAATGAAGACCGCAGCAAGCGGCCATTTACCCAGAGGTTCCGCGCTACGGAAACCAACGTATACGGCCAAGCCGGTAGTAAGCACTGCTAACGGGCCGGTGAGCAGCCACACCAACTCAGGAGAACGACGCCTAGCCTGTTCGACTCTTGCCAAGACTCACCTCGTCACCTGAGTGGACAGAAGCCTGGAGTCCGGCTCAGCCCCACTCCCAGCTCTCATCAGTGAGTGCAGGTACCTGTGAATCATCTGTTGCCGACGCTTCCGAACTCGTGGACTCAGTCTCCTGGCGCGCGGATGCGGTGCCGGCATCGACGGATTCCCAGGAGAAAGCGGTCGCCTCGTGAGCAGGTGTTCCGGTGGAGCCCCCATGCACTGCTGCGACTCCGGCCGCAGCCAACGCACCACCGAGTAACCAGCGGCCAAGCTTCCTCGTACGCATAGTCGGCTCCAGCGGTTATCAGCAGGTGAGGTCGTAAGAACTATGAGGATCGTGCCATAGGGCACTCAGGGTACGGAAGTCCGCCCGGCGTGCCACGCCGACGACTCGCGGAAGTATAGCCGTTCGGTGGTATTTTGTCGGCCCTTTAAAACAGATCCGACTCTAACGAGAGCCTAGCCCTCCCGTAAAGGTTGTGCTCGCCGATCCAGACATCAGGCGCTGAACTCCTTGCGTACCGTCGACCGCACGCCAATGTAGATCTCCTCCGCCGTGTGTCGGTGAGCCAGTGCGGTGTCGAGGTCGGCCACCAGTTCAGCAAGCAACGTCAACGTATCCGCCTCCCCCAACCGATACCCCGTGCGGCGATGGTTCTCCAGCGCCTTCTCCGCAGAGTCGAGCGCTTCGCCACTTTGCTGGCGATTCGATGCGATTCGGCCGAGCAGCGTAAGCGCTTGCCCTTCCAATACGGCGAATCCATAATTGCGAGCCGACTGCAGCCCCTCAATGGCAGCGTCGTGGGCAAGATCGTGGAATCCCCGCCCCCAATGTGCATGCGCAACACCCAGCACAGCCCTGTTTTCCGCATAACGAATGCCGTCCCGCCTAGCAATGGCGAGAGCTGCGGAATGCTGGACTAGTGCGGCTCCGAATTCGCCCGCATTCGCATGAAGCGTCCCGATGACCACAAGGGACTCCGACTCCACCTGTGTATCGCTCACCCGCACCGCCCCCAGGCGGGCAGCTAGAGCTAGCTCCATGGCTTCCTTATACAGACCACCGTCCAAGTAGATCTCGGCCTGCATTTCCAGCATGAAGGCGTCTCCACCCGCCACGCTCCGCATTACCACGAGGGCTTGTCGCAGAAACGCATCCGCCTGTCCCAAGTCGCCTCGAAGGCGAAGCACATCAGCCAGTTGAGTCAGTGCGATGCTCAGGGGTGTGGCGGCGGCCCCCTTTTGTCCGTATAGCCTCAGCGCCTCCTGCAGCAGTTCATGAGCTTCGTCGAGCTGACCGCACCTCGTGAGAAGCAAGCCCAAATTGCTGAGCGCCTGGGCTTCACCATTGAGGTGACCGACATCCCTGCTCAGCTCAAGCGACTGTCTCACCACGGCGACAGCCTTATCCATCGATCCCATTTCGTAGTAGAGACCACCAAGGTTGCCGATACAGGTAGCCCTTAGTTGTGGCCACGAAACGTCTTCAGCCAAAGCAGCGGCGGCTTGTAGATGGTCAATCGCCTGCTGATGAGCGTATTGAGCCTGGCTTGCATGAGCGACCACAAGATGAGCCACCGCTTGCGCTCGAGCGTCTCCTGCACTCTCGGTGGCCGCGAGTGCCACGGTGGCTGCAGGCAACCAATCCACCATGTGTCGTCGGCGGGCGAAATAGCCGCGCATCCCGCTAGCCAGAAGCCATGCTGCTTCAGATGGGCCGAACTCCGCAGCGTAGTGAATCGTGAAGATGATGTTGAGCCGCTCGGAATCGAGCCACGCGGTAGCCGCTGCAGGGCCTTCAAAGCTAACGGGCGTCGCCGCCTCCCCTGCCGGAGGAACAGGTAGGCGGACAAGATTGGCATAGAGCTGCTTCGCGGCTGCTTCCACGGTGTGGATGTACCAATCGAAGAGGCGCTGGAGTGCAGATGTGCGTGAGCTTTCGCCGTCTTCGGCGTGAGCGCACTCTGAGGCGTAGAGCCGGAGGAGATCGTGGAAGGTGTAGCGCTCCGGGGCGGCCTGTTCGATCAGGTGAGCGTTGGAGAGCCGGACAAGGTGACGGGATGCCTCCAAGTGTGAAAGTCCTGCCATGGCGGCGACCGCGTCGATTGTGAAGTCGCGGCCGGGCACGAGGCCGAGTAGGCGGAACGTGGAGCGCACCGGGGCTTCAATGTCGTGATAGGACAGATCAAACGCCGACCGCACGGCGGCCTGGTCATCGTCTTCCACGGCCAGCGACGCCAGTCGGTTCCCGGAACGGAGTTCATCGACGTGAGCGGCGACGGTTCGGTGAGGTTGATCGTTCAGGTTGGCGGCGGCGACTCGGAGGGCGAGTGGCAGGTAGGCGCACGCCTGCGCCAGATCGTCTACGGCTGACGGCTCGGCCCGTACGCGGGCGTCGCCCAGGATCCGGGCAAGGAGGTCGCGAGCCTCGCCCGGCGACAAGACGTCGAGGTCGAGGCGGCGGGCGCCTTCGCGGGCGACGAGGCCACTCAGGTTGTTCCGGCTGGTGACCAGGACAAGGCAACCGTTGCTGCCCGGCAACAACGGGCGGACCTGATCCGCGCTGCGGGCATTATCGAGCACTATCAACATCTGACGCGCCGCAACGGTCGAACGGAAGAGTGCCGCCGCATCCGCCTCCTCCATCGGCACTTTCTCCGACGGCACGCCTACTGATCGAAGCATAGAAGCCAACGCCTCGATCGGCCGAATCGGAGCGGACGACGAGAATCCGTTGAGATTCAGATAAAGCTGACCGTCGGGAAAGCGTGAGGCGACTCGGCGAGCCCAATGAACGGCAAGCGCGGTCTTTCCGACTCCTGCTGTGCCGGCGATTGCGGAAATCACGACCGGCGAAGAATCCGGGATCATCGCGTCGAGAGTCTGCAATTGTGCTGTCCTGCCAACGAATCCACCCACGTCGGCCGGCAGCTCGCGGGGGACGATCGAAGTCGTCGGCGCGAGATCGAGCTCAGGCGATGCGCACAGAATCGATTCGTGCAACCGACTTAGCGCCGGCCCGGGTGAGATGCCGAGCTCGTCGTCGAGCAGTTTCCTGGTACACCTAAAAAGCTCTAATCCTTCTGCTTGGCGCCCTGCGCGGTAGAGTGCCGGCATCAAGTGCCCGCGTAGGTCTTCCCGAAATGGGTGGGCTTCGGTGAGCTTTGCCAGGTGCGGGATGACCTCGTCGTGGCGGCCTAGCTCCAGCTGAAGCCCAACCCACTCAGCCTCGACCCGCAGCCGCTCCTCGTCGAGCCGCCGTGCCTCATCGAGCAGCGGCGAATGCTCACGTACATCCTCAAATGCGGCTCCCCTCCACAACCCAAGCGCTTCCTTGAGCAGGTCAGGGGTCCGTTCGCGGCAACCAGCGGCCACCAGTTGAGCGAACTGAGCTGAGTCGAGCTCGTCCTCGGTGACACGGATCCGGTAGCCGGCCGGCTCGTGCACGATCCGCTGGTCTTCGCCAAGGGCTGAGCGGAGACGACGAACGTAGACCTGCAGTGTCTTGCGCGCGCTAGGCGGTGCGTCTTCGCCCCAAAGAACAAGGATCAATTCTTCGACGGGTACCAGTTCACCGGCCCGGCTTAGCAGTGCTGCCAGGAGTCGGCGCACCATGAGCGCGTTCAGGCCCGGCACAGGATGCCCGTCGCGCTCCACTCGCAACGGCCCCAGCACGCCGAATCGGATCATCGCCCTCCCCCATTGATGTTCTTCGAGCAACCGGCACGCAACCGCGCCGCACACACTATCCGCCTGGCGCTGGCCAGGGGTGCCGCGGACCACATCGCGGACATCGGGGGACGGCTGCGACGTCATGATGTCGCAGCCGTCAAAAAGATCGTGATCATTTTAGTAGTGGTACCGGCATTGAGC
>DPJL01000130.1:10682-10872 GCA_003543035.1 Micromonosporaceae bacterium | reverse complement strand
CGTGTGCTCTTCCGATCTGGTCAGGGTCGCGCCCGCGATTGGTTACTGCGTATCGGTTGCGGTGACGGTGATCGGCACCGCCGCGCCGAGCCAAAGCTGTGTCAGCACGAACCTGGTGTCCCCGGGTAGCGTGGCCGACTCGTCGGCCGCAGCTGAGGCTGCGCTGCCGATCAGCTGGCATTGCGCGTCG
>DPJL01000130.1:10129-10295 GCA_003543035.1 Micromonosporaceae bacterium | reverse complement strand
GTCATAGGGTGCCGCGGAGCTACCCACCACCTTGACCTGATGGACACCGTCGCCGAAGCTTGGCGGCAGCTGGGTCACCCAGCCGTCGATTCCCACGGCGAGCGGAGGCACCGCACAGGTTGTCTTGAACGCGGTGGCGGTAATCCCGGTGGTGTCGTCGACCTGG
>DPJL01000130.1:0-9905 GCA_003543035.1 Micromonosporaceae bacterium | reverse complement strand
CCGCTCTCCCGATCTCGGCAGCTGGTTCCCCCAGCCGTCAATGCCCACCGCCAGTGGTGGGACCGCACAGGTGGACCTGAACGCCGTTGCGGTAACCCCGGTGGTGTCGTCGACCTGGCCGACCGACGGGTTTGCCACGGCGATGGTCCCGGTGTCGGTGACGGGCGGGTCTGGCGGCTGCGGCGGCAACGGCTCGATCCCGGTCACCGTCTTGGAGAACACCTGAACCTCGGCCACCTGGACGTTGGCCTTGGTCTCACCCTGCGGCGCGTCCGCCCAGAACCGGATGTACTCCGCCTGCACCGGAGTGTCCAAAGTGAACACCTGGTAATGCAGATCCGGTGCGGTCGGCCGGGGGATCTCATAGCTGAAGGCGTTGGGCCGGGCCAGTGTCGTCTGCCACAGCACGCCGTCGGTAGACGTCTGCACGGTGAAGTCGCGCAGTCCTTCGAACCGGCTGGTGGTGAAGGCGCTCACCTGGATCGAGGAGATCTTCGCCGGTGCCGCCAGCCTGACGACAGCGTTGCCGTTCTTGGCCACGGTCCACGAGCTCGCCTCGGTGTCGTCGAGCATCTTCGCAGCATTCCCGCCCGTCGCCGAGACGACCGTCGCACCATTCGCGACGGAGGCGAGGTTCGGGGCGAGGCTGAACTTCAGCGACTTCGTCTTGCCGGCCTGCACGGTGATGCCGGAGACGGTCCGGGAGCCGAATCCGGGTGCCTGGACGGTCACCGAGTAGGTGCCGCCTGCCACCGGAGCCGCGAACTGTCCACTGGCCGAGGTCTTGCGCAGCGGTGTTACCCGGGCTTCGAAAACGCCGAGCATCACTTTGGCATTTGCTATGGGGGTACCGGTAGACGCGTTGACCACAGCGCCTTTGAGCAGCCCGTTTCGGGCCGGGTTCAGGTGCTCGAAAGATGGGATGGGATCGAGGTCGTTGCCGTCCACGCTCGACGCCTGCTTGCCGAGACCACGCCGGGCAAACGCGTCGTAGACGGTGTCCACGATCTCGGCGTAGTCAGCGCGGGCATGGTAGCGGTTGTCCAGCGCCGACCGGATGGCATCGCGGGTGTCCACAAAGGAGGGATCGGCGGGCGACAGCGGCATGGCGTCAGTGACCATCCGAGCTGCCATCTCGCCGCCGGCGGCTTCGCCGTACCTGGCGACCAGTCCCTTGCGCATGTCCCACAGGATCGTGGTCCAGATCTCGCCGTCGGAGTGCACCTCCGCGCCACCGAGGTCGTAGCCGATGTCACCGAATCCGGTCGGGTTGGCATCGTAGCTCCAGTTGCGGATGCCACGGCCGGCGTTACCGGTGACATGTTGGCCCAGCACGGCTGTGTTCTGCAAACCGTTGCGGTACAGGTAGTTCAGCGCGTACCAGTCGCTCCAGCCCTCGCCCTGGGAACCGGACTGGTGGCTGTTGAGCGAGTTGTCCTCGGCGGCCACGTAACGGTTCGTCAGCCCGTGCACGTATTCGTGCTCGATGATCCCGGCGTCGAAGTTGCCGTCCGAGTAGGGGCCCTCGAACACGTCGTTGATTGGCTCCCAAAGGAACATCCCACTCCACGGCGGAATGCCGTCCGGAAGCGTGAGCATGTAAGCGTTGTCGCGGCCGGTGTAGGTGGGCGCACCGCCGCTGAGGGCTCCGGCGTGGACGAGGCCGAGGATCGGGTCGCCGCCTTGGAAGTTACCGGCGGACTCGGTGAAGCCGAGGCCGTAGAGCTCGTCGTGGATCCGGTTGTGATGCCAGAACAGGTTGGTGGCAGCCGGATCCAGATCGAGTGCATAACTCGGCGGGACGGCTTGGCCGTTGGTACGGCCCCAGTTGTTGGCATACACGTAGTTGAACTGGCTGGTCGGGCTCACCGGCCTGGGCGCTTGATCGGCGGGAACCAGGAAGTTCGAATAGTTCGCGTAGGTGCTCGCGTTCGGGCCGAGCGTGGTCGGGCCGGTCGCGTATCCGGGGAAGGGCTTGATGACCGGGGTTCCTCCGCCTGGCGCACCTGGGAAGTTCTCGTAGACGGTGCCTTCGGCGTCATGCGCCACAAGGTTCGCGCGGTAAAGCGTTGCGCCGGTGGCCGCGTCGATGACCGTGTCCCATGCCTCGCTGATGGACTTCACGAAGAGCACCCGGAAGGCCGGGCGCACACCCTGGCCGGTGACGAAAGCGGCTTGCTGCACATACGATTCGCCGCCGAACGGGCCGCGTGCGACCACATCGAACCCGGCCAGCCGGCCCTGGATCGCCGGCGTGTAGACGGTACCCGCCGCTTTTATCACTGCATCCAGTTTGGACAGTGTGAAACCGGTCGCCAGCTCGCCAGCCCGCACCGAGTTTCCGGCGTAGGAAAGCACCTTGCCGTCACCTGCTACCGCGACGCTCAGCCGGCCACCCCGGACAGCCGTGACCCTGCCGGTACCGGCGGCGTATGTCTGCGCGAAGTTGACCACATGTGTGCCCGTTCCGGGCAGCTGGTGGTCGCGGGTTACCGCCAACGCCGCGATGTCCGCGGCGGAGAGCCCGAAGGCGTCGCGATGATCATTGAGGAACGCCCGCGCCACCGTGACGTGGTCTCCCGCCCGCGGCCCGGTGAGCCACCTGCCGTCCCCACGAAGCGTGCGGGGCGTGCCATACCGGTCGTCCCAGGTGGCCCGGATCCCCGTTGCCGTGCCCGCGATCGCGCGGACGGCCGACAGTTGTGCCGCTGTGGGAGCCAGCACCGGTGCGCTGTTACGCACGTCGATTGCGGTGGATCCGCCGCCGGCGATCACCGGAGCGATCGTCGCGGTGGCGGGTGGCGAGATGACCACGAGCGCGGCGAGGATTACGCCGATCGCGGCAACAAGGCGTTTACGCATGCTGGTGTATCGCTGGCCGCGGTCGTTCGTTACCGATCTTTCAAAGAGCAGAATATGGCGGTACCGGGAAAAAGCCGCCCCCGCAACGGAGACCACTGACCCCAGATCCGTTCATGCCCTTCCGGCCACTCGGGCTCGATCAGGTCGACCAGAGTGAATCCCGCCGCGACCAGCTCGCGAAGGCGATCGCCGAGGGTCCGATGGTGCTCGACGTATGTCGCCTCGCCGAGCTCGTCGTATTCGACATACGGGCGGCGGTCGAAGTACGAGTGGACAGCCACCAGCCCGTGCTCGGTGGGATCGTCGAGGAATATCCAGCGCATCGGATGGGTGACCGAGAAGACCCAGCGCCCGCCCGGCTTCAGGACCCGGTGGACCTCATGCATGACTTTCAATGAGTCTTCGACAAATGGCACGGCTCCGAAAGCGGTGCAGACGATGTCAAACGACTCCGCCCCGAAGGGGAGCGCGGCCGCGTCGGCTTGGACAAGCGGAACCGGTACCCCCGAATGGGTGTTAAGAGCCGAAGCGTGCCGCAACATGCCGGCGGACACATCCAGAGCAACCGGCTTGGCACGCTGAGTGGCCAGCCAGCGTGACGATGACGCCGCGCCGCAGCCCAGCTCAAGAATCCGCTTACCGCGAACATCGCCCAGCAGTTGCGCATCGGCCTCGCGCAAGCCCTCGGGGCACCAGACGAAATCCGTCTCGCCCAGGAAATCGCCGTGTTCGCCCTGGTAGCTATCGGCATCACGGTCCCACCAGCCGCGGGAGGCGCGCAGGTTTTCGTCGGCCGTCACCGCACGACGGGTAGCGCCAGGATCCACTGACAGAGGATATGGGCGGTTAGAGAGGAGCGTCACCACAGGGGTGGGGTTGCGTCATGTGGTAATGCGCACGGTAAGCTGTTCGAGGCGCTCGTACGTTCGCGGAAAAATCGCAGTGGATCTCAGCAGGGAGCAGATCTGCCATCGTCGTCAGGCGATAGGCGTGGGGCGTCGCCCAGGAGTCTGCACGACGCCATTCAACCGGAGCAACAGTCCACATGACGAGCAGCATCGAGGCCACCTCGAGCGCCACCAAGGTCACCGACGACGATCTCGGCTCTGAGGAAGCATTCCTCGCCGCGATTGACGAGACCATCAAGTACTTCAATGACGGCGACATTGTCGAAGGCACCGTCGTCAAGGTCGATCGGGACGAGGTCCTGCTCGACATCGGCTACAAGACCGAGGGTGTGATCCCCTCGCGTGAGTTGTCGATCAAGCATGACGTGGACCCAGCTGAGGTTGTCACTGTCGGTGACCACATCGAGGCCCTGGTTCTCCAGAAGGAGGACAAAGAGGGCCGCCTGATCCTCTCGAAGAAGCGCGCGCAGTACGAGCGGGCGTGGGGCACCATCGAGAAGATCAAGGAAGACGACGGCGTCGTCCGTGGCTCGGTCATCGAGGTTGTCAAGGGCGGACTCATCCTCGACATCGGCCTGCGGGGCTTCCTGCCGGCTTCCCTGGTCGAGATGCGCCGAGTGCGTGACTTGCAGCCGTATGTGGGCCGTGAGCTCGAGGCCAAGATCATAGAGCTGGACAAGAACCGCAACAACGTGGTGCTGTCCCGCCGGGCCTACCTTGAGCAGACGCAGTCCGAGGTGCGCACCGAGTTCCTGCACAAGCTGCAGAAGGGCCAGGTCCGCAAGGGCGTCGTCTCCTCGATCGTCAACTTCGGTGCGTTCGTGGATCTCGGCGGCGTCGACGGTCTGGTGCACGTCTCCGAGCTGTCCTGGAAGCACATCGACCACCCGTCCGAGGTTGTCGAGGTCGGCACCGAGGTCGAGGTCGAGGTGCTCGACGTCGATCTGGACCGCGAGCGCGTCTCGCTCTCGCTCAAGGCGACCCAGGAAGACCCGTGGCGTCAGTTCGCCCGCACCCACGCGATCACTCAGATCGTGCCGGGCAAGGTCACCAAGCTGGTTCCGTTCGGTGCGTTCGTGCGCGTCGAGGACGGCATCGAGGGCCTGGTGCACATCTCCGAGCTGGCCGAGCGCCACGTGGAGATCCCGGAGCAGGTCGTGCAGGTCGGCTCGGACGTGATGGTCAAGGTCATCGACATCGACCTCGAGCGTCGCCGCATCTCGCTGTCGCTCAAGCAGGCCAATGAGGGCTTCGTCGAGGGCGAGGAGCACTTCGACCCGACGCTCTACGGCATGGCCGCGACTTACGACAACGAGGGCAACTACATCTACCCCGAGGGCTTCGACCCGGAGACGGGTGAGTGGCTCGACGGCTTCGACAAGCAGCGCGAGCTGTGGGAGACGCAATACGCGGCTGCCCGCGAGCGCTGGGAGGCACACACCAAGCAGGTCCAGACCTCACGCGCGGCCGACGCTGTCGCCGCCGCCGAGGCTCCGCCGACCGGCAACGTGTCCACCTCCACCCCGGCGCCTGCTAAGGCGGCGGAGGAGCCCAGCGGCACCCTCGCCACCGACGAGGCACTTGCCGCGCTGCGCGAGAAGCTCGCCGGCGGAAACTGAGTACCTAACGCAAAAGGCCCGGCTTCGGCCGGGCCTTTTGCGTGCGCGCCTTTAGAACATGCCGAGCACGATGGCGGCACCTTCGGCTGCGTGGTATCCACTTAGGACAAGTAGCACGAGGGCGGTTGCGCCGGCGAAGGCCATGGCGACCTGCGACCCGGCGATGCGTCGCGCGGTACGCCTCAGATGGCGTGCGGGCCTTCGTTTCTGGGCACCCGAGTCAATGGTGCGATGGCGATAGGGGACAAGGCCCGGTGTGCCGGTCCGATGCTTCGGGCCGATGCGACGGTGGGAGATGACGAGGCTGAGCTGTTCCACGCGCGAACCATATGGGGTGTTTGGTCCGTTTCACACTAGGCGCGCCGCTGCGCCTTCACTGCATGCGAAGATGGGCCGATGCGGTGGGTGGGACTGACCGGCGGAATCGGCTCGGGCAAGAGTGCTGTGGCACGGCGTCTGGCCGAGCTCGGCGCGGTCGTCATCGACTCGGATCAACTGGCCCGCGAGGTCGTTTCCGTTGGGACGCAAGGACTTGTCGACGTCGTGGCAGCTTTCGGTCCCGACATCCTGACCGCATCGGGCGAGCTTGACCGGGCCGAGTTGGGCCGCCGGGTCTTCGGCGACGAGGCTGCACGCAAGCGGCTCGAGGCCATCATCCATCCGCTGGTTCGGCTGCGGGCCATGGAGTTGGCCGCGGCCGCGCCGTCCGACGCGATCATCGTCAACGATGTCCCGCTGCTCGTGGAGGCCGGGCTCGCCGCACAGTACGAAGCCGTCGTGGTGGTCTTCGCCAACGAGGCGACCCGGATCGAACGACTGGTCCGCGATCGCGGAATGCCTGAGGCGGAAGCGAAAGCGCGGATCGCCGCCCAAGCAGGCGATGAACAGCGGCACGCGGTCGCCGACTTCGAGATCCTCAACGAGGGATCGCTGGCGGATCTTCAGTCCCAAGTGGACAAGCTCTGGGCCGAGCTGAATCAGCCTAGCTGACTGTGCTGGGCAGGTTGGCCGGCAGCTTCGCTCCGAGATCCAGATCAAGCTGAGCCAGGCCACCTGTCCCGGTGCGGACCTCAAGTCGCCTCAGCACACCGGAATTGTCTATCCAGTACCGCATCCGCGCCTGCCCCGGTGCGGAAACCTGTTGCTCGATAACGCTTGGCAGCTCGAAGACCCCGACCGGGACGCCGTTGAGTACGTCCACCCGCAGTCGCCGCGCTCCGCCCCGGATCGACTTGGCATCGTCGAGCTGATTGACGCCCATCGCGAGCGCCTCATAGACGAGCATGTCGAGCTCGGTCAGGCCGGAGGTGCCGCTGAGTTGATTCCACTCCGCCTTCTCCCAGCCGCCCTTGGGGGCCGGAATGGTTGGTGTGTCCGGAGCCCGGCCACCGGTCTTGTGGATCGCGACACTGCTCTTGTTGGCGTGCAACAGAACGTCGTAGCTCGCGTCGTCGATGTCCTGAACGGACAGATAGCTGATCCCGCGCTGCCAATCGAGCCAGCCTTTGGCGCGCCGCAGCGCTCCGGGCAACACGGGCAGGGTGATCGTGAGCTGTGCCGACCGAGCCCGATAGTTGCGCTGCCGCATGGCCGACAGCAGTGTCGCCTCAGGCTCGCTCACCTCGCGAGGGGCGATGTCACGGCCGCCGAGGGCGTCGATCGCGGTGAACTCGGGTTTGGCGTCGCGCAGGAAGTCGATCGCCGTCGGCATGCTGGGCGCTAGCAGAGTTTCCACCTTCCGCAGCCGCCCGCCCCCGTCCAGCCAGTAACCAACTGCTCCGCCGTGGGAGTCAAGAGCGTTGGGATCCAAGGGCTTTGCGCTCGGGGATGAGGATGGGGTCGGTTCCGGTGATGGTGTGGGTGTCGCTGTGGCCGGCGCAATTGGCAGCACGGCCGGGCCGAGGAGGACATCCACCTCGGTGCCCTGGGTGGTGTCGCGCCGGACCCATTCGTTCTTCAGGGGCGCCAACAGATCCGCTCGGTCCGGTTGATCCCTCGCCACCATGAACAGAAACGCCAGCAGGCTGTCCAGTGGAGCCTTCTGTTCGCCGGCGAGATTGATCGGGCGGACCCGCCAGCCGTCGGCGGGAGGTTGTTTGGGCGGCTGCCCGGTGATCGGTGCCGCCGGGTCGCCCGGGCGGATGGCCACCACGCCGGGACGGGCCTGAACCAGCGCAGTGGAGCCGCCGGTGGAGGCAGAGAGGTAGATCAATGCCCTTCGCCAGTCGACCCAGCCGTCGACCGCAGTCTGCTTGCCCGCGACACCGATGGTCCCGGTGATGCCGGCGCCGCCGTCGCTGAAGTTGTGCATCCGCATCGCGGCGAGCCGATTGAGCTCAGCCTCCTTGAGCGGCCGCGAACCGTTCGGCTTACTCGAAGAGCAGGCGATGAGGCCGCTATTGAGCGCGGCGACCACTCCGGCGATGAGCATGCCTGCTACCAGTAGGTTGACTATCCGGCGGCGGGGGAGGCGTTCGGTGAGTCCCACGGCAGATGCAACTGCGCCGCCGAGGTTGGAGTGACGCCCTTCTTGTTGACCAAGACTCTGGGAACGGCGACACGCCGTCCACCAAGACCTTAAGTTCATGATCAACGCGGGAGTTAAGACCGCCCGCGACGAGCCCGGCGCGATGATACGGTACGCACGTCGATGCGCTCACCGATCCTGCGGTGGGGCGGATCGGGGCTGCTATCGGTGCGCCAGCCGCTGGCCGGCCGGTGTGGAGGTCCGGCCGCGACCGGTTAACCATCGCGGGGCGGCCGCCGCGAGCGGCCTACCCCACGACGGTATCGTGGTGACCCATCCCACACAATTACTACATCGGAGTTGGTCACTTACTTAGCGTTATCTGACCTGCTGAAAGACTGACTCAGGCGCACTTGTCACACCCGCGAGTTAGGTTCTTTGTATGGCGTTGGATATCCCCCGGCTCGACGGCAAGTTCGAGGTTGTCAGTGACTTTGTTCCCGCCGGCGACCAGCCCACCGCGATTGCCGATCTGACCCGCCGGGTGAAGCGAGGCGATCGGCACAGCGTGCTGCTCGGCGCCACGGGCACGGGTAAGTCGGCCACCACGGCCTGGCTCATCGAGCAGTTGCAGCGTCCGGCCCTCGTGATCGCGCCCAACAAGACGCTCTGCGCGCAGCTGGCCAAGGAGTTCCGTGAGCTGCTGCCCAACAACGCCGTCGAATACTTCGTCAGTTACTACGACTATTACCAGCCTGAGGCTTACATCCCGCAGACCGATACCTACATCGAGAAGGATTCCTCGATCAACGAGGAGGTCGAGCGGCTGCGGCATTCGGCGACGATGTCCCTGTTGACCCGGCGCGA
Organism: Micromonosporaceae bacterium; assembly: GCA_003543035.1. Taxonomy (GTDB): domain Bacteria; phylum Actinomycetota; class Actinomycetes; order Mycobacteriales; family Micromonosporaceae; genus Rhizocola. Next base: position 1,182 of record DPJL01000130.1, on the reverse strand, counting down.
TGTGGTGGTGGTGGCCACGGTCAGCGCCATCTACGGTCTGGGCACGCCGGAGGAATATCTCTCCCGCACGGTGAAGGCCAAGGTTGGCGAGGAGATCGAGCGCGACAAGCTGCTGCGGCGACTCGTGGACATTCAGTACACGCGCAACGATCTCGCCTTCAGCCGGGGGACATTCCGGGTCCGGGGTGACACGCTGGAGATCATCCCGGCCTACGAGGAGCTCGCGATCCGGATCGAGTTCTTCGGCGACGAGATCGACAAACTGTCATATCTGCATCCGCTCACCGGTGATGTGGTGCGCGAGGTGGATCAGCTGCTGATCTTCCCGGCGACGCACTATACGGCCGGGCCCGAGCGCATGGCCAGGGCCGTTCGCCAGATCGAGGAGGAGCTCGAGGGGCGGCTGGCCGAGCTTGAGCAGCAGGGCAAGCTGCTGGAGGCCCAGCGGTTGCGCATGCGGACCACCTATGACCTGGAGATGATGCGTCAGGTCGGCTTCTGCTCCGGCATCGAGAACTACTCCCGCCACATCGACGGTCGCGAGGCGGGCAGCCCGCCGCACTGCCTGCTGGATTACTTCCCGGATGACTTCCTCATGGTCGTGGACGAGTCGCACGTGACGATCCCGCAGATCGGCGGGATGTATGAGGGCGACGCCTCCCGCAAGCGAGTCCTGGTGGATCACGGCTTCCGGCTGCCGAGTGCGATGGACAACCGTCCACTTCGGTTCGACGAGTTCCTGGAGCGGGTGGGGCAGATGGTGTTCCTGTCGGCGACACCTGGGCCGTGGGAGCTCGGGCAGGCCGAGGGTGAGTTCGTCGAGCAGGTGATCCGGCCGACCGGTCTGGTCGACCCGCAGGTGGTGCTCAAGCCGACCAAGGGCCAGATCGACGACCTCATGCACGAGATCCGCTTGCGGACGGACAAGGACGAGCGCGTTCTGGTGACCACGCTGACCAAGAAGATGGCCGAGGACCTCACCGACTATCTGCTCGAGCACGGCATCCGGGTGCGTTATTTGCACTCCGAAGTGGACACTCTGCGCCGGGTGGAGCTGCTCAAAGAGTTGCGGCTGGGTGACTATGACGTGCTCGTCGGGATCAACCTGCTGCGCGAGGGCCTCGACCTGCCCGAGGTCTCCCTGGTGTCCATCTTGGACGCTGACAAGGAGGGCTTCCTGCG